>JBLHLU010000107.1:0-12059 GCA_047623385.1 Paraglaciecola psychrophila
AAAAGAAAAATAGAGATATTGAAAAAGACTATTCAACAGCAGAGTTTGTGGCAAAGCTTAGGCGTTTGGCAGATGCCTTAGAAAATGGTGAGAAGTTTGAAATTCAGATTGCCGGTGAGCGTATCTATGTACCGGTTAGGGCGTGGTTCAATATTGAGCACGAGCGAGAGGGCGAGCAAGAAGAAATTGAGTTCCAGATCAAATGGTCAAACGATGTATAGGCGATGCGGTATTGCTTACTCCCTTTGACCGTAAGAGTGAGTATGCAGAACAGCTGGCCCAACTCTTTGAGTATCAGCCAATAGTGCCGCCGACAGCGGTTATTGAGGTTTCGCTATTATTTTCGGCGGGCCACTAAATTCGTGATTGAAGCAGCACGCTCGATAAATACAATAGGTGCTTTGGCGCTGGCGTGGGTAATGTTTAAGTCTTACTGTGGTTCATAGGGTGAGTCACAGAGTGGGTCACAGGGTGAGTCATGTCGTGGTGTTCAAACATAGAGCGATTGCTCGTTAGAGTAGGGCTTTAACACAGTACGCTGCGCGAGTATTCCAGCTCGCACTAATACCGTTAGCATAACAATTTGGTCACAATCACTGGGCTTTTAGAGCCCAATCATCAGTGTTATAGTCTTGTTTGCACAATAATAAAAATGATTGCCGGTCCCTAGGGTCGAGTTGCGAAAGCAAGTAGTTAGCCCTTATTTACCAGCCCTAGCCGTTTATTTCGCCCATCGCGCAATACGAGCAAAAAGGAAAGGTCAATGAACTATTGCCTAAATCGCGACAACATCCCTAAGTTATTGATGGTCGCAGCACTAGCTACTGCAATCAGCGGTTCCTTCGCTGCCGCACCCGAGCAAAACTATAGCGCGCCTAAAAATGAATACGGTCAGCCCAATTTGCGTGGAGTGTGGAATTTTTCCTCCGATGTACCGATGCAGCGGCCGTTAAATCAGGCGCAAAAAATTGAGCTCAGTGAACAGGAATTATTAGTTAAACGGAAACAGACAGCGGCCCGATTCAAACAGGCTGATGACTACACCGGCGACGCCTTCGGTGTTGGCGGTTATAACACTTTTTGGTTTGAGGTCAACGCCCAAAACGACGACCTGCGTACTGCGCTGATTCTCGACCCCGCCGATGGCCGACTGCCAGCTCGGGCCGTTGGGGCGGTGGTGCAACGCGGTGGTTTAGGCCCGGATATTGCCAGTACCCACCCGGTGCGATTTCGAGTGGGAGGTATCGCTAAAAACGGACCGGAAGACCGCGGCCTATCAGAGCGCTGTTTAAAGGGTTTTAATTCGGGGCCGCCCTTTGTACCCAGTTTATACAATAACAATGTGCAAATTTTTCAAAATCGCAGTCATGTAGTCGTGATGACCGAGATGATTCATGATGCGCGCATTATTCCACTCGACAACAGGCCGCGTTTGGGTGCTGAAATGAGACCTTGGAGTGGCGAATCTCGCGGGCATTGGGAGGATGACACGCTAGTGGTTGAAACAACGCATTTTAATGATCAGCTCAATGTCTTTGACAGCACCGGCACCGGCGATACGATGACCTTGACTGAGCGCTTTACCCGCGTCGGCAACGACCAGATGGTATATCAGTTTACCGTAGACGATCCCGAATCCTTTGTTAAGCCCTTTACTGCGCTGGTCAATATGCCCCGAGCGCAGGGGCAAATTTATGAGTACGCCTGTCATGAAGGTAATTACGCCATGGTCAGTATTCTCACCGGTGCGCGGCTCGACGAAGCGTCTCCAGCGGGAAAATTAACCCGCAAAAAATAGCGAGTTGAACCCTCTTTGACGATCGCAGGTGCCGCCTGCCAAAAGTCAAATGAATACTGCAAAGGCGGCTGCTACTAATAATAAAACGAGAATAATTATGTCGATAAAGACTACCGCGCTTATCAGTGGCACTGCGCTGTTACTGGCTCTACTGAGCGTACACACTCAGGCAGAAAACTTTGCCAGGACCCCCGACGGCAAGCCAGATCTCAATGGTATTTGGCAGGCTCTGGGTTCGGCTCACTGGAACCTCGAGGCGCATATGGCGGCGCCTGGACCGGTTGCGGCACTGGGGGCTTTAGGTGCTATCCCCGGTGGTATCGGGGTGATTGAGGGCGCTAAAATACCGTATTTACCGCAGGCCCTAAAAACCAAACTCGACAACCAAGCCAACTGGCTGGCGCGTGACCCAGTGGTAAAGTGTTATTTGCCCGGGGTGCCGCGGGCCACCTACCTGCCGTTTCCACTGCAAATTTCTCAGGCCCCAGATGCAACGCTAATTACCTATGAATTTGCCGGTGCCGATCGTATTGTGCATATGAACAGGCCCGACTATATTGCTCAGGTCGACAGTTGGATGGGGCATAACCTCGGTCACTGGGAGGGGGATACTTTTGTTGTTGTGGTAACTGGCCAGCTGCCCAGTACCTGGCTGGACAGCGCCGGCAATCATCATTCGGAGCAGCTAACAGTGGTCGAGCGCTACACGCCGATGGGGCCAAATCATATTCAGTACCGGGCTACCATGACTGACCCGTTAGTTTACAGCAGGCCCTGGTCGATCGAAATGCCGCTCTATCGGCGTATGGAAAAACACGCGCAATTGCTGGATTTCAAATGTATCGAGTTTGCTGAGGAAATGCTGTATGGCCATCTGCGCAAAAAATAACGGGGCTGTGGCTGGCGCTGTGCGGTTGCTGAATCTGTGTTAGTCTGCTCAGCCGCGAGCTATTGCTAGTGTTCAGGACCCAGCCATATATTGATAACAACATAAAGGGACTCTAACCTGTGACCAATAAAATTCTTCGAATCATTGTTGCTCTGCCAGCTATTTTGTTTGTGATGATGGGGCTCAATTGGGCGATTAATCCTGCCGACGCCGCCGCACAATTAGCCATGCCACTGTTGGACGGCCTCGCCAGGGGATCACAGATTGGTGATCTTGGGGCGCTGTTTTTAAGCATGGGATTGATGATATTACTGGCTCTGGTAACGGCGCGACGCAGTTGGTTTTATGCGCCGGCGCTGATGTTGTCGCTGGCGGCACTATTTCGGTTGCTGGCGTGGATTTTACACGACGCCTCGCTGGCACCGCAGATGGTGGTGGTCGAAGTAGTGGTTGCGCTACTGCTATTACTGAGCTCTAGGCGACTGGCTGAGAAGGAATAAATTGTGATGTTGTTGCGCTCTGTCTGTTCGCTTTTTTTGCCGCTGCCGCTGCCGCTGCCGCTGCCGCTGCCGCTGCCGGTGCTACTACTATCTGTAGTGCTGGCGGCACCGGTTTTCGCTCAAAATCCCTTTGTCAGTAGCAGCGCACCGGAAGGGATGCAGCGCGGTGATCGGGCAGCCCCTGCTTTTTACCCTGGGCTAGATTTTGGCTCGATTCCCACTAGAGTCGCCGCTCCCAATGTTGTGTTGATAGTGGCGGACGATCTTGGCTTTAGCGACTTGGCGCCTTACGGCGGTGAGATTAGTACGCCTTCACTGTCGGCGCTGGCACGCCAGGGCATCAGCTTTAGTAACTACCACACTGCCGCCAGTTGCGCCCCCTCCCGGGCGATGCTGTTAACCGGGGTCGACAGCCACCGCAATGGCGTACCCAATATTCCCGAGGCGATACCTCCGGAGCAGCGCCGGCACGCTAATTATCAAGGTACTTTAGGTCACAACGTGGTAACTCTAGCGACGCTATTGCAAGACGCTGGTTACCATACCTATATGGCTGGCAAGTGGCATCTGGGCAAAACCCCGGCGCTATTGCCGAGCCGCCGGGGTTTCGAACGCACCGTGGCCATGGCCGACACCGGAGCCGACAACTGGGAGCAGCGGCCCTATATACCTATCTACGAAAAGGCCAACTGGTTTGCCGACGGCGAAGAATATAAACTGCCCGAGGATTTTTACTCCTCGCGTTTTATTGTCGACAAGACCATCGAATTTATTGACTCCAACGCCGACGAACGGCCATTTTTTGCCTATCTGCCGTTTCAAGCGGTACACATACCGGTGCAGGCACCGCAGGCCTTTATTGATCGCTATGAAGGGGTTTATGACGGTGGTTGGCAGCAGCTGCGTGAGCAGCGCCGCAAGCGGTCTATCGAACTGGGGTTGATACCCGCTGACACACCGATGGTAGAAATGTCCAGCAGTGCCGATTGGGATTCGCTGGATGCCGAAGAGCAACGTTATCATTCCAAGCGGATGGCGGTTTACGCGGCGATGATCGAGGCTATGGACCACCATATCGGCCGCTTAATAGAGCATCTTAAACGCAGCGGGCGCTACCAAAATACGGTATTTATTTTCACCTCGGACAACGGCAGCGAGGCCTCTGGCTCAGATACACCGACCACCTTTGGCAGCCGCATGGGGCTGCGTTTGTCCGGTTATAACAATGACTATGAAACCCTCGGATTAAAGGGCAGTTTTAACTCCATCGGCCCCAGTTTTGCCAGCGCCGCGGCTTCACCACTGGCCTATTACAAATTTTATGCCGGTGAGGGCGGCATGCGGGTACCGCTTATTATTGCTGGTGAACCCATAGTTGCCAGCGCGTCCCTGACCAGTGCCTTTAGCTACGTGACCGATATTGCCCCCACTATTTTGGCCCTGACCGGCGTTGATGCGCCGAGGCAGCGTTATGCTGGGCGCCAAGTAGAGCCGATTGTCGGCCGCAATTTACTGCCGCTAATAGAGGGCGTTGTACCGAGGGTTTATCAAAGTGACGAGCCGGTGGGCTACGAGCTTGCTGGCAACGCTGCGTTGTTTATGGGCGATCACAAAATTGTGATTAATCGCGGACCGCTGGGAGATGGCCAGTGGCACCTGTTTAATATTGTCACTGACCCCGGCGAAACCGAAGATCTCGCCGCCGCCATGCCTGCACGGATGCAGCAAATGTTGCAGCACTACCAAGATTACAGTGCCGCCAACGGGGTGTTGCCGGTTGCCGAGGGTTATGACCAAATTCGCCAAGTTGTGCTCAACGGCCTGCGCGATCGCCTCGGTGGTAATATTCTATTACTACTGCTGACGGTATTGGTGGTGACGCCATTTTATTTGCTTTATCGCGCTAAGCGGCGACAACTAAGCTAGAACTAATAATAAATTAGGGAGTGGACGCAGAGTTTGTCAGCACCACTTTCATATACTTTAGCGGGTGATGGCAGAGCTGCCTAAGCGCGCTGCATTGGAGATAAACTGAATGTCTATTACCTGCAAATCGCTGCTGTTAGCAGCGGCAATAACCGGTCTGAGTGCCTGTACCCCGTCGGCGGAGAACACCGATGAGTCAGCTGCAGCCACCCCTGTGGCCACCGTTGTTAGCCCTAGTGATGCGACCCTTATCCAGCCCGATGTCGACTTGGCCAGCATTCACAGCGCAGCGCTGGTGCTCGACGCTCACGCCGATATCGAAATTCCCGGCCAAGAGGACCGCTATGTCGGTGCCGATGGCCTGTCGAAAGTATCGCCAGAAAAAATGCGCGCCGGTGGTGTTGATGCAGTAGTGATGTCTATTGCTGTAGGTCCCGGTGGTAGAACCCCCGAGGCCTATGCCGAAGCTGACAAAAAGGCTCAGGCGGAGTTGGCATCAGTGCAAGCGCTAGTGGCCGATCCGAGCAATAATACGGTTATTGCTCGCAGCGCCGAGGAATTGCTCAGCGCCCATGCAGCGGGAAAAAGCGCGTTAATTCTCGGTTTTCAGAATGCCCGTATTCTCGGTGGTGATGTTAACAAACTGGATCAGTATTACGCCGATGGCGTACGGTTATTTGCGCTAACCCATATGGGTCACAATGCCTTTGCCGACTCCTCTCGGCCGATTTATATCGGCGAGCTGGGGCGTCACGAACCGGTGGAGGAGCACGGCGGCTTGTCTGATCTCGGCCGGGCGGCTATTACTCGTATCAATACCCTTGGTGCGGTAGTCGATATTTCTCAGCTGTCGAAGGCAGCGGCAATGCAAGTGTTGGCGCTGTCTACCGCGCCGGTCATTGCCAGCCACTCCAATGTTAGGGCCTTGACCGACGTCAGTCGCAACCTGTCCGATGAAGAAATCGATCGTATCGGTGAGCTCGATGGTGTTATTCATATCGCCCCGTTTAAAGCCTATTTATACGATTCCACCAACCAAGCTCTCGATGGTCAGATTCGCGTCGCTCGTCGCGAAGCCGGTGTTGCCGAAGATTATTATTACCCCTTTGAGCTGTATTGGGAAATAGACGATACCGAGATTCAGACTAAATTTCTCACCACCGTCAGTGGTTTGTTAGGCCCCAGCTCTGTTGAGCTGATGCTCAATCATATCGACTATGTGGTTAAGCGCATTGGTGTTGAGCACGTCGGTATTGGCACCGACTTTAACCACGGCAGTGGTATTGACGGTTATGTGGACGCCAGTGAGGCGATGAATGTGACCGCCGGGTTATTAGCCAGAGGTTACAGTCAGCTGGATATTAATAAAATATGGGGTGGTAACTTCCTGCGGGTGATGCGCGCAGCTGCAGCAAAAGCGCAATAGCGGTACTGTCTGCAGGGCAGCTGCGCTGGTCTGTATGGCCGTTACACCGCAGCCCTACAATGGGCTCTTTATAATCGGCTATTGTAGCCTTCGCATCACTAGTGGCATTTTCAATGCCACTAGTGATGCGGTCGCGGTTTATGAATCCCCGAGTGACTTCGCCTAACCCGACTAGCCCCCTGCTGGTTAAGTGCTTGTTAGTTACGTATCAGACCCCGTGATTGCGCCGCGGCGCAATGAGCCAGAAGACCAATATATTTATTGATCTAGCCCAATCGCCAGCACCAAGGCGTCTGCTTTGCGGCGCTTGATTTTTAACCCGACAGCTTAGCCCCCAATCGATTACCCCAATCGATTACCCCCAATCGATTACCCCCAATCGATTACCCCCGGTCGACGACCCACCAATCGATTACCCCCAATCGACTACCCCAATCGACTACCCCAATCGATTACCCCCCAATCGATTAACCTCAACTGATTACCGGAGTATCATCATACAGCTAGAAAACAAACTGAACCCCAGGGAGGCGCAATTGCAGGGATTTTGGAAGGTGACACAGACAGCCCTATTCAGAGGGTGAATTTGTTAAAATTTAAAGACCAAGCGCAGTACCAGGATGGCCGCGAAACAACGTTGTCTGGGGCACAGGCCTATGCGATTTATGCTCGGGAAGTCCAAGCCCATATTGCAAAAGTGGGCGGCAGCGGCATCTTTAGTGGCCAAGTTAGCCGGCTAATACTTGGTGAAGTTGAGGCGTTATGGCACAGGGTGGCGATCGTTACCTACCCCAGTAAAAAGGCCATGTTAGCGACCGCTAGTATCAGGCCAGCCAGGTGCACCGCAGCGCCGGTTTGGCGGGACAGCTCAATATTGAAACCAAGAGTTAATCGACTAAGCGCTTGGCCATAGAGTAGTTGTAGCTCTTGTCCGCTATGTACGGTTGTAAGCATGGCGGGGTACAATGGTATACCTAGTGCGCTCGCCGTTGACGGTTGGCAGTGATGTGCCGCTAATGGCGGGTGTTTAACCAATATCCGATTTTCTTAACCCTTAAGAACTGTGTTATGACCGATAAAAAAACGGCTACCGCGACTAAAATTGATGGCCGTAATCAGCGCAGTAAGCGCAGTCGACAGGCTATTGTCGACGCTCTGTTGGTGCTGATCGAAGAGGGCACTTTGGTGCCAACCGCGCAGCAAATATCGGCTCGGGCTGGAGTGGGTATACGCACGCTGTTTCGTCAGTTTTCCGACATGGACAGTCTGTTTGACGCATTGGATCAACAGTTGCGCGATAGCTATCAGGCTTTTTTTGCCGGTGGCGATCGCAGCGGCAGCTTAGCCCAGCGGTTGCAGCATGCGATTGAACGCCACGCCGATGGCTACGAACAGCACAAATCACTAATGCAGTCGACCCGAGCCCACGCTTGGAAATCACCGAGCTTACAAAAACATTATCATCGCAACCAGCGCAACCTGCGTCTCGATTTGGACGATTGGCTACCAGAACTGCAAGCTCTGACGGCGGCCCGACGGGAGGCTGTAGATATGGTCTCTTCTTCGGAGGCTTGGCACCGTCTGCGTGAAGAGCAGGGTTTAAGTCTGGTCGAGGCGATAGCGATTGTAGTCGATACAGTGGCGCTGTTAATCGCAGCAGATTAAACAGTGTCTTTCGATGCTGTTTTAGCGTTTGTGTAGTGGCGCTGTAGTTACGGTGTTGTTTCGGTGTAGTGTTGGTATAGCTACCCTGTAGTACTGGTCGAATTTTTATGTTGCCGCTATGCGACCAAGCTACCGCCCCATCACTACGTTGCCAGCAAGTCCCCCCGCTCAACCGTTAGTAACCAAGCGCTAGTGTCTGCGTTCAGATTGACATTCGATCTACAGGACCCCTCTGATCGATCTGCCTTGGCACCGATGCGGGTCTTCCCTCCCCACTGACTTACCGATGTTCTGTGCCTGCTTTCAGCCACAGTGAATTGCATATTAATTGTATTGACATTAATCATGCCTATAGTTTAGGTTTAACCGTAATAAACGCCTAGCTGGTGTTCGGCGACGGCCGTTGATAATAATTAACAGTGGGCATTAGGGCCAGGGACTAACAATGAACAAACGTCTAATACTATGGGCTGTGCCCGCGGTGATCTGGCTGCTATTTAGCTTTTGGTATACCGATCTGGGCGGTCCGCTAAGCGATCAGGAAGTTGATGAGGCGATGACCTTCTTTGACAGTCAGGGTATTGAGCCTAAGCGCCGACAGCTTATGCAAGACTTCCTTCGCAACGATAGCGGACGTCAATTCTTAATGGTTAATAATATCGACAAGGACGAACACCCGCCGGTCATGCCAGGCTTTAGCCCAGGGGCCAGCGCTGATGATTACATGGCGCACTACATGGAACATATGTACCGTGAGTTGCTATTTCGGGCCAGCCATCCGATCTTCTATGCCAGTGGTCTGAATTTTACTATTGATGTTGCCGGCATAGACAATGCCGAGGGCTGGGACACCGCTGTGCTGGTTCGCTACCGCAGCAAGCGCACGCTGTTGGAAATTATTACCAACCCTGCTATCGGACCGCGTCACGCCTTCAAGCTGGCAGCGCTGACCAAGACTATTGCCTATCCGGTGGAAACCTCACTGTACCTTAGCGATCCACGGCTGTTGTTGTTTATGTTGCTGGCGTTGATTGCTGCCTTTGTCGATATTGCGATTTATGGGCGTCCTGCTAAGCCCAGCTAGTAGCGCTTATAAGTAACCGCCGAGTATTTGGAAAAAATGCTGTGACCATATCAAAGTAACGACAGTATAAGAACAACGACAGTATAAGGATAACGACAATGAAATTTAAACGCACTCCCGATAACTGTTTTGATAACCTACCCGATTATTCTTTTGCGCCCAACTATGTGCAGCTTGACGACGGTGAGGGCGGCGAATTGCGCATGCACTATATCGATGAGGGGCCCGCCGACGCTGAGGTGGTGTTGTTAATGCACGGCCAGCCCGCTTGGTCTTATTTATACCGTAAAATGGTGCCGCTTTTTGTTGCCGCGGGTTACCGGGTTATTGCCCCTGACTTAATCGGTTTTGGCAAGTCGGACAAGCCCACGCTGCGAGAAAATTACACCTACGCCCGACATGTAGCTTGGGTCACAAGCCTGCTGACGCAAAAAGCCTTGAGCGGTATCAACTTATTCTGTCAGGATTGGGGTGGGTTAATCGGGCTGCGGGTCGCCGCTGAAAATGCCGATCGTTTCGCCCGCATTGTAGTTGCCAACACCGGCCTGCCCGACGCCCAGGGCGTGGCTGCTGAGCAGTTTGAAGAGGCCAGTAAGCCAATGCAGGCCTATTACGATTCACTGCCAGTAGCCGCCAATGTGCTAGCGATGGGTATGGCGATGGCCGGCGATAGCAGCGGCATGGGTTTTATGCATTGGGTAAAATACTGCTCAGAATCTACCGGGTTTTCACCTCAGAGCGTGCTCACCATGAGCAATGGCGAGTTGCTCTCAGAGGCAGAACAAAAAGCCTATGGCGCGCCTTTCCCCGACGAAAGCTACCTCGCCGGCGGCCGGCAGTTTCCAAGCTTAGTACCGATTTTTCCTGACAATGTTGCCATCGCCGACAATCGCGCGGCGTGGGCGGTATTTGAGCAGTGGCAAAAGCCCATGCTCTGTGCATTTTCCGATTCAGACCCGGTCACCGCCGGTGGCGAAAAACGTTTTATGGCCTCGGTACCCGGCGCCCAGGGCCAACCCCATACCACTATTAAAGGGGCGGGGCACTTTTTGCAGGAGCACTCGCCAGTCCAGTTGGCGCAGTTAACGATAACGTTCATTCAGGACAATCCGCAGTAGCGCCGCGCCGGTGATTGCACAATGGTAAGATGATTCGCATATTAGCTTGTGCTATTACTGGCCGCTTAAAAATAATGCACACTCGTTGCCGCTGTTAGCAGCAGTGGTGGTTGAAATAAGCAAGGGCGTTACCCTGCAGGCCACCCTCAGCGACAATGACACCTTGTTTGGCCATCTGGGCTCGCCTTATGCCAGCGAGATAGCGGCGGCGCTGCGCTACCTGCGTATTACCGGCCTGTGAGTGCATCTGCGCTGAGGGAAGTGCGCGATGGCATCGGCGGCGCCATAATCCAGCTCAGTGGGCAGCGAAGTCTTTTTAGCGTTGCTAACAAGGGGCAGGGCAGAGCAATTATTGCCCGCTCTGGGTATTGCTAGCACTGGTTTGATCAGCACTATGGGCAGTCAGTCGGCCATTGGATTGGTGTTGATATGGCGCGCAGGGTGGCCGCGAGGTGATGGAGACTGCCACGAGATCATTCGCGAGTGGCAGCTATTGGCGTTTTCGTCGGGCCAAAATCGACCGTCTGCAGCTACCGCCTTAACAGTGGCAAGTACTGCACTTTGCTAGCGCCGAACTGCCTTTATACTGACAGTTAATAACAAATAACAAATAACAAATAACAAATAACAAATAACAAATAAACAGGAAACGGTGATGAGTGAACTCATGGAAATTGATGTGTTTTGGTCTTTTAGAAGCCCCTGGTCTTATCTCGCCACCAAGCGCTTGCGTCAGTGGCAGAGCGAGTATCAGCTGCAGGTCAATTTTCGGCCGGTGTATCCGATCGCAGTGCGCACCCCAGAATTTTTTCACAGTGTTGACCCGCTGTGGTTCTCTTATTTTATGACCGATATATTCCGGGTGGCGGAGTATTTAGAGCTACCTTTCTGCTGGCCCAAGCCCGACCCCGTTGATCAGTACATCGACGATCAGGGTCTGCGTCAAACTCACCAGCATCAACCTCATATTAAGCGGCTGACCCAGCTCGGTATACTCGCTGCGCAGCAGGGCAAAGGTATCGAGTTTGCCGACGAGATTTCCAGTTTGATCTGGGGCGGCACCAACAATTGGCATGAGGCTAACCATTTGACTGATGCCACTGCTCGGGCCGGTTTACAGATAGCGCAGTTAGATGTGCAACTGCTCGACAGCGGTGATCAGTTGGAGGCAGAAATCGAAATTAATCAACAGGCCCACGCCGCGGCCGGGCACTGGGGTGTACCTACCTTTGCCTATAAAGGCGAAGCCTTTTTTGGTCAAGACCGACTCGACGTACTACTGTGGCGGCTGAAAAAAGAAGGTCTGGTAGCGCGTTAACCACCGCTTAACACGGCTCAGCAATAAACCCATCACGCCACAGTACAATGACTTCGGCCCCGGTGCACCGCGACTGGGGTGTTATCAAAATGTAATCAGTAAGCGGACCCACCCGCAGCGCCGCCATCGCGGCATGAAACTTAGGAGCACTATCCATGGCACAAGCAAAAAAAATACAGCAATTAATGGGTGCCCCAGGCTCGCCTTATACTCGAAAAATGTTGGGGCTTATGCGCTACCGGCATATCCCCTATCGTTTGGAACGTCAGTCAATAACGCTACAGAACGGACAAGACAAACACAGGAAAACGCGGGCCAAGGCCAAAGTACCGCTG
>JBLHLU010000108.1:0-11802 GCA_047623385.1 Paraglaciecola psychrophila
CGCCGGGATAACCAAAAATAAATTCAACACCTTCGTCTTCCAGTGCGCGGGCGATCATTTCACCGCCAGATAACATCTCCACTGTGTATTCCTCGCTGTATAGCGTTTATATAATGTGGGGATGTACCAACGCAGCAAATAGACTGAGCATCAGTTATCGCTTCTCAATTGAGAATACAATAAACGGTGTCGGTGAATTACTGGTGAGATACAAACCTCACAACCAAAACCAGTGTCTCCCTCTTTCAAAACTGGGAACACACCGGGCGATAACGCCATGAGACATAAGTCTCTTGCCATACACGGGTAGTGTATCGGCGGCATTCTCGCAACACGGGTTGTGTGTTTGCAGAGTGAAGGGAGCGTCCCATAGTCAATACCGGTAAGTAAGGACTCGACGCTAACAACCACTACCGGTAAGTAGTGACTATTGGCCATCAACAGTGAGGGATTCTGAATTAGTATCAAATAAAGTCAACTCTTTACGGTCAATAACGACAAAAAAAGCGTTAATTAACCGATTCTTCCCTGAAATAGATACTTTTGGCCAGTGCCAGCTGGGGAACTTTGCCATAATTAACACCCTAACACTGACATACCCGGAGGCCACCTCCATGAATTACAGCCACGCCCGTTAGCCTTACTTTGTACTGTGCTATGCCTACTTGTCACCGGCGTCAGCCACCGGCCATTATCGCTGAACCAACGATAAAGAACAGCTGCAGTATTCAGACCCTCCGCTGCTGGCAGTCGACTCGGTGTTTATCACGTTTGCTCCGGGTAAAAGCAGTGCTGTAGCCATAACTGGGGCTGCAACTAAAGATGTAACTGACGATATAACTGAAGCTATAACTGAAGATGTAGCACCCAGCACCAAAGCGCCGGCTCAAAAAGTTCAGCAAACGCTGCCGACCATGGTGCTGGCAGCACCGAAAAAAGATCCCGCACTGTGTAGGCAGGCCAAACACAATTTAACAGCGCTGGATGGAATCAGAGTACGCATGACTGATACTGACGGCAGCAAGCGCTTTCTTACCGAGCAAGGGCGCGCAGGTCAACGCGCAAACGCCCGTCGATTCAGCAAAATTAAGTGTTAATGATATATTAAGTTTAATGGCTGACGATTAACAAATTCAACGACTGCTAAATTAAAGTCTGTAGCCATTTTTTTACCCGGCAGTATTGTCGGCAGGACCGCACCCACAGGCATTCGCCTAGATTAGCTCTTCATCCTTTCAAGCAGCCTTTGACAGCCGCCATCAAACTAGGTGCAAAACCTGGTCACAATAATGATTCACCACATGGCATGCCTCAAATAAGAGCATGCACTTTCTACCGCCTAGAATATTGAATAACAGCACTAAGGCCTAGCTGTAAGAGCTACCGGCTTTTACTTAAGTCGATAGTTTTGATTAACGGCTTACAAGACAAAACTGTGGGGACGCGGTGGTACACTTTGCGAGCTGATTAAACAGAAAATTCCACCGCGTCTTCGGCCGCATTAAGATGGCATTGAATCTCATCGCCGGGGGAAAATTTTCCGCTCAAAATATCTTGGGCCAGTGGATTTTCAAAGTATTGCTGTATCGCCCGCTTTAGTGGCCTAGCGCCGTAAGCTGGATCGAAACCCATTGCAGCCAACTTATCCATTACCTGTTCACTGACCGCCAGGCGTAATTCGCGCTCACGCAAACGCTCGCGCAGTAGGTCCATTTGGATCGTTGCGATACCGCGAATCTGCTGCTGTCCCAATGGATGAAACACCACCGTCTCATCGATTCGGTTGATAAACTCTGGGCGAAAATGTCCACCGACCACTTCCATTACCGCCGTTTTCATTTGTTCGTAATTCGATTCACTAGAAAGGTCTTGAATCAGATCCGATCCCAAGTTTGAGGTCATAACAATAACGGTATTGCGAAAGTCTACGGTGCGACCATGACCATCGGTTAATCGACCATCGTCCAATACCTGTAGTAGTATATTGAACACATCAGGGTGGGCTTTTTCGACTTCGTCTAGTAGTAAAACGGAGTAAGGTTTGCGGCGCACCGCCTCTGTTAGGTAACCACCTTCCTCGTAGCCCACATAACCTGGAGGTGCACCTATTAGCCTCGCCACAGAGTGTTTTTCCAAAAACTCAGACATATCGATGCGAATCATCGCGTCACTACTATCGAATAAAAACGTAGCCAAGGCCTTACACAACTCAGTTTTACCGACCCCAGTAGGACCTAAAAATAAAAATGAACCGTTGGGTCTATTGGGATCGGACAGCCCCGCTCGCGAGCGCCGCACCGCATCGGAAACTGACGTTACCGCTGCCGCCTGACCAATAACTCGCTGATGCAAGGACTGCTCCATATACAGCAACTTTTCACGTTCGCCCTGCAACATTCTGGACACGGGAATACCGGTCCATCGGGCAACTACTTCGGCGACTTCTTCGGCGCTAACTTTGTTGCGCAGCAGCGTCATTTCCATCATCTCCGCTTGGCCGGCCATATCCAGGGTTTTTTCTAACTCCGGTATCAGACCGTACTGCAACTCTGACATCCGCGTTAAATCACCGGCCCGGCGCGCAGACTCTAGCTCCAGCCGGGCCTGTTCCAAGTCACTTTTGATTTTTTGTGAACCGTGCAGCGCAGCCTTTTCAGTTTCCCAAATTTCCTCTAGGTCGGAGAACTCCCGCGCTGCTTTCTCAATATCTCGATTGAGTATGTCCAACTGTTTTTTTGCCGAACTGTCAGTGTCTTTTTTAACCGCCTCACGCTGAATTTTCAACTGAATCAAGCGTCGCTCTAAACGGTCCATATCTTCGGGTTTAGAGTCGATCTCCATGCGAATTCGACTGCCCGCCTCGTCGATTAAGTCGATCGCTTTATCGGGCAATTGCCGATCGGTAATGTAGCGCTGTGACAGCTTGACCGCAGCGATAATAGCAGCGTCGCTAATATCGACACCGTGGTGAACCTCATAACGCTCTTTGAGTCCGCGTAGAATCGCGATGGTATCCTCCTCATTAGGCTCATCGACCTGAACCTTTTGAAAACGTCGCTCCAGCGCGCCATCTTTTTCGATGTTCTGGCGATATTCGTCCAGGGTCGTGGCTCCCACACAGTGCAACTCACCCCTGGCCAGGGCAGGCTTTAACATATTGCCCGCATCCATAGAACCCTCGCTCTTGCCAGCTCCCACCACGGTGTGAATCTCGTCAATAAACAGTATGACCCTGCCTTCCTGACGATCCAGTTCGCTCAATACGGATTTGAGTCGCTCTTCAAAATCGCCACGATACTTGGCCCCCGCCAGCAGCGACCCCAGATCCAGCGATAGTAATTGTTTGCCTTTCAAACCCTCCGGGACTTCGCCGTTGACGATTCGCTGAGCCAGACCTTCAACAATAGCGGTCTTGCCCACACCCGGCTCGCCGATCAGTACCGGATTATTTTTAGAGCGCCGCTGTAGCACTTGAATAGTGCGACGTATTTCATCGTCGCGGCCGATAACGGGATCCAACTTTCCCGCTTCGGCGCGCTCGGTCAGGTTAATCGTGTATTTTTCTAGCGCCTGGCGCGCCTCTTCAGCGGCGGGGTCGCTGACCGACTCACCGCCGCGCAGCTGCGCTATCACTCTTTGTAATGAGGTTTTATCAAGTCCCGCTACCTGCAGCAAACGACTGACTGACAATTGGGTGTCGAGCATAGCCAGCAACACCCATTCCGATGATACGTAGGCATCTTTTTCTTTCTGCGACAGTTTGTCCGCAAGATTAAGCACCCGCGCCAATTCATTGGACATATGAATATCAGCCGCTGCACCATCGACTGTCGCCATAGCCGCCAACTCACGATTCAGCGACTTCGTTAATGTCGAAACGTTGGCGCCGGCCTGAGTAATCAAGGGCCGTACGGTACCGTTTTTTTGCTTGAGTAACGCCGACAGCAAATGACTAGGTTCAATAAGGCTGTGATCTTTACCCAACGCCAGGGATTGCGCGTCAGCTATTGCAATCTGTAGCTGATTGGTTAGACGATCAATACGCATGCCGCGATTACCTTTGTAGGCTAGTGAATATTAATGGCTAAAATAGGGCTAGTTAGCTTATGTCCTAGAACCGCGACAACAAACCAAGCCGCTAAATCGGTAGCTTATAGATTAATGTTGCCATTCTGCCGGTCGTTGCCTGTCGCCGGTAGGAAAAGAAACGCGCCTCTTGCTGATAACAACACTGCTCGCCACCGTAACACTGCCGCAGCCCTATCGCGCGGAGGCGAAGCCGCGCCAGGGCAGCTAAGTCTGCAAAATAGTGGCCTTGGCGTTGTTTGCTAGCCCTGAAGGCACCATCGGTAGCTTCTCTATCGGCAGCATTTGCAACATTGATAAACGCCTGGCGCACCTCCGCGCCCACCTCAAAATAACGCTCGCCGATGGCTGGGCCGATCCAAGCCAGTAGCTGTTCAGGGCCGGCACTAAAGCGTGCCACCGTGGCCTCGAGTACCCCCGCCAGCAGCCCGCGCCAACCGGCATGGGCCGCCGCCACTTCGCGGCCAGCGCCGTCACAAAACACTATTGGCAGACAGTCTGCGGTCATCACTGCGCAGGCCAGCGCTGGCTGCTGGGTATAACAAGCATCGGCGGCGGTCACCGCAGCCGGCGCTGTGACCACCTCGGTACCGTGCACCTGTTCAAGCCATTGAATGCGCTCGAGACCGGCACATTGCGCTAGCAACTGCCGCCGGTTGGCCAATACCGCCTGCTCGCTGTCGCCGACATGCAGCGCCAGATTGAAGCTATCGAAAGGGGCTGTGCTAAAACCACCCAATCGGGTAGTGGTCAAAGCAACGACATTGGCCGGCGCCGGCCACTGCGCTTGAATCAAGCAAGAAGCCAGCTGAACGCCGGCTGTAGGGTTGGCTCTAACATCGATGGAGCCTGACTCAGTCACTGCTGTCTTCACTATTTAACAACTGCAACAGACCGCTAAAATCCTCTGGTAATGCCACCTCCCAACTCACCTGTTCACCGCTGAGTGGGTGCACTAGTGACAGCCGCCGCGCGTGCAGTGCCTGCCGGCTAAAGGCTCTAAGCCCGGTGATAAGCGCCTCACTGGCAGCCTTGGGTATGCGCGGCCGCCCAGCATAGAGTGGGTCTCCGACCAGCGGATGTTTAATATGGGCCATATGCACGCGAATTTGGTGGGTGCGGCCCGTTTCCAACATGCAGCGAACATGGCAGTGATGGTTGTAGCGCTGAATTATACGGTAGTGAGTAATGGCCTCCTTACCACCGGCTTCCACTACCGCCATTTTGACACGTTGCTGAGGATGTCGACCGACATCAGCCGTTACCGTGCCGCCGCCAATCAAAGTGCCAAACAACACCGCCTCGTATTCACGACTAACGGTGCGCTCTTGCAACTGATTCACTAGGTGGTTTTGCGCTTGCAAGGTCTTGGCCACTACCATCAGGCCGCTAGTGTCTTTGTCCAGACGGTGCACTATGCCGGCGCGGGGCACACTAGCTAAATTCGCGTCGTGAGCCAGCAGTGCATTAAGTAAGGTTCCAGAGGCATGACCCGCAGCTGGATGAACCACCAAACCCACCGGTTTGTTAACTACTAGCAGGCTGTCATCTTCATAGACAATGTCCAGGCTAATGTCCTCGGCCTGCCAGCGCTCTTCGTTATCGACCTGGGCATCCAATATCAATAGCTGATCAGGGATCACTTTTTCTCGGGGTTTTCTGTGCTCGCCATCTATTGTCAGCTCTCCACTTTTAATCCACAGCTGCAACCTAGCCCGGGAATAATCTGGAAACAGCTGGGCCGCCGCCGCGTCGAAGCGCATGCCATCCATTAGTTCGCTGATGCGGCCCTGTAGGGCTATTGTCTCTGCCATAGTTACTCTCTTTTTAGCACCGATCACCTCGGACGCTGCGCGCAGCGGCCACTGTGGCCACCATCACCTAACTCACCAGCCTAATTAAGCACACTAGCGCTTTATGCGCAGCACTGCCTGTGTTTAAATACGGGCACTTTTTCGATCAGCTTTTGTCAGACCAGTTGCGACTCTGGCCGTCGACAGGGCTCGATTAGCCGCCGCCGGCATATTGCCGCCGGACTATTGTATAGGAATGCGTGGAATACGCTTAATGAATATGCTTGTTAAATCTGTAATTTTGACCACCGGCCTTATCCTGTTCAGCGTCTTGCTGGGCGGTTGTTCCTCGGAAGAAGAGATTCCCCAGGAAACCACGGAGCAATTGCTCTATGAATCCATTCAGGGAAATCTGCTGTCAGAGAACTTCTCGATGGCGGTGAGGAATTTGCAATTACTAGAGTCCCGCTATCCTTTCGGGCCCTATGCGGAGCAATCGCAGCTAGAAATCATCTATGCGCACTATCGCAACTATGAACCGGATGCAGCGGTTGCCGCCGCCGATCGCTTTATTCGACTGCACCCGCTGCATCAAAGCGTCGACTATGCTTACTACATTAAAGGGCTGGCCAATTATGCTGATAGTGAAGGCTTTCTCGACCGCTTTTTGCCCACCGATGAAACTATGCGCGATCCCGGCGCGGCACTGCAGTCATTCGAAGACTTCCGGCAGTTGTTATCACGCTATCCCAACAGCGCTTACGCAGCTGACGCCAAGGCGCGGATGTTATACCTGCGAGCACGACTGGCTCGATATGAGATTAACGTTGCCAACTACTACTTTAAACGCGGCTCTTATCTAGCAGCCGCCAATCGCGGCCGCTATGTGATCGAAAACTTCCCTCAGACACCTGCTTCAAGTGACGCTCTGGCGGTAATGATACAGGCCTATCAACTACTGGGGCTCGACGATCTAGCCGATAATTCACTGCTGGTGCTAAACACCAACTTTCCAAACCATCCCTCGCTGGATGCACAGGGTAACTTTATCGACAAGTTCACTGTCGCTGAGGGGAAGACATCGCTGGTCAATCGCGCTACCTTCGGTTTGTTTGACAATATACCGCCACCGACCTTCAACAACAGAGCCGATTATTTAAAACGCTAGCTAGAGGGCTTAAACAGCGCGAAGCATAGAGCGGACTACAGTGACGCGCTCAGCAGAGCGCTGCCGAGGGTATTTTATGATCAACGATCGAAGGCTTTAATTGACCCGGGACGGCCTATTTGCACCATTTTGGTCTGTGCCCTCACTCCCTGGCTGCCATCACCCTAGCCGGGAGCAAGAAATCCCACTGGCCACTTCCCCAATTTCGATGAATATCTTAGAATAGAGGTTCTAACACTGCCGCTTTGGCCTAGGATTCACTCCTGGTCGACATAGCTGGCCTGAATAAAGTGCAGCTCCCCCACCACAGACAATGCGCAAGCACTCTGTAATACCAGTACCCACCGTATTGATGGAGAACGTGACATGGAAACACAGGCAATTATTAGCGAGATGCGGGTTCAACCTGCCATTGACCCCCAATTTGAAATTAACCGGCGAGTTAATTTTATCAAGAAGACGCTAAGAGCCTCGCCCTGCAAGCATTTGATATTGGGTATTAGCGGCGGTATCGACTCCGCCTGCTGCGGTAGATTGGCACAGCTTGCCATCGACCAACTCAACCATGACAGTGGTAGCGACGACTACCGCTTTGTGGCTATTCGACTGCCCTACGACGTGCAGATGGACGAGCAAGATGCCCAAGCTTCCATCGATTTTATTGGTCCCAGCCATAGCATTACCGCCAATGTTAAACCCGGCGCCGACGGCATTCATCAGCAGGCGCTGAGCGCGCTGCAAGAGGGCGGTCTGCCAAGCCCCTCAGCAGCGCTCGGCGACTTTGCCAAAGGCAATGCCAAAGCACGTAGCAGAATGGCCATTCAGTACGATATCGCCGCCCTGCTCAACGCACTGGTGTTAGGCACCGATCACTCCGCGGAGAATATTACCGGCTTTTTCACCAAATGGGGCGATGGTGCCTGTGACTTAGCCCCTCTATTTGGCCTCAACAAGCGCCAAGTTAGGCAAGTTGCCAGTGCCCTAGGTGCGCCGCAAGCGCTAGTCGAAAAAACACCTACCGCTGATTTGGAATCATTAGCGCCGCAAAAGGCCGATGAGCAGGTACTGGGCGTTAGCTATGATGAACTCGACGACTTTCTCGAGGGCCGAGCGGTGAGTGAGGAGGTACTTCAGACTATTGTGTCGATATATCATCGAACCCAGCATAAACGTCTGCCAATACCCACTATTTACGACTAGCTCAGGACGTGGACCTCAGCGACCCTTGTATTTCCGGGGCGCTGACGCCGGTTCTCGACACCCATAAAGTGGTTAGAGCGATCGGTTGACTCGATAATGGGTGAGTACTCCCATTAATTACCCCACTAAGATCTAACGCTGCTATGCCAAAAACAAGCGCACCTGAGCCGACGCTAAGCCCGGAAAATCCAGAGCAAGTTCAGAATCTTACCCTGCTCAAAATCTACACATTTTACCGCGTACTACTATCAATAGGCCTGTTACTCACCTTTTCTCTCACTGCAGATCAATTCCTCATCGGCAGCATGCGACCGCAATTGTTTGTCTTTGTAGTCACTCTCTATCTGATTATTAACAGCCTTGGACTGATCATTGTTGTCCCCAAGATAACCCCCTTTAATGCACGACAGCTTTTTGCCAGTTTTTTCTACGACATCGTCACCATTGTGCTGATAGCCGATACCTCCGGCGGTGTTAACAGTGGCATGGGGATGTTATTGGTTATCGTTATTGCCGCCAGCAGTATTTTGTTACGCGGACAACTGGCCACACTGACCGCCGCCATCGCCACTATCATCATGATCGGTGATACTGCGCGATTAACTGGCAATGGCCAGCTCGATCACTCTAGCTTTTTGGCTGCGGGGCTGCTCGGGCTAACACTATTTGTCACCACGTTTTTTATTCAGATGCTCACCCAGCGTATCCGCGGCGCCCAGCAAGTGGCCAGTCAGCGCGCCATTGATGTCAGTAAACTACAACTGCTCAATCGACAAATAATTCAGAGCATGCGTACCGGTATTTTAGTCACCAACAATATGGGCTATTTACAAATGGCCAATGCCGCCGCCGCCGAATTATTGGACACCCCAGAGCTCGAGGAGACCTATCGCCAGGGCGGTATTCACCGATTGCCGGCAGCACTTATGCAACAACTGGAACAGTGGGTACAGGCACCGCAATTTCACACAGCGCCTTTTCGGGCCACCACTACAGGCCCAGAAATACAAGCCAGCTTTTCTTCTCTGAACGAGCTCAACTCCGGCGCTATCTTGATATTTTTAGAAGACAACCGGCTGAGCGGGCAGCGCGCTCAACAGATCAAACTGGCGTCGTTGGGACGACTCACCGCCAGTATTGCCCACGAGATTCGCAATCCACTGAGCGCCATCAGCCATGCGGCACAGTTACTCAACGAATCTGAGGCCCTCGATAAAGCTGATCAGCGCCTGTCGCAAATCATCCAGAACCACTCTCTGCGGATGGACAAGGTGATTGAAAATGTACTGCAACTGTCCCGGCGCCAGGCCCCCCATCCGGAGAAGCTGTTACTCAATAGCTGGCTGCAGTCTTTTATCGACGACTTTGAATTCGAAGAATCATCCAACTTTGCCATCAGCCTGAACACCCACAATCAAGATCACCAGATTACCGCCGATGCTAGCCAGTTAGCCCAGGTGGTTGCCAATCTCGCCCAGAACGGCCTGCGCTACAGTTTGCAACACACCGGGGTCGCCAGCCTGACCTTGGACGTGCACATCAATCCTAGCAGCCAGTTGCCGGTACTCGACATCATTGATCAGGGCGCCGGGGTAGACGATAGTGCCGTCGAGAAACTGTTTGAGCCGTTTTACACCACCGAACAAAAAGGCACCGGCTTGGGCTTGTACATTTCAAGGGAGTTGTGCGAGGCTAATGAGGCCCGCATTGACTATGTTCGCAGCGACAGCGGCGACAGCTGTTTTCGCATCAGCTTTCCGCACCCCGACCGCCAGCTAAGCCCTCGGAAATAAGCCCTGCAGACCGTGTATTTAAGCGAGTAGACTATGACTAAACACCGCGTACTCATTGTCGATGACGAGCCCGACATCCGTGAGTTACTCGAGATCACTCTAAACCGCATGGGTTTACTCACAGAATCTGCGGCGGATGTCGGTAGTGCTATCGAGTTATTGCGCAGCGAAGAATTCAATCTGTGCCTTACCGATATGAATTTGCCCGATGGCAACGGTGTGCAAATTATCGAATATATCCAACTGCACTGCCCGGGCATGCCGGTGGCAATGATTACCGCCTATGGCAATACCGAAGTGGCCATCGCGGCGCTGAAAGCCGGTGCCTTTGACTTTGTGAACAAACCCTTAGAGATCGACCGACTGCGAACGCTGGTAGATGTGGCATTAAAACTTGACCAGGTGGTACAGCAGGTCGACTACAGTGACCAGGTACAGCTGTTGGGCGAGACCGAGATCATTAATTCACTGCGTAAAAAAGTCACCAAACTCGCCCGCAGCCAAGCACCTGTTTATATCAGCGGCGAGTCCGGCAGCGGCAAAGAAGTGGTTGCTCGACTGATTCATGCCAATGGTGCCAGAGGCAGCTATCCCTTTATTCCGGTCAACTGTGGGGCCATTCCCTCGGAGCTGATGGAAAGTGAATTTTTTGGCCATGTCAAAGGCAGTTTTACCGGCGCCTTAGAAAATAAAATGGGCTTGTTTGAGGCCGCCCAGGGCGGCACCTTATTTCTCGACGAGGTGGCCGACTTACCACTGCCGATGCAAGTCAAGTTGCTACGCGCGATTCAAGAGAAAGCCATTCGCAAAGTCGGCTCTAACGATGAAGTCTCGATCGATGTACGTATTCTCAGCGCAACGCACAAAGACCTACACCGAGCCGTCGAAGCCGAGCGCTTTCGCAGCGATCTATTTTACCGTATCAATGTAATCGAGTTGCGGGTGCCGCCGCTGCGGGAACGCCGTGAGGATATCGCATTGCTGGCAGACGCAGCGCTGACTAAACTGTCTAGGGAATGGCAACTGGACAAACCGGCGCTATCCGCCGAGGCACAGCAACTGCTAGCCCAGTATGACTTCCCCGGTAATGTCCGCGAATTAGAAAACACCCTCGAGCGAGCCTATACACTCTGTGAAGGCGCCACTATTAGTGCCGATGACCTGCAACTGTCTGCCGCTAGCCGCGGCCGTGCCTCATCATTGTATTCATCGGCGTCAGATGAACAGGCATTTGGCTCGTTAGATGACTATCTCCAGGGCATTGAGAAAGAGGCCATTGCCAAAGCGCTGGAAAAAACGCGCTGGAACAAAACCGCCGCGGCGCAATTACTGGGGATTTCTTTCAGACAGTTGCGCCACCGGCTCAAAAAACTGGACCTAGACAATGACTAGCACTGTTTTGTTAACGCGTTTTAGTCGCAGTCTCTTTTTCGCCGGGCACGCTCGGGCGATCCATCGATGTTAGCAGCCATAAGCTGACCAGCAAAACACCGACATCAGTACAACAAGACTTTGCGCTCAGATCAACAGGTAACCGCCTATGTTGCACACCTTCCAACTCGATCAAAAAGCGATTTCTGCGGCGCAAATCAATAGCACCTTGGCTTGGTATCAATCTCTAGGCAGGGATTCTCAGGCGTTATTGCAAAACACTAACATCAGTGCAGCGATGCTGGCAGACAGTGACTCTTTATTCACCTATCGTCAGCGAATAACGCTTATTGACAATTTACTGGCCAGCGGCCTTACACCCAGTAGCTGG
>JBLHLU010000109.1:0-11767 GCA_047623385.1 Paraglaciecola psychrophila
AGTCATAACCCGTATACTTTTTTGTAATCCAGATACTCTTGCGAGTTTGGATATAAATTCTTCAACACCATGCCATAACTAGCCAGAGCGTCATTATTGGAAAACTCCTCAGCCAAGCGTATACCCAGCCACAGCGCCCGCGCCGGTTGTTGCTTAACGGCGGCCCGATAGCTGTCGTAATACTGCTGTGCCAGCCCAAGGTTATCCAGTTTGTAGTTAACCTCCGCAAGGTAAAACGTTACCGGTATGTTATTTCTGTTCATCAAAAAAGCTCGGCGGAAAGCCTCTCTGGCAGCCTCTAGCTGTTGCAATTGCAAATGACTTTGACCGAGACTAACAAATGCAGATGGCCTATTGTTATACAGTGTATCGGCTACCACCTGTTGCAGTTGCACCACCGCCTCAGCGTAGCGATTTTGCTGACCCAAAAAAGCCGCGTAGTTATTGCGCACCCGAGATACCGATGGCTCCAATTTTATCGAGCGCAGATAATTCTCTTCAGCCAACTCGACCTCACCGGTATTTTGAAATACCAGCGCCATGGCCTCGTAAACCTCGGCATTATTATCGTCTAGCGCCAGCGCCGTTTTTAAGTGCCGCTTGGCCGCTGACCAGTTACCCACTCGAATATAAGAAAAAGCCAACTGCACAGTGTCTTTCAGAGCCTGCGACTTTTCGATTTCGAATCCGATACCGCCGCGCTCAGTGGTCACACAGCCACTCATACTGAGCAGCACTAACAGACTGATTAGGGCTACAAAGTATCGAGGCGTTGGCACTGACATTGAAAACGTGTTCAGCATGCGCTGTTACCTCGTCACTTCGACTGCATTAATCTGATTGAAATTTGCCCGGTGACGTTCACTGCGCTTTGTTCTATCGGCGACCTGCCCGACTAATTGTCCACAAGCCGCATCTATATCATCACCACGAGTACTGCGCACCGTGGTAACAATATGGGAGTCACTCAGAATTTGCCAAAATCGATTCACTGCGGTTTTACTGGGGCGGCGATAATCGGACAAATCAAAAGGGTTAAAAGGTATTAAATTGAGCTTGCAGGGAAAGTCTTTTAACAGTTCCAAAAGTTCTCGCGCCTGCGCTGGGCTGTCGTTAACACCGGCGATCAAAGTGTATTCTATAGTGGTCACACGATGGGTGTCGGTTTGTTTTTCCCAGTAGCGACCACAGGCCGCGAGTAGTTCTTCAATAGGATATTTGCGATTAATCGGCACTAATTCGTTGCGCAGTGCATTGTTGGGCGCGTGTAGTGATATTGCCAGTGACACCGTAGACACATCACCGAGTTTATCTAGCGCCGGTACTACGCCGGAGGTACTGAGTGTCACCCGGCGCTTGGAAATTGCGTAGCCAAAATCGTCGAGCATAATGGCCATGGCATCGACCACATTGTCAAAATTCAACAGCGGCTCACCCATGCCCATCATCACCACGTTGGTGACTACTCTCTTATCGGTCGAGGGAAAAGCATCGTAAGACTTAATCGCCAACCAGACCTGGCCGATGATCTCGGCGGCGGTTAAATCGCGCTGAAAGCCCTGTTTACCGGTAGAGCAAAATGAACAGTCCAAACTGCAGCCGACCTGAGAAGATACACACAGCGTGCCGCGGTCGCCGTCGGGAATTAACACGGTTTCAACCAAACTACCGCCGCTAACTCGAACCGCCCATTTACGGGTGCCGTCTTTAGAGGTCTTTTCACTAACCACCTCTGGCGGGCGAATTTCAGCACAGTCCTTCAATCTCGCTCGCAACACCTTGCTGATATCGGTCATATCATCAAAATCGTCAACACCACGGTGGTGTATCCATTTTAATAGCTGCTGCGCGCGAAAAGGCTTCTCACCCAACGACACACAAAACGCCTGCATTTTCTCGCGAGAAAGCCCCAGCAGATTCACTTTCTCTACCGGAGCTTGCGGCGCTATTTCTTGCTGCATATCGCTATTGAGCATCGTTAGTATCACTTGTAATACTGCATTTATCGATTGTTGCCAGTGTTTAGCTGTACTTAGCCACGCCCGCAAACATCGCTGGAAGCAAAGAAGTAGGCAATTTCACGGGCCGCAGATTCTGGTGAATCTGAACCGTGTACCGCGTTAGCATCAATAGACTCAGCAAAGTCAGCGCGAATAGTACCGGCATCGGCTTCTTTAGGGTTAGTGGCACCCATCAGCTCGCGATTTTTCAAAATAGCATTTTCGCCTTCCAAAACCTGTACTGTGACGGGTCCTGAGGTCATAAATTCTATCAAGTCTGGAAAAAATGGACGACCCATGTGCTCGGCATAAAAACCTTCGGCTTGGGCGGTGCTCAGAAGCAGCATTTTAGATGCCACTATACTCAAACCATTACTCTCGAAGCGGCTATAGATCTCACCAACAACATTTTTTGCTACCGCATCGGGCTTAACGATAGAAAAAGTACGTTCAACTGCCATTTTGTTCTCCAACTTTCAGTGGGTTACCGCAACCGGTAACGATTAAATAGTTTTGTTTGACTCAATTTCGCCTGCGGTAAAACAGCTGCTGAACGCAGCACCAAAAAAACGCAATTTTTGAACCGCATACTATACGGGAGTACTGAGGGGAATAGTATAGAATTTATGCACCTAGACAAGTGCTAGTCATTGAACCGGAGGCCTTATTGGGCCGGGGCTGCCGCGGCAATAGCCTGTATCTTGGCGACGATAGCACGCAGGCCATTGCCGCGAGTCGGGCTCAAGTGCTGCTCTAAGTCCAGCTGTTTAAAATAACGCTCCATGTCGAAGGCCGTTATCTGCGCAGCCGTGCGATCATTGTAGGCAGCCAACACCAGTGCTAGCAGTCCTCGCACAATAATGGCATCGCTAGTCACTCGAAAACTGAGGCATTTATCTGCAACCTCAACATCCAGCCAAACGTTGCTCTGACAGCCTTTAACCAGCCGCGAAGGGGTTTGCAAGGCCTCATCAAAAGCTGGCAACTCACGCCCCAACTCGATGATGTATTTGTAGCGCTCTTCCCAGTCGTCAAAAAACGCTAGGTCTTCGAGTATATCTTCGGTGGTAGTTGTGCTCATAGCGATTATCTACAGACTGTATTAAAAATGGATTGTTAGGCGTGTAGGGCGAGATTCTGCGCACTAATCGACAGCAACAGGTAACATCCTACTAGAAGAACAAACCGGCTTCGAGCTGCGCCTCTTCACTCATCATCTCTCGGCCCCAGGGCGGATCAAACACTAATTCAACTTCAACCGTGTCGACATTGGGCACCTTCGCAGTGCGGTATTGCACATCCGAGACCAACACCGGACCCATTCCACAGCCCGGCGCAGTCAGCGTCATGGTGATATCAACCCGCTTTGCCTGCTGATCGACCGCCACCTGATATATCAACCCCAGCGACACCAAACTAATCGGGATCTCGGGATCAAAGATACTATCGAGTGCTTGCCACACCTGCTCCTCACGAATAACACCGGAACCGTCATCGTCAAATTCCAGCAGCTCCACCTCGGCGCCGATAGCGTCCGCGTCAGTGCCGTCGATGCGCAGCATATTGCCCTGCCAAGTGACGGTGTAATTGCCACCAAGGCTCTGATTAATAGAGATAAACTGACCCGGAGGGATAATAACGAGCTCACCACTGGGCACCCGCCTAGCCGGACAATCGCGCTGGGTAACAACCATAGTCTGCTGCATATCAGGCTACGCTAAAACTTTCGCCACAGCCACACTCGGCTATAACATTGGGGTTGTTGAACTTGATGACGCTATTGACACCTTCGCTAACATAGTCAATTTCGGTGCCGTGCAATAACCCCATGGCCTCAGCGGCAACTGCTAGGGTCACACTTTGATCACCATAGAGCACAATATCGTCGGCCTCAGCGCGCTCGACCAACTCCAATACGTAGGCGTAGCCGGTACAACCACTAGTTTGAGTCGCTAGCCGAACTAATTGGCCATCATGGCCCTTCAAACTGCGCTCAAAATGACTGATCGCCGCCGCTGTCATAGTGACTACCTGGGCCTGCGGATTAAATGTTGAAACGGTCATAGGTTCCTCTCCTTGGGCAGCACTAGCGCTACCCATCCATCCCGGCCTTAGGCCAGCATTTGCTGTACTTTTTCGAGACCGGCGAACAGTGCGTCGACCTCCTCCAGCGTATTATAAATCGAAAACGACGCCCTAGCAGTACCCGGCACCTTCAACCGATCCATTAGCGGCTCAGCGCAGTGATTGCCCGTGCGAATGGCTATGCCCTGGCGGTCGAGTAAAAAACCAATATCGGCGGGGTGCCCGCAGTCCATTACAAAACTGAGTACGCCAATTTTTTCCCGGGCGCGGCCAATAACAGTAAGCCCCTTCATAGCGGCTGCGAGCTGCTCAGCCCGGGCTAACAACTGATCCTCATGAGCTCGCAGGGCCTGCATATCTTGGGCCTGCAGCCATTGTACCGCCGCCCCTAAACCGATGATGCCGGCAATATTCGGAGTGCCCGCCTCGAAGCGATAGGGCAATACATTCCAGGTAGCACTTTGGTAGGTGACGGTAGCGATCATTTCGCCACCGGTCTGCCACAGCGGCCAATCGGCCAATAGCGATTCACGCCCCCACAGTACGCCGGTGCCAGAGGGACCAAATAACTTGTGACCTGAAAATACGTAAAAATCACAGTCTAACTGCTGCACATCGACACTGCCGTGGGCGATAGCCTGGGCGCCGTCGATCAATACCCAAGCACCGACAGCTCGAGCCTCGGCGATTAACATTTCGATCGGATTAATAGTGCCTAAGGCATTCGACACATGGGGCATAGCCACCAGCTTAGTTCGACTATTTAACAGCTGCCGGAAGTCCTCCAACTGCAATTCACCGGCATCGTTAATCGGCACCACTTGCAAGCGGGCACCACTGTGCTCGCAGGCTTGTTGCCAAGTCACCAGATTGGCATGGTGCTCCATCTCGGTCACCAACACCTCGTCACCGGGCTGCAACTGTTGAGCTAGGCCGCTGGCGACAATATTAATAGACTCTGTGGCACCACTGGTCCAAATCACTTCTCGCCGACTACTGGCATTAATAAACTGTGCCATGGTATCTCTGGCGCCTTCGTAGCGACGAGTAGCCTCGTCCGCCAACTGATGGGCACCGCGGTGTACATTCGAATTACACTGACTGTAATAGTCGACCAGAGCGTCGATCACACACTGGGGTTTCTGAGTGGTGGCCGCATTATCCAAATAAATAAGCGGCTTGCCCTCGAGCTGCCGCGACAATATAGGAAATTGCTCACGCACCGCCGCCACATCAAACGTCATAACGCCTCCTTAACAACAAAGCCATTGGCAACCAAATTACTTTACTTCCATTTGCGCAAAGCGCTGGCGCAACTGCGGTCGCAACCATTCGGCCAACAGTTGGCAGGGCATTTGCTCCACCAACTCATTAATAAAGCCAAAGCTCAACAATATCTGTGCCTGATCGCGACCGATACCCCGAGACTGCAGGTAAAAAAGCGAGCCGGTGTCGATCGCCGAGACCGTGGCGCCGTGGGCACAGCGCACATCATCGGCGTAGATTTCAAGCTCAGGCTTGGTATTAATTTGCGCTTTGTCCGACATTAGCAAATTGTGGTTATTCAACTCCGCCAAGGTTTTCTGTGCATCCCGGTGAATATGAATCCGCCCGTTAAACACCGCCCGTGAACGTCCCGCGGCAATACCGCGCACATTTTCCACGGTAGTGCCAAAAGCTGAGCTGTGCTCAACGGTGCTATGCAAGTCAAACAACTCGTCGCCGTCCAGCAAATACAGCGCGTTGAGCTTAGCATGCGTACCCTCACCGGCATGGATAATATCGACATCTAGCCGCGACAAATTGCTACCAAAACCAATCACCGTCGAGTTCAGTTGAGCCTTGCTGCCCAGCTTAAAGTGGCAACCACCTACACTCAGTGCAGAACCCGTCTGCAGGGCAAAGCGGTAGTGCTGCAACTGCGCCTCAGCGGCTAAATCGTATTCAGAAAAACCGGTATTGATACTGTGCTCGCTGCCCTGAAAATGTTCCACCAAGGTGGCGCTAGCGCCCTCGCCCAGACGCAGCAAAATACGGGTATGTGCTTCCTGACCGGCACTGAATAAATGTGCAACATGAATCGGCCGATCGATTTGTGCGCCGGCAGCGACATCAATTATCAGCCCCTCGCGGGCCAATACATCATTCACCAAGCCAAACAAGTGGCGCTCTGGTTTGACCGCTGAAAAACCTGCCAGCGCCCAGTCCTGTTGGCTGCCACTAGCGCTATCGAGACTACTGATAAGCAGCCCTGGCGGCAGAGTAAGCGCCTCTAGCCCCTGCAGGCGACCGTCGACAAAAGTGAGATCAATGCTGTTGCCGACCACGCCGGCCAGCGCACTGTGCGGCACCTCAACCTGAGCCGATGGCGCCAACTCGGCCGATTCAATAGCCCGTAGTGGCGTGTATTTCCAAGCTTCAGTCTTGCGCGTCGGCCAGGCGCTATCACGCAGCAAGGCCAGTGATTGCTGGCGCCGTGGCGACAGCCAGTCGTCGACTTGCTCAGCTCTTGTTATCGCACCAGCCAGCCAGTTACTCATGGTGATACTTCCTCAGGCCCCTTCTGTAACCAGGCATAGCCCTCCTGCTCTAACTGATGAGCCAGACTGGCGTCACCGCTCTTGACAATTTTACCCTCCGACAGCACGTGTACGAAGTCGGGCTTGATATAGTCCAGCAGCCGCTGATAGTGCGTAATAATAATAAAACTGCGTTGATCTGAGCGCTGACTGTTCACCCCTTCGGCGACCACTTGCAGTGCATCGATGTCGAGACCGGAGTCCGACTCATCGAGAATGCACAGCGTGGGCTGTAATAAAATCATCTGCATAATTTCGTTGCGCTTTTTCTCGCCGCCGGAGAAACCTTCATTAACACCGCGCTTTAAGAACGCCACGGGTAAGTCGACCTGAGCACAGGCCTCTCGGGCCAACTTCAAAAAGTCACGGGAGCTCAGTTCGGGCTCGCCTCGGGCACTGCGCTGGGCGTCGACCGCGGCCTTCAAAAATTCAAGATTACTCACTCCGGGAATTTCCACCGGGTATTGAAAAGCCAGAAACAAACCGGCTCGAGCACGTTCTTCCGCTTCCATCGACAGCAGGTCTACGCCACCTAGCGTGACCGTACCGCTGTCTGCCGTATAACCATCGCGACCAGATACTACATAGCCCAGAGTACTCTTACCGGCGCCATTGGGCCCCATAATGGCATGTACTTCGCCAGGCTTGATTTCTAGATTGAAGCCCTTCAATATTGTTTTTTCCTCAACACTTGCGTGAAGATCTTTAATCGATAACATGTTTTTAAACCTATTAATTAATAACTGTCTATATAAGCCTCTACCGACGGGCTCTATGCCGAAACATAGGCACCGAGGGTAGCGTTATTGCATTGTGAATCTGTTTAGCCCACCGATCCCTCGAGGCTAATTTCCAGCAACTTACCCGCCTCTACAGCAAACTCCATCGGCAACTCTTTAAACACCTCTTTGCAAAAGCCATTGACGATCATTGATACCGCTTTTTCTGGATCCAGACCGCGCTGGCGGCACAAAAACATCTGTTCGTCCGACACTTTAGAGGTGGTCGCCTCGTGCTCGACGATAGCGCTGGGATTTCTGCTCTCAACATAGGGAAACGTATGAGCACCACACTGGTCGCCAATTAACAGCGAGTCACACTGGGTAAAATTACGCGCACCTTCGGCACCGCTATTCATCCGCACTAGACCACGGTAGCTGTTATTGCTGCGCCCGGCGGAAATACCTTTGGAAATAATTGTCGAGCGGGTATTTTTGCCAATATGTATCATTTTGGTACCGGTGTCTGCTTGCTGCATAGAGCGAGTCAGCGCCACTGAATAAAATTCACCGATGCTGTCATCGCCCTTTAAAATGCAGCTAGGGTATTTCCAGGTGATCGCCGAACCGGTCTCCACTTGCGTCCAGGACACTTTGGCGGCGCGGTGGCAGATCGCTCGCTTGGTCACAAAGTTATAAATACCACCGCGACCCTCTTCGTCACCGGGATACCAGTTTTGTACGGTGGAATACTTAATGTCCGCCTCGTCCATCGCCACCAACTCAACTACCGCTGCATGCAGCTGGTTTTCATCGCGCTGCGGTGCAGTACAACCCTCTAGATAACTGACCGAGGCGCCCTCGTCGGCAATAATCAAGGTGCGCTCAAACTGCCCGGTATTTTGCTCGTTAATGCGAAAATAGGTCGACAATTCCATCGGGCAGCGGGTGCCCTTGGGAATATAAACAAAGGAGCCATCGGTGAACACCGCACAGTTTAATGCGGAGTAATAATTGTCTTTAACTGGCACTACTGAACCTAAGTACTTTTTCACCAGTTCAGGGTACTCTCGAATCGCCTCTGATATCGGGCAGAAAATCACCCCAGATTCAGCCAGTTTTGAGCGGAAGGTAGTGACTACCGACACCGAGTCAAAGACCGCATCAACGGCAACGCCGGCCAGCATCTGCTGCTCTAACAGCGGAATTCCCAACTTGTCGTAAGTGGCCAGCAATTCCGGGTCGACCTCATCGAGGGACTGGGGCCTATCGGCCAAACTTTTGGGGGCGGAGTAATAGGCGATAGACTGGAAGTCAATCTTTGGATAGTGGACGTGAGCCCAGTTCGGCTCCTCCATTTTTTTCCAGGCTTCAAAGGCTGCCAGACGCCAATCCAGCATCCACTGGGGCTCATCTTTCATCGCCGAGATACGCCGAATAACGCTCTCGTCAAGACCCGGATCAAAAGTTTCCGACTCGACGTTAGTCACAAATCCGGCTTCGTATTCGCGACTGATCGCTTGATTAATTTGCTCTGTCATTGCATTTACTCGTTAGCTAAACCGTGGGCTGGGACAAACTAGTACAAACCGTTCGAATATGAATAATGGCCTTGTCGACATCCTCTTCACAGGTGAATCGCCCCAGTGAAAGGCGCAGTGAACTGTCGGCATCTGTATCGCTAATTCCCATCGCCTTAAGCACATAGGAGGGTTCCATAGTGGCCGAGGTACAGGCCGAACCCGAGGATACCGCCAGTTCTCGCAGCGACAACATTAATGTTTCACCGTTGAGGCCGCCAAAGCAGACATTGAGGTGATTGGGGCTACAGTGTGCTGCGCTGCCGTTGCGACGCAGCCCAGGAATATCGGCAATGCCCTGCCACAACCGGTCTCGCAATTGACCGATGCGAGCTATCTCACTGTCAAAGTACTCACTGACCAGCCGCGCCGCCTCACCAACACCGACTAACTGGTGGGTTGCCAAGGTTCCGGAGCGCATACCGCGCTCGTGGCCGCCACCGTGTATTTGTGGCACTAGCTGAGATTGAATAGCACGCCGAACAAACAGTACGCCGACGCCCTTAGGACCATAAAATTTGTGCGCTGAAAGACTCATCAAATCAATATTTAAAGCCTGCACATCGACCGAAACTTTGCCCACCGCTTGCGCCGCATCAACATGAAACAGCGCACCGCCCGCAGCGCAGACTGCGCCAATCTCAGCCAGTGGGTTAACTGCACCAGTCTCGTTGTTGACCGCCATCAAACTGACCAAGACAGTATCTTCACGCAGCGCCTCGCGCACCTGTTGCGCAGTGATAATACCGTCACTATTGGGCCGCAGCCAGCTGACCTCGACACCCATTGACTCAAGCCACAGCGCCGGATCGATCACCGCCTTGTGCTCAATAACAGAGCTTATCAGATGCCCTTTAAACTGCCTCGATTCAAACAGCCCCTTTAGCGCTAGATTATTCGACTCGGTGGCACCACTGGTCCACACCACCTCACGACTATCACAGTGCAACAGCTCGGCAACATGACCCCGAGCTAACTCAATCTGCTCTTCGGCCTGCCAGCCGTAGATGTGCGAGCGCGAAGCGGGATTGGCAAAAACACCGTCCGCAGTCATACAGCCGATCATCGCCTGAGCGACTAGCGGGTCAACTGGCGTAGTGGCGGCATAGTCTAGGTAGATAGGCAGCGACATAAAAATTCTCTAAAGATTTCCCTACTCGGACCGAAATTAGGCGCTAGTGGAAACAGCTATGGTATTGAGGGCAGACAGCTTCAGTTCTCGCTCTACACTCTCCTGCCTGGCAAAGACACTTTGCACTTCATTTCGAGCCACCAGACTGGCCAGGCTAATGCTACTTAAAAACGAGTGTATCTGGTCACTCAAATCACACCAAAGTACGTGCGTCAGGCATATTTCTCCGCCCTGGCAGTCTGCCTGACCGCGACAGCCGGTGGCATCGACCGATTCGTTGACCGCATCGACGATTTGCGCAACATTGATGTCAGCGCTGTCGCGACTGAGGCGGTAGCCGCCGCCGGGGCCACGCACGCTGGTGACCAACTCATTACGTCGTAATTTGGCAAACAACTGCTCGAGATAAGACAGAGAGATGCCCTGACGCTGGGAAATGTCGGCTAAATTCATCGGCCGTGTTCCCGACTGCAGCGCAAGATCCAGCATGGCAGTAACTGCGTATCTGCCCTTAGTAGTAAGTCGCATAGGAGTACTCCGGTATAGAAGATTCCGAGTATTTTGCAACAACCCACTATTTTAGTCAAGTAAATACCCGAGTAAAACAGTTGGACTTTATTCAGCTAATGTTAGCCGTGCCACAACCGCAGTACAGTGCCATTTGAGCGCGCATTATACAGCGAAATTACCACTGTACAACGCCGTCAGCAGCCCCCCGGCTTGACACCCTCAAGGACTATAAAAACAAGGTGTTAGCTGTCTTTTTTGTCGCTATCGGCGCCAGCTTTTTCGACCCACTGCTGGGCCGAAGTCAGTACACCTCGCAACATATTCACTTCTAAGTCATCCATGCGGGTACGACCAAAAAGCCGTCGCAGGCGAGTCATCAGCTGCTTTGGCGCCGAGGGCTTGAGAAATTTCATATCGATCAGGGTCTGTTCAAGGTGAACAAAAAAGCGCTCGATATCTTCGTGGCGAGCAAAGGGAGTATCCCACTCCTGCATCGGGTTATCACTGAGACTACCGGTCAAATGCCGCATTCTCAGTTCGTAGGTCACCACTTGCACCGCCATCCCCAGATTGAGAGAGCTGTACTCCTCACTACTTGGAATATGCACGTGCAAGTTACAGCGCTGCAGCTCTTCGTTGGTTAGGCCTCGATCTTCGCGACCAAACACAAAAGCCACTGGCGATTTTGACAATTCCGGATACACCTGCTCAGCGCAAGCCCTTGGATTAAGTAGCGGCCAAGGTATACGACGACCTCGGGCACTGGTACCCACCACTAGCGAACAATCGGCAATCGCCTCTTCAAAGGTCTCCACTACTGTCGCCCGCTCCAAAATATCACCGGCGCTGGCGGCCCGCCAACCGGCGCGCTCGTGCGGGAACGACTTCGGCGCGACCAAATACAAGTCTTCGAGGCCCATATTTTTCATCGCTCTGGCCACCGAGCCTATGTTGCCGGGGTGGGAGGTGTGGATAAGTACCACCCGGGCGTTTTTCAGCGCATTTTCAGACTTTGACTGCAGATCGTTTGGCAAGAGGTTTCCAACTTATAGACAATAATGAGCCGACGAGTTTAACAGAAACACGGTATCGGTGGCGAACCCCTCGGGCAAAAATTACCGCAGCAGTACCCGCCTGACAACATTGCCGTTATGCCGACACC
>JBLHLU010000110.1:0-11634 GCA_047623385.1 Paraglaciecola psychrophila
ACACGCTGCCCTCAAGTTCATGCTGGAAGTACGGCCAAATACACGGGCGGAGCACTACACCAAAATTCCATCGGACTCCTGGCTAATGATGGGGGTCAATGAAATGTGGAAAGTAGAATCTCTGAGAAAACCTGAATACGCCAACTTTGTGTTTAACGATGCCGACAAAATGATAACTCAAATGTATCAGGTATTTGACGCTCCCTATCCGGACTATGTCGGAGCGTTCTATTATGAATACGGTGATTACCCCTACGCCGATGGTGCGCGCTGTGAGGGGTTGTTAGCGGCCTATGAACTAGCCATAAAAATGCAAGAAACAGAAAAAGCACAGCGCTACTGGCAGGCGTTAAAACTTGCAGCCTGGTCACTATTCCACCTGGTCAACACGGAGCAATCTCTGTATTCGGTACCCAACCCGGCATTGAGCCTCGGCGGCATCCGCTTTAAGTACACTCGTCAGTGGTTCCGTATTGATACTATTCAACATGTGGCTTCGTTCTATGCGAAAATGCTTCCACACTGGGCACAAAATAATGAAAATTAGATCACTTATACAGTTTGCGCCACTAAAAAAAACTTATACGCGCCGACTACAAGGCTTTTTCCATTAGCCGCAATTCGTTTAGTTCAACTTCGACTTTTTTTCTAGAACTCAGCTTTCCCGCTTTTTCCATATTCATCAGCGCAGCGGGAATATTGTTTGTCATCTTATAAATTAAGGCCATCTGGTAATAGGTACCGTAGTTTTTCCGGCTAATGGCCAGTGACGCATCTAATATATATAGCGCTCTTGTATATTCACCCAACTCCCTAAGACAAATGGCTAACTTTATATAGTATGTCATTTTTTTTTCGATCGAAAAATCGATCGCATAAGTAAATTCCCCACTGGCACTCTGGTAATCTTTTTGACGGAAATAGATTAAAGCAAGAAAGTAGTGCGCCTCATCATCGGAAAAGCAGATCGAAGTTGACTTATTAAGAGCTTCTATTGCCGACAGAAAGTCATTTTGATGGTAGAGACAAATACCATAAAATTTCCAGAATGTATTAATCGACGGGTAGGTACTTAGCAAAGACTCAAAACAGCCCATTGCTGCCTGATAATCCTTTTTGTCATAATAAAGCTCAACCGCGCTTTCCAAATACCGGTTTTTAGTGAAGCTATTATTAATAACACTGTGAATAGCCAGTTCAAAGTCGCCACCAAAAACCTTCGATTTAACATAGGGCTTTAGCACATTGATTTTATTGAGAAATGACATGACATTGTGTGGCTGGCCAAAAACCCTAGAAACACTAACGTTAGCGCACTCTTTTATATCTTTAACCTGATAAAGATCTGCCAACTCGTTAACCCCGATAAAAATATCGATATCACATCGACTATTATTAATTAGAGGGGTCAAGTCTCTGAACTTTATATCACTATCGTCACTAGGGTTATTGGGCAGTGATTTATTGATGATTATCTGCGGACCAAAAGCGATGATTTTCCCTACACCCAAGGTAGTACCTACCAGCAATGCCGCGTAACCACCCATGCTCGACCCGATAAAGCAGATATTGGAGGGCTCAAATTTATCGGTAAATTGCTTAATTTTTTCTATAAAATCGTCTATGTCGCTTGAAAATCCTTCAATCCGTGAATGATACCAACTCCTGTTTTCCTCTTTTAAAAAAATCTTGTTACACTGGAAATCGCTTGCCAGCTTATAACCCATGAAACTCCTGGCATTCACTCCACTGAATACAACCAGCAGTTTATCCGAGAGGGTATTTTCTTCAAAATGGAAAAATGAATTATTCAATGCTCACCGCTAACAACTCCCTAAAAACTAACGTAAAGTCCGAATGCCATCTTTCTACCGGAAAGTAATAGCGTGAGAAAAAAAACCCGGCAATAGAAAAAGCTCAATTGCTAGAAGCCAAGCTTTTTAGGGCAGCTGCAAGTTTGTATAAACCTGAAGAATGAACACCCTTTATAAAAATCGTATCATTAGCTTGTATGTCTTTGACCACATCATCAATAATATCAGCATATGAGTCACCATGTTTGAGCCACTGCGTGCTGCCATCAATAATATGAGCATGCACCTTAAACTTGTCGACGGTGTAAAGAATATCGATATTGGCAGCTTTGAAAAAACCTATGAACTCATCAAAATCAAAAAAGCCAAAATCCCGGTCATCAACGATCTGACTCATTATCAATATACGCCGCCCGGCAGTGCCAGCGTTAATATTTTTTATTGTTTTGAAAAATGATATGAAGGGCTGGTACTTTCCACGGTAGCTTTGATCGTACAGGGTGTAGTTACTCCCTTGATGCTGTAGTTGAAATATCCCGCCATGTGTTTCAAATGGCGAATAGTCTGCCAGTGCAGCAATAGACTTGTTAATATCTAGGCCTAGGTAATACACCACAGATAAAACCATTAGTGAGTTAATCGGTGCAAATTCTTCTACAAAAGGTACATTGTATTCATAAACATCACCCTTTAGACTGATTGTAACGTCCCAACCTTTGCCGTCAAAAATCTTGGATAAACTTCTGGCGTCGTTGTTAATGCCGTGCCCGAATGATACAACATTGACATCGGGCCGCAATCTTCCGACTTCTTCAAGAGCATCATTATAAAACTGATTGTCGCCATTTAAAACACACAACCCATTGAGCGACAAGCCTTCAACTACCGACACTTTGTTTTTTACCAATGCTTCAATAGAACCGTGCGATATCATATGCTCAAACCCGAGCTCAGTAATTACACACACATCGGGCTTAATATACCTTGAACGCATAGGCCCAATATTGGCAGCCGGAACGGCTACTTCGACAATAGCAAGCTCACTAGAGGACTTGATATTTGCAAGATTTTGCCAAATAGGTAAATCCATGTTGGCGCTGTCTAGCTGAACATGCACTTCAATTTGATCTTTTATCATATGATTTAACTGGAATTTAAAGTTTGTTTTCCCTTCCGTTCCAGTGACAAGAACTCTCTTAGCTCTAGAAAAATGGCTTGTTGCTATGGCGATATCTCTCAACGCTTTTTTTGTATTATCAACTCTTAGCAGAGGCTTTTCGGTTTGAACGTCTGCGGTTCGCCGAACCATCACAGCGCTAGCGCCTTTACTAAAATAATACTCGCATTTCAATTCACCGTTTATTGACTTACTCGACCATTGCTCAGGATTAGTGGTGATAAACAAATTGCCCGCCTCGAGATAAGGCAGATAGTAGTTTATACCGGTGAATTTCATCGCCTTATCATAATTATCCCATTTACCACCGGTAATAATTGCTATCTCATAGGGCGACAATAAAATTGTTTTATCCATAGTAACGTCGCCGATGAACACTGGCGTTCAATCTCCCGCTATTTTTTAATTCTGAATCATCAAAGTGCGTTAATACACTTTTCATGGCGGCTGAGCGCACAACTAGCCTAACCTAGTCAAACCTAACCCACAAACACCTCAACGCTCCGTCAACGCATTTTGCTTAGCTCTTAATATTGGCTTGAACAAATACGAGAGGATAGATTTTTTCCCTGTCAGAATATCTACCTGAACAACCATGCCGGGAATGATAGGTTTGTCTTCTCCAAGACTAGATTCATGCGTACGTACTTTTACCGTATAAAACGGATTGCCCTTTTCGTCCATCACTGTATCGGCGCCTATCTGCTCAACGACACCCTCTAGGCCACCGTATACAATAAAGTCGTAGGCGGTAAATTTAACCATAGCTTTTTGTTTATGGGTAAGAAAGGCGATGTCTTTCGGCTGAATACGCGCCTCTAACAGTAGCGTGTCGTCCAGCGGAACAATTTCAATAACCTCTTTACCCGGTAACACCACTCCACCTATGGTATTGTAAAACAGTTGTTTCACGGTACCACGTACAGGCGAACGCACTGCTGTTTGCGCAACACGATCAGACAATCCCAGACCACTCTCTTTTAAGCCGTTCATACGGGTAATCGCGCTGGTTAGTTCCTCGCGCACCTGACTAATAAAATTCAGTTCAACTTCCTGTAGCTTTCCCTGTGCCTCTTCTATTGCCGACTTCAGTCGCGCCTGCTGGGCTCTAACCTGCTCATTCTCACCGCTTAGTTGGTTTACCTCTCGCTCTAGTCGCAATAGTTCTACTTCGGAAACGGCACCGGAGAACACCATAGGGCGTGTTACCGACAGCTCTCTATTGGCCAGCGCCAACGAGCGTCGCAATTGCTTTTTATGCGCAGCTGCCTCTTCGTATTCTTTTCTGCGCTGTGTAAGCTGCTGCCGCGCTATTTCTTTTTCATTCTCTAATCGCAACTTACTCGACTCGAATAATGCTCGTTCCTGCGCCACTATCAATGGCACTTTATCAATTAGAGCTTGTTCTGGCGTATAGTCATTGCCATCAGCGATAGCCCGCAATCGTTGCGCCTTCGCCTCCAGCGCTTGAAACTCCGCCTGATTTTCACGTAGCGATGAAGTCGAACGAGTCTGATCGAGTTTAATCAACAACTGCCCTATATTGACGATGTCGCCTTCACCCACCAATATTTCAGTAACCATACCGCCGTCTTGAGACTGCACGATTTGAATTTGCCGCGACGGAATAACCCGCCCCTCCCCCTTAGTGACCTCGTCTAGTTCGGCAAACGCCGACCACACTAACAGCACCAATACCACAATCACTACACCGTAGAGTAGCGAACTTGCGCGTAACCGTCGCTGCTCAAAATAGGCCCGATGAACATCTTGTCGCCAGTTAAACGACTGTTCTTCAGAGACCGGGCGGGAGCGAGAGAAGATCATTTTTATCAGAATGAATAAGGGGTTTTCTTGTTCTTTTGTTTCCCCGGCGACATCACTATTATCGGTCGCCGAAACGGCTACAGAACGGGTATTCTCGCTCATGATGCAGCCCCTCCAATTTTACCCTGTCGCAGTGCTTCCATTACGTTGGCCTTGGGCCCATCGGCTACTAACTTTCCGTTATCGATAACAATAATTCTATCCATGAGTTTTAACAAACTTGTTCTATGCGTGACCATCAGCAACGACCGTCCTTCAATATATTTGGCCAGCTGTTTAATAATCGTAGCCTCGGTCGAATGATCCATTGAGCCGGTCGGCTCATCCATTAATAGTAACGTTGGGTCGTTAACAAGCCCTCTGGCCAGGGCCACTGATTTACGCTGACCACCGGACAATGATTCGCCGCGCTCACCCACCTGCATATCAAAACCCTGAGGATGACGATTGACAAATTCAGTGAGACCGGCCAATTCTGCCACCCGCAATAGGTCCGCATCGACAGATTGAGGGTGCGCCATCGTTAAATTGTCTCGCAAACTCCCATAAAATAAGGTGACGTCCTGGGGCACATAACCCACTCGATGACGAAATTGTGCGGGATCTAACTGGCGCATATCAATACCATCGACTAACACCGAGCCACTGGTAGGTTGGTAGAGTCCCATCGCCAATTTCTGCAGGGTCGACTTCCCAGAGCCCACCCGACCCAAAATAGCGACGTGTTCCCCGGGACGAAGACGAAAAGACACCCCCTTCAGTGGCTCTTGCTCACTACCCGGGTAAGAAAAAGACACATTCTTGAATTCGATTTCGCCGCGAAAGCTATCTCGGGACAAAAACTGCGTCTGCTCCGGTCGATCTAACGGGCTGTCCATAATCTCATCGAGGGACTTCATCGCCACAGCCGCATTGTGGTATTGCGCCATCAAACCCGCCACCGGGCCAAAGGGCGCCATTGCCAGCCTTGATAGCATAAAGCAGGCCAGTAGCCCCCCCATACTCAACTGGCCGTCAATCACTAGGTACACACCGCCAATAATGACAGATACGGTAACCATCTGCTGAGCCCAGGACGTGAGGTTGACACTGGAAGACGACAACAGCTTTTGTTGTACGCTGACACGGGCTAAAAATGCCGTATTGTTTTCCCACTTGCGCTGCATATTACCCTCGGCACCCATCGCCTTGAGGGTGTCCAAGCCCACTAGACTTTCAATTAGAGTGGCATTGCGCATCGCCGAAGCGCGGTAGGTTGTTTCTGTTAAGCCCTGTAATTTCCCCTTTATTAGCCATGCATAGAGCAACACCAAGGCAATACCCAGCACTATCGGTATCAGTAATTGCCAGGCGATCCAGCCAATAGCCACAATAAAAATCAACGCAAAGGGCACATCAATAATGGCGCTTACCGCCGCCGAGGTTATAAAGTCTCTAACCGTTTCAAATGACCGTAATCGAGCGGCGTGAGCACCAACCGACGGCGCTCGCGACTCTAGCCGGGTACCCAACACTCGTTCCATGATCGAGGCCGAAAGGCGAATATCGACCCGGCGCCCGGCGATATCTAAAAAATAGGCGCGCATGATACGCAAGCCGACAGCGGCCAACATCACTAACATGACGCCGGTACTCAACACCCACAGCGTTTCAATTGCGTGATTGGGCACCACCCGATCAAAAACGTTGCGCATAAATAAAGGCATCGCCAGAGCAAACACGTTAATAAAAAATGATGCCAGCAGTACATCCCGGTAAATAGGCACATTTTCGCGCAGCGCGTCCCAAAACCAATGCCCTCTATTGGTCTGTGTGTCTCGCTCTGTACGTTGGTCAAATTGATACTTGGGCCGCGCAACAATAGCCATACCGGTATAGGTTGACTGCAATTGCGGTAATTCAACAGCAATAGCATTCTCACTGCGGTGGGGATAGATAATTTGCGCCGCACCGCCGTCTTCACTCCAGCCAGTCAATAAACAGGCCTCACCGGTTTCCAGTAATAACACCACCGGAAACTGCGCTTGATCAATGTCTTCTATCTCTGTCTCAATAACCTCACTAATTAGTCCCACACGCTTGGCAGCACGAAGAAACAGCGACGGAGTTAAACAGTTATCCTCCAGCGGCAGTCCCGCAGTTAAGGTGTCAACAGTAGAATTAATGCCATGATAACGGGCTGTCATCAATAAACACTGGAGTAGAGCGTCGTTTAATGGGGTATTCATTTTTTTTACTACAGTGAGGAGTTGAGCTTGCTAGAGCCATCATTATATTAGACTAGATTAGATTAGACTAAAACCGCAACAAAGAAAGCTCTTCGATGGAAGTATCCTATTAGCAGGGGTATTTCTCCTTGCAGCAGCCACCCAAATCACTTTAGCCTCTAGTTTTTACTTGCAGCTATGCACTCTCAGCAGGGAAGCGCTTGGCGAGTCCCGGTATCGGCGCCGTAGATTTAAGCTAGGCGCAGCGATCATAGGTGCTAACGATAATAATTTGTCGCAAAGCTAGATACAACCCTGGTGATAGCAGACCTCAGGCACTTTGCTCGACAGCTAAACATGCATACATCTGCACAGCTAGTCGATAAGAAGAACCCTCACTCCGCTAATATCGACAGCCGCGTCAGCTCACGGGTACTAACGAAAATCAGCAACACTAGGAGTCGCTGTCGTTACTGCCGCTGCTATTACTATTACTATTACTATTACTATTACTATTGCCATTGCATTCATCATTGTAATGCTTCACTGCGGGCAATAGCTTGGAGAAATGCCATATTCTCTTCGTCTTTGTTGTCCGCTTCTAACTCTGAGACTCCATAGCGAGGATTGGCTGACAACTTAACGATGACTATACCTCTAGAGGGGTCGCAATAAACGAACTGGTTATAAACGCCGACAGCAGAAAACTCTCCACAATCACTTTTTGGCAACCACCATTGGTAACCGTAGCCAAAGGGAAACAAGTGCCCACCGACTAACACTTCACCCGGGGCCAAATGAGAACCACCGCTGGCCAGCGATGCCTCAACCCAGGTCTTAGGCACAACCTGTCGACCGCGCCAGTTACCGCCATTGCGGTACAACTCGCCTATTTTAGCAAAATCTCTAGCTGTTAGATTGAGTCCACCGAGAGCCAGCTCCACCCCAGTATTGTCAAGGATCCAGTACCCCCGTGACTCCATACCCAGTGGTTCACAGAGTTTTTCCTGCATATAGTCGGCAAGTGTTCGCCCGGTAGCGTTGATAAGCAGCAGACCCAAAGCCTGGGTGTCTGCTGAGTTATATTGGCAGCGCGTACCGGGCTCCCGATCCGGCGCGATAGCAGCGACAAAAGCTTCCAGTGATGCCTCCCCCGCCATAACCTTACCAAGGCGATGAACATCAGCATTGATATCGCTATAATCCTCATTCCACCGCACCCCCGAGGACATCTGCAACACATGTTTAATCGCCACCCCTTGGTAGCCTGAATGCTCAAGCGCTGGTACATAGCGATTAATAGGGTCCTCGACGCTGGCAATAAAGCCTTCGTCAATGGCAATACCCACCAGTGCAGAAATAAAACTCTTAGCCACCGACCAAGACGTCCACTGCACCTGCCGACCGCCGGTTAAAAAATACTGTTCAAGGCGAAGCTGGCCATCTTTGAGCACTAGCAGGGCACTGGTATCGGTTGCCTTGATTAACGCTTCGCTAGATAAGCTAGCGCCGTTAAATGTGTAGTGCTCTGGCAAACTGACAGTGTCGCCAAGGGGAAATTGAAAGGGCCTGGTGGCAGCGGCCATTTCACCGATAGGAAAGCGCTCCTCCATAGAGCAGAAAACCTTATGCTGTCGCTCACCAGCATACAAATTCAACGATCTCGACTTAGATTTCGACATAACGATACTCCTGCGCAAAGTGTTTAGCTGGGTAATTCAACCAGTCCAAGTTGCTGGTAGAGCGTTAGTAAGTCGGACAAACCTCGCTGCTCAGTAATCTTGCCATTGACTACCCGACAGATAGTGACGTCCTTAAATTCAACAGTCTTACCGGTGGCGGATACAGCCCCCAGTGGGCCTGTATGGGTACCTTGTATGGTTAAGCGAACTATGATGTTTTCACCGGCGTCGAACAGTTCGTCGATGCGCTCCCGGTAATCGGGAAAACCAATGCGTACCTCTTGAGCGAGTTGTTTGACCCCCTCTAAACCAACGCCCCAGTTGGTCATCGGGTAGTCAGCCCGAAAATCATCGGCATAAAACTCCCCGGCGCGGGCTACATCACCCTCACTCCAGACCACTTGGCAAGCCGCTCTTACAATTTCTTCGTTACTCATTATCTCTCTCCTGATCATTGCGATGAACGAATAGCTGCTGGCAATATTAGGTCACTCGTATTAATTATGTCAAGTGACCTTTTCCTGCTACGATATCTCCTCACTCAATGCCAGCATCAATCACCGGGAGCCACCCTTGCCGACCACGACCAGCCGCAGACGCCGATCTGATAAAGGGGAAAATACCGCGCAGAGTATTTTGTTAGCAGCGGAACAATGGCTTATCGAGCAGGGGTATCACAATTTCTCACTGCGCAAGGTGGCGGCAGCAGCCGAGGTCACGCTGGGTAACCTGCAATACTACTATCCCTCCAAAGATGCCCTAATCAAAGCGATGTTAGATAACGCTATTACTCGCTACCTAATCGTATTTGATCGTATTCGCCAAAGCGCAGGCGACGACCCCAAGGAGCAATTGAAGGGGCTCGTTAGCGAGATAATGCATGACTTAACCACTTATAGAACCACCGTTTTTTTCCCCGAACTGTGGTCACTGTCAAACCACGACGATCACGCCACCGAATTTCTAGACGCAATGTATGAACAGTATAGGCAGGTACTGGTAGAGGTTATCTCACTGATTAATCCCACCCTCTCGGTGCAGCAACTGAAGCGCTTGGCGGTATTTATATCCGCATCAATGGAGGGCCACACCGTATTTATCGGCCACGGCAAACCTTGGACCCAAGAGACAGACAATATTATCTCAATGGCTAGCCAGTCCTTTTTGTGGCTTGTTGAATCCGGCACTATTCCAGAATAAGGCGAAAAAATTAATAGCCAAGCTATTAATGGGAAGGTTCTGCTAACACGTCAGATAGCTGCAGCCATCGATTGCCGAAAGCTAATGGCGGCGCCCGCAGCCAGCAGCGGGCTGCAGAAAACAATCTATTGTTACTGAACCTTGTAAATCAGGTATTAAACCGACCGTATGCCAATACCGGATATAGATAAGTAGAGTATAAATGGGCTGGGCATAGATAGATTGGGCCGTGACAAACTGGCGATGAATGCCCTGCAAGCGGATATAGTAGCTGGTCGGGGTGAAACCTGAACTGCAGGACTGGGAGTTTGTACTAACGTCATAAAAAAAGCTAAAAAAAAGCCCACACAAGGCGGGCTATTTTTATATCTGGTACGACCGAGTGGATTTGAACCACCGACCCCCGCCATGTCAAGGCGATGCTCTAACCAACTGAGCTACGGTCGTAAAGGACGCGCAGTATAATGACATTATTCGCCAAGTTCAACGGGCAAAAGCCTATATTCAAAGTTTTATTATTGTGCCGCGGCGATGGCCTATGAGCATTGAGTTTCACGGCGGCGCTCAGCTATGGCTTTGACCAAGCACCGCTTAAAACTCACCCGTTAGGCACTCAAACCAACGCGCTTAAGCACTAGAGCTGGACAAGAATGCCTGTTCCTTCAGCCCCGAGACTTTATCGCGTACATTTGCAGCCTCTTCAAACTCGAGGTTTTTAGCGTGATTGAACATTTGCAGCTCTAACTTTTTAATCTCTTTAACTAGCTGCGCCGGGCTTAAAGCGGCCGCCTGAGCCTTGTAGTCAGCGGGCTTCTCCGCCACCAGTTTACCCTTCGCATTACGAGCGAAACGTTTGCCGGGGGCACGGGCCCCTTCCATAATATCAGCAACATCCTTTTTTACTCCTACCGGCACAATATTGTTAGCCGTATTGTGCGCTTTTTGTAGCTCCCGGCGACGATCAGTCTCGCTAATCGCACGTTCCATCGACCCGGTTATTCTATCGGCATACAAAATAGCTTTGCCGTTTAAATTGCGCGCGGCCCGACCAATAGTTTGAATCAGCGATCGATCTGAGCGTAAAAAACCCTCTTTGTCGGCATCGAGAATGGCCACCAGTGACACTTCCGGCATATCCAAGCCTTCTCGTAGTAAGTTAATACCCACTAACACATCGAACTCACCGAGGCGCAGATCACGAATAATTTCCACCCGCTCAACAGTCTCAATATCAGAGTGTAGATAGCGAACCCGCACACCGTGCTCATCCAGATATTCAGTTAAATCCTCCGACATGCGTTTGGTCAAGGTAGTAACCAATACTCGCTCCCCTACCGCAACACGCTTATGTATCTGCGACAGCAGATCGTCTACTTGGTTAGTAGCGGGCCTTATTTCAATCTCAGGGTCAATTAGTCCGGTCGGACGCACCACCTGCTCCACAGTCTGATCGGCGTGCTCAGCTTCGTATTTACCCGGTGTGGCAGAAACAAAAATAACCTGGGGCACGATCTGCTCCCATTCGTCGAAACGCAGTGGCCTGTTGTCCAGTGCCGAGGGCAGCCGAAAGCCGTATTCAACCAGCGTCTCTTTGCGGGAGCGATCGCCCTTATACATAGCGCCAATTTGCGGCACACCGACGTGAGACTCATCGATAACTACCAACGCATTGTCCGGCAGGTAGTCAAACAGCGTCGGTGGCGGCTTACCGTCCCCCCGACCAGAGA
>JBLHLU010000111.1:0-11424 GCA_047623385.1 Paraglaciecola psychrophila
CAGTGCCTGTTCAGACCAGCCACTGTCGCTCAGATTGTTTTCTTTGTAAGCCAACTCCCCCTTGCGCAGCAATGCTCGGGCGCTAATCCCAAGTTTCACCAACAACTCGCTAATCGTCTCAGCAGTGGGAACCTGCTCCAAATAAAGCACAATCTCTGGAGTGATATTGTTGTCTTTAAGCAACTGCAGAGTCTGCCGCGACTTCGAGCACCGGGGATTGTGGTAAAGCGTGTAACTGCGCATGATAGGCCTCTAATTTTTTACTAATGCTCTGTTATACTGCGCCCCAGCACGTCAAAAGTGCTGAGCAGCGAAATTATAACAGCTCGCGACGCGGATGCGCAGAACGGCTGTTGAAAAATCCGTTTCGAGGGCGGCTACTCGAGCGGCCAGATAGTGGAATCGGACAAAGCTAATAATCAACACCAATACCCAGGGTAAATAATCAACGTCAATAGGTTATAGTAAGCCGTCTCAAGAAAGCCCAGACAAGCCCTCGCCGTCACCACTGAAAGCGCTATAGCGCATTTTTTCGCGATCGACAACACCGGCCAACACAGAGGATCAACTACCTTGAATACAACAGTACAGCGTCTTAGCGTCGTTTTTTTAGCCTTACTGCTCAGCGCCTGCAACAGTGAATCCACTCCGCTGGCAACGGGCACCTCGGACTATATCGATCTGTCGGGCAACAGCGGCAATTTTAGTGATCATCGAGGCAAGTGGATGTTTATCAACTACTGGGCCACTTGGTGCAAACCATGTATCGATGAAATCCCGGAGTTAAACCACTTTGCCTCAGACAACGCTGACCGCGCAGTGGTGTTCGCTGTCGACTTCGACAACGCCCAAGGTGAGAAACTGCTGGCAAGCAGTCAAAAGCTTGGTATTGAGTTTCCGGTGTTAATCGAAGATCCCCACCTGGTATTGGGCGTCGACAAGCCCTATGCGCTGCCGACCACCTTTGTTTTTGATCCCCAGGGCGAGCTACAACACACCCTGCTAGGGCCACAGACCGCGGCCAGTCTGGCAGCGGCTATGGTCGTTATCGAAGCGGCGCAGTAAACACCTGCGGTGTTGATCACCGCTTATGGTGACCGCAAGCGCGCAGTCACTTGGTGTATGCATCGACGTTAAGGCGAGTGCTGGATAGTCCAATAGTGCGATAATCGGCGCTGACTCGACTGCCGCTGTTGTCCGCATCGGTCATCACGGCAATACCGTGTATGCGCTCGAGTGGGCGGTTGAATATACGTTGGTAGTCCTGCAAAATATTGACTTGCTGCGATTGCCACTGACCCAGACCCTGCTCACCACAACGTACTGGAATCATTGCCGCCTTTTCAGTAAAGGGATTGAGCCAGTATTCCAGCGCAGTCGTTTTATTACACCAGATATAATTTAATGCCCGACTCTGCCAGGGGAAAATACCGTATTTAACGACAATATAAATACGCGCTGCATAATCGTCACCGCCTTTAGTCAATGCGCTATCTATATTAAGAACACTGTCGACTCGCCAACTCCACTGCAGATAAGGTGTGGCACGCACGTCGATATCAATCTCAAGATAGAGCGCCGAGGCGCTGCCTTGGGCGGTGGCCGACAGTACACGCTGGCCATCGATCACACGCAGGCGGTAATCAGTTTGCCCCACAAAATGTTGCTGCTGCCACTGCTCGATACCGTGCTGGGTAAAATCGGCGAGTACCACCGCCTCGCCGCGAACCTGTCCCTGCACACCTAGGCTCAGCAATATTACCAGCAATAGACCTGAAGCAAACCGCTGCCCCGCAACGCCCGACCGCTGGATCAAGCCACGCGGACAACAGTGCCAGCTGCCCAGTAGCAAAATCGCTAGAGAGCCAGCCCTATTGATGCAGCCGCGAGGGCAATCACTGAGAGCATTACCAGCTATGCGTTTGATCACAGCGTTGACGGTATAACCCTTTGCATTAGTGAATATTTTCAATGACTTTTCCATCGGACTTATACCGTACTATACTGTAACCATGGCAGCGAGTATGGCAAATTCGCCTCTGCAGACAGCCAGCAGTGCCTGGGTTACTTCCCGGCTGAAACTCGATACGGGCTTAAGAAGGTCTTCCCGGTTCGCCATCGACAGCTAACAAACAACAGGAATAAATCAGCTCTATGCCAAGTATTTATCGGCTACACAAGCGCTGTTCATCAGTACTGCGTCGGGCCAGCCTAGTGGCCGTAATGCTATCACCGCTGTTCGCTGGCGCCGTCGATGCCGACATCTACCGCTCCACAGACGCCAAGGGTACCACCGTATTCAGCGACCAGAAGCCTACTATCGACGCCACTCCAGAGCCAGCTCAAGCCCCTAGCAATGCCTATAGCCCAGTGGTGAAGCTTAATAAAACATCGGAACGTTCACCGGCTCAGCCCACCGCAGAGTTTGATAAGACGCCCGCAGGTAATTTGATAAAAACCCATGCAATAAAGTATCTGCGGTCAACTGCGGCAGATGGCGAGCCATCCGCAGGCAGTGACAAAGCAACAGAGCCGGTTGATGAAAGCTGGACCGATACCGAGTGCCAGCAGTATTATGACCACCCCTGTGAGCGTATAGTGCAATGGAAAAAGTACGCGGCGGCGGCCTGTGGCAGCGACAGTCGCTGCAGCGACGAACAATACCTAGCGCGCAAATACCAACCGGTTAGCCTGCAACGATTACAGCAAGTGGCGCGTGCTGCGGCAATACGCAGCAACCGCCAAAACGATGAAATAAGTCAATTTTTGCGTCGAAAATACACCGATTACTGCGCCAGTCAGTCTGCCATCAGCTGTGCCGGCAACACGTGCCAGCAAAATGTACTCGATGCCTGCAACGACCCGCGCAGCCTCGAACAGCTATTTGCCCACTACCAGGGGCTCACCCCCATCGAAAAACGCAACATTATTGCCCAGGCCAAAGCCCTTTCCGCGAACGGCGGCAGCAGTAGCAGCTCCTACCAACAGCGGCTGGGTGATTTACTGAGCCTATTGCTGAGCCAAGCCTTGCTCGGTATCTAGCGCCCCCCAGACAAGCCTACGAAGGTCTGTCGGTAAGAAGGTAAACTAGTTTTTAGGAAAGGCCTTTTTGGTATAAATATCAAAACGTATTGCCTTTCCTTCTATCGATAAATTCGGCTTTTCTCCAGCCAAATAGTCGGCTTTTTTGGGCCGTTTTACCACCACCCGATGGACCGCTGCCCTATAGGCAGCTTGCAACAACTGTGCACTATCGCGGTCGGGGCCGACGATAGAATGAAAGGCGCGCATATCTTTTTTTACCAGCGCCGACTTCTTCGAAGGCGGAAACATCGGGTCGATGACCACCACGTCCGGCGCGCACTTCAGCGTCGCTGACGACAGATAATCACTCGCCTCTTCACACCGCAGTTCTATGCGATCAATGACTTCTAGCAAAGCCAAATCACCCTCGGCACGGGCCCGGCGCAAACCGTCCTCCAGCAGACTGAACACTATCGGTGACCGCTCAAGGGCGATCACTGAATAACCCCAGTTGGCCAACACAAAAGCGTCTCGACCGAGCCCGGCAGTGGCATCGAGCACTGTCGGCCGCTGAGTTTTTGAACCCGCCACAGCTTTGACAATCAGCTCGCCGCCGCCTTTGCTACGCCTGTGGGCACTGGTGCCGTTAACAAAGTCGACCCGCACTGGGCCGTCGGCGTTGGCCCCGGTTTGCTGCAACGCCAACCCTTGGTTACCGTAACACAGCACATAAGGAGGTAACTCCACCGCGCTCGTGGTGACAACGGCTAGTCGCAAAAAGTCGGCCAGTTGTATACTCTGAAGGCTATAATTACCATCATCTAAAACAACCAGGGAAGGGAGGGAATCAGCGGTCATCTAGGGTCTCAGCGGCGGGTCATTTTTTTCTAGTAGGTCATCGAGGTGACGACAATTTGCTTTCAGCGCAGGCATATACCGGTTGTCACCGCCAAAATTCGCGTCCAGATGCCAATACAAGCCAGCAACCGGGTCTTCGAGACGGCCGGCTATCGTCGTCTGCATAAATTGCGCGGGGTTCACTAACAGCTCCCGCGCTGATGGCTAAATAATCTGTTCGCTAGCGTCTTCGAGTTGACCCTCGACGATACCGTCCAACTCAGGACCTGACTGCTGTCCGGGCCAGTGATCGATTCATATCCATCGACAAGTCTAGCCATCGCCAAACTGACATCGGGTACATGTTGAATATCCTGATAGCGGTTGTCGCAAGCCAAAAAACCAGGTAATTCGCCGCGGTAGTGTACCCCGAAGTCACGGTGTAGTTGATCTGTAATAGTAAAGTTGTAGCCTCGATAGCAGCACCAACAGATAGCGCAGGCGGCGCGCCCAACCGCTTCGGGGTCGGCCACATCGGTGATGCCGGTAATAGCTCGCGCTGGTTGTTGGTAGGCATAGTCATTAACAACACTATTTCTCAATATTCTTGAACTACTTGCCATCTAACATCCTTCCCAAGCCACCAAGCACCGAACCCTCACCTTGATCGCGCCCCCCCGACCTAGGTGCGTGAGCGATAATACGATCCGCTAATCGCGAAAAGGGCAGGCTTTGAATCCACACCGAGCCGGTGCCCGTTAGTGTTGCCAAGCAGATGCCCTCGCCGCCAAAAAACATACTTTTTAGGCCACTGACCATTTTTATATCGTAGTCAATACCACTGCTGAAAGCGACCAGACAACCGGTATCCAAATACAGGCATTCACCATTTAACTCTTTGCGAACAACGGTACCGCCGGCATGCATAAATGCCATACCGTCACCGTGCATGCGCTGTAGAATAAAACCTTCGCCGCCAAAAAAACCTGTGCCTAGACGCTTATTAAATGCAATATCTACCTTGGTACCTAGCGCCGCAGCTAAAAATGAGTCTTTCTGACAGGTCAACTGCTCACCGACCTCGGACAAATCGATAGCAATAATCGAACCGGGAAACGGCGCGGCAAAGGCGGCACGTTTTTTACCACTGCCGCTATTGGTAAAATGGGTCATAAAAATCGATTCGCCAGTTAGCATACGTTTACCGGCGCCTAACAGTTTGCCGAGTACGCCTTCGTCGGCGGTAGAGCCGTCACCCATTTTGGTGTCGAAACTAATGCCCTGCTCCATATAATTCATGGCACCGGCTTCTGCTATAACTGTTTCACCCGGATCGAGTTCTATCTCAACCATCTGCATATCATGGCCAATAATTTCATAGTCCACTTGGTGGCATCGCATAGTGTTTCTCCTTTGTTGGTGAGTATCTTTTCGGTAAAATCCCTGCAGCTAAATCGCGGTAACATCAGTGAATTAGGCCAAGCAAAAATAGTCACCTCCACGAGTAGGCGCAAATAATCAGCTCTAACCGCAATCTAATTAGGCCGTGCTACTTTAACGGCCAATAAATTAAACAAAAGAAACTGTTAGACAAACATCAAACCAATACCGCGGCGCTCATGATGGATAACTTTCATCGCTGTCGGCTCGATATTAATAAATCCAGCATGGCGTTTGATTCGCACTGCCAGCACGGTGCCTATCGGTGGCAGCTGATGACTGCCAATTAATGCAAAAGCCCCACCGTCAGATAGATCTTTGCCTTTTAACAACAGCAATCCAAAACTGGGATGACTTATTTCAATCATCGCCTGGCCACAGTTGCGTCGGTATTGTCGTTTTTCATCTATTGGATTGTCCACACCTATCCCTTTCGAACAGCAATTAACTATATTGCGACAAAAGATAGGCTAATGTCACGAAAATAGACAACAATCTAGAACAACGGCTACCGCTATTGTCGCAACAAGCAAGGTCCGGCACAGTTTTAGCACTAACACCAGCAATGAGTGCAGCTGCCTATAAACGCAGCAACATTATTTTGCCTATCGGGTCCATCACTATAGGCCTATGTTCAAAGTGCGGGAACACTCAATAGAGCAATAGACCGGTGAAGTCGTATACTTCGGGTAATGTACTGATTCGTGATTTCTAACGTTATTAGAAAGCCGGGGACGGTTTGCCCACTGTAGCCCATTGCACTGCGGCGAAAAGTACAAAGACTATCGGTGCACGACAGTATTTCAGCTGATAAAGCCCCACTCAATTAGGCCCGCTAACATCGCCGCCGATAACAATGCGGCGTACGACAGCCAAATAATGGCTGGTGTCTCACCGAAAAAAGTTAACCCATTGCTCGGGAACAATGGGTTAACGGCAGTATTGTTTTTGACTAGTTAGAAACTAAATCGTTATGTTAATGATGATCTGCTCGACCGTGATTACGATTGATACCGGCGCCCAGCAATACCCCACCTAAGTAACTTGCAATATAGCGGTCACTGCGGTGACCGTTATGCCTGTTGGCTCCGTGATGCTTTTTATAGTGCTTATTGTGGTGTCTGTTGTAGTTTTTGTTGTAATGGCGTTTATCCTGGTAACTCGAGTAGTGCTTGTTGTAATGGCGCTTGTTGTAACGGTGCTTGTTGTAGCGGTGCTTTTCCTGATAATGGGAAGGGTGTTGGTTGTAGTAGTGCTTGCCCTGATAGTTGAAATAGCGCTTATCGTAGTGGCGTTTATCGTAGTGGCGCTTATCCTGATACTTGGAATAGTGTTTAGCGCCGTGTTTATTGTAGTGCTTCTCACCTTGGTATTTGTTGTAGTGCTTGTTGTAGTGCTTGTTTTTTTGCTGGTGGTGTTTATTGTCGCCGCGGTGAGTAATAGCGCCATCTTTGCCGGCTCGATAATGTTTATCACTGTTGACTGCGCGGCGTGCATCACGTTGTTTCCAGCCTTGGTCAACAACACCGTCAGCTTGGCCGCGTTGATCGCGATAGTTTGAGGATTCTGCCGCTGTAACACCGGCATTGCCAACTAACAAGGCGATTGAAAAAGTCGCTAATAGTAGGTGTTTCATCATAGTGCTCCTCCCAAAGGGATATCTATTGCATTGTGTGAACACCCATAAAGTATCAAATATTGCCTGAATCGATACTGAACAGCAGCAACAAATTATTTCTATTGACTCGCCCCCAACTGGACTTGGACAACCGCTCCACCGACGCTGCACTTAAAAAGGCTTAAGGTCGTTGCCGCAACACATTATTGCCGGGAACTAACGACCCTAATTAGGCTGGCGCTAAATAAACAGTTCAAACAGGGCAATAACCACAATCCAGCAAACAACACTGCGTTTTATCAACGCCTGCAGTGCCAGCAGCTGCTCACGACCGAAAACCGTCATTTCTGCGCTGCTGTCGGGATACACAGTTTGCTCGTCATTAATCGCTGCCAGCGCAGTAGTTTCCAACAGTTGACCACTAGATTGTGTTTGCCACAGCGACTGCCAACTATGATTAAACCCACCGACAAAGTTTCCTGTGAGGGCAAAAGCCAGCGATAGTAGCCTCGCTGGCAGCCACTCAAAATAGCTGTTAATACGTTGTGCCAACTGACGCGTTGGGCTATCAAGGCCCTCACTACTGACAGCCCTGAACACCAGCCGATAAGCCAATGCTGCGACTGGCCCGAATAACATAAACCAAAATACCACCGCGAACCAGCGCTGAAAACTGCCATAGATCAGCGCTGAACGCAGCCGCTCATGCAGCGAAATTTGGGTATTCGCAATATCACTTTGTACCTGTCCAGCGTTGCGCGCCGTCAGCTCTTCGAGACAAATCTCGGCACTATCCAACTCGCCTCTATTCCAGCGCAGTAAATACCGCTGTATCAGCTCGGTAAATTCACCTCGACCGAGGCTAAATAACAATACGGCACTATAAACCAGTAGTGACAATAGCCCCAACAGCAGTGACTCGATCAAAATCAGTAGCAATAGCAGTGCCAGACAAGGTAGGCCAATCACCAGTGACAAGCGCAGCGCAGCGGCTATGTCGCGCTGGGCCGCATACCCGGTTAGCTTTTCGAACCAATGGTCCTGCTGCAGCGGTCCGCCAGAACCCCAAAACTGCAGTAGCCCCAACGCCATCAGTAAAGAGAGAAATTCCATGTGAGTCCTGTCTATAATTTGTCGTTAAGGCCATAGCTAACTGCGATAGTTAACCGCCATGGATAAAGGCTGTGAGCAATAGCAGTCGCTATGACCAGCCCGCGTTAAATCGATGGTGAACCGAACCTCGCCATCGGTGAATTGGACCCATTTCAGCTGCGCCATTCTCGACGTTTTTGATCACCGCAGGTAGCGCCAACAACCTAGGGCGCACTCAGCGCAGTTAAATAATATTGCCAATCAAAGGCTTCACCGGGGTCGGTCTTTCTACCCGGGGCAATATCGCAGTGGCCAACAATTCGATCCGGGGTTATTTGCGGGTAAGCAATCATAATTTCGCGGCTAATGCGCAGCAGTGACTGGTACTGCGGTTCGGTATAAACACCGTCATCGACCCCCTCTAGCTCAATTCCAATACTAAAATCGTTACAATTTTCACATCCGCCAAAGTTAGAGTGCCCGGCATGCCAAGCGCGCTGGTCAAGCCCCACAAACTGCACCGCGCCTCCCGCTCGATCTATCAACAGGTGCGCAGACACTCTAAGATCCTGTAAATCAGCAAAGTCTTGATGCGCACTGCAGTCCAAACAATTGCTAAATAACTGTTCTATATGGCCGTTGCCATAATGTCCACGGGGCAGACTGATATTGTGAATGACCAGCAAACTGACCGCAGCACCTAGTGGGCGCGAATTAAAGTTGGGAGAAGGATGATAGCGAGTATGATCGAGCCAATGCCCGGGCGGTCTATTCAAGGCACTGCACTCTTGATTCAGTTAGTGAAACTAGCTCAACAGCATAATATTTTGACCAGTAATAAACAATTATTATTGCCCGACATCACGGCACACTGATTTTAGTTACTGGCGTTGCTGCTGGCCCTGAGGCTACCAATAACCGATTCCAGGGCGCGATCGAACAACAGGCCTTCGTCGAGTAGACTCATCTCACCTCGACCTATCGCTTCGATCAGAGCCGAACGGTAGTGTTCGGCGACCTTCATCCCCGCACGATTCACAAATATATATTTTTCAGTGCCGCGAATAATAGCCGCCAACCGACAGCGAAATTTTTTGCCATCTTGCTGGTGTACTTCTACCCAGCTACCGGTGGCTAGATTATCAACTGCACGCAGAATCGAGGGGTCAACAGTGGCGGTTTGCTGCTCGGCCAATACCGGCTGTTCATCGGCAGCGGCGGCCAGCAGTGGTTCAACAGGCTCAGGCACCGTCGTCAGGGGGAAGTCTGCCAACGCCCCAAAATCGGCCAACTGGACATCCAGTTGAGCATCGAGTTGCTCCAAACTGGGCTGCAGCGGATCGTCCCCCATTTGCAAATCATCGAGCCGAGGCTGGGTTGGCGGCCTTTGATACTCGAGCTCACCACGGTCCAGCGGTTTTTCCAGCTGCGCCAAGTGAATATTATCCAATTCGACTAACAGCTGATTCATTTCGAATTGATCGTAGGCAATCGCCATTAACCCGATACGCAACTGCTGCAACAGCGGTGGAATGAGCGCTATTAAACGCCGTCTTGAGCTGTCACTGCTAATCGCACCGACGCTCCACAGTAAGTTATCGAGCGACTGCAGTGCCTGTTGCCACAACTCGGGTTCTTGCTCGCGCTTTAAATAGCGCAACAACAGAACGTTGCGCCAAGGCTCCAGCAATAATTTTTCTACTGTTGGCTGAAGCTTACGCCCAGCCATTTTTTCCGCCAGCAGTGACTGCACTACAGCTCTGGCATGCTCTGTTTTTGCCTTGCCGTCTTCGACGTTAATTATGCGCTGCTCGACTAATTGACTGCGCCGATCGACAGTTTCGATAAAGGCAACAAAGTCGACCAACGCCTGGTGAAATTGCTCAATACTACTGTCTTCTACCAGCTGGCTAACCACTTCGGATACTTTGCTGTACAGCGGGTCACTGGCAAAATCGGATTTTTCAGACCAACTGATACCGGCATAGGCTATCTCATTCAGTAGTTTTCGGGCCGGGTGCCCAACCTTACTAAAAAAAGTTTTGTCGAGCATCGCGACCTTAATGATGGGAATTTGTAGACGACAAATAAGACCCTTAATCGCTGCTGCCAAATTGCGATCATCTAAAATATATTGAAACAGCATGGCGACCAAGTTGATTGCATCATCGTCAAGCTGACCCATGCTCATTGCGGCGGATGGATTCGAACCAGCGATTACTTGATCTAACAGCGGCACTATATCTAATGATGTTGGGGCCAGGGACTGCTGCTGCCATTGTTTTTCGCTGTTGCGCTGAATAAGTAGCAATAGGTCAAAAAGTTTTTCTCTAGATATTGGACGACCTTGGCCTGGCGGAAGCAAACCACTACTAGACCCAGCCATTGGACTTGATAAGTATGCCGGTGAGGGCAGTTGATGCATCATACTCTGGAGATCTGAGAACAGGCTTTGCGTTTGACTGTCGCCGGCTTGCGCGCTGATATTCTGGTTTCGGTGCTGCGTTGAGTGTAGAGCGTGACTCGTCGCTGGACTGTTGTTGTTAACATCACGATGCGGCGATTTATTAAGCGGGTCAACGGGCTCGAGCCGATAGGTTTTGGCAGCGGCGATTAACATCGAACATGCCATTTTATAAACCGGTGCCAGCTCAGCTAACACATAGCGTTCGAACAATTTAAACAAAACCAGCTTAGCCTTTATCTCCACCTCCAGATCGCCACAACACTTAATAAAAACTCGGCAAATAGTTTGAGGGGTCAGCGGATTAAGCGTTTGCTCACCATTTTTAGCCGCCAGTAACACCTCAATATAGCGATTCATAGTCGCAATTTCGGTGCTGAATTGGCTGCCGGCCTTGGCAATCATCGCCTCCGCAGCGACCTGTTCCTCCAACTCCTCCGGTGCCACCAGCGCCAGTGAATCTGCGCCGGAAACCCATTGAGACAATACCGGTGGGCTACCGGGCCCAGCCTGTAGCAAAGCAAAGTGTGCCCGTAATTCATCAAAAAAGTTTTTTCCCAAAGTACTGCGTTTGATACGAATTTCACGCATAGCCTCAAAATACATATTTTGAACGGTACTTTGAACCGCGCGACCAGCCAATTCGAACAGAGCATCATCAATATTGTCGAATAAGGACTGTATCAGGGATTTAAGTGCAGGCGTACAGCGGTTCTCTAGCAGGGTAAAATGCTGGATCTCGCCAACGCTGCTAACTATTGCTGCAGTTTGGGCACAACGAGTTGAAGCATTGATATTTATTACTTTTTCATCTAAATACACGGCCTCACCTCAGGGTAGAAACACCCTAGTTGTACGCTGCAACCACCTTGGCACTATAGTTAATACCGACCCTCGAGCAGCCTCTGGGCTGTCGGTAGCAACATTTGATCGCTGTTGCGCCACAGTA
>JBLHLU010000112.1:0-11361 GCA_047623385.1 Paraglaciecola psychrophila
ACTTGCCCGCTTCCAACCAGCGTCAGGCTCCTGCCCCATATCCCAGTAAGACCAAGTAGCCCCCTTACTGATAGCGGTCTGTGACCCGGTGGTCACATCTGGACCGCCGCCTTCACAATCTTCGATAAGACAAATGGCTCCCGTCAATGAAGCCGGTTCGCCATCAATACTTGCAATAATGCTTGCCAGATCATCCGCACTCTTCGCCTCTGTAGACCCTGCTTCTACTGCCGATACGTAGCGGGCAGAAAGCGCTAACCGATTAGCAACAATGGTAACGTCATTGCCTTGAACGCCATCGAGCACCACTATAGAGATTTGCTGTAGATTCCTCGCACCGGTAACTAATTGATTCACATAAAAATCTAACCCACCAGTGTCAGGCGCCCGGCCAAACAGTTGGTCATAGATGTTGGTCACCAACTCGGTATTAGAAAGGTTACCAAAGCGATCCGTGTATTCCTTTGATTCTCCAAAGGCGTTGATAATTGACGTGAGATCACCGCCTTCCTGTTCTAGCCTGTCAGACCAAAACGCAAGCCCGCCAGGGTCTGCCGGGCGCCCATAAAAGGCAAGGTATGCTTCCAGTACTCTCTCTTCAAAAACGTTGAAATCTCTTGTTTGCGCAGACGCACCAACGGAAACAAATAGCAAAAAGGTTAAGATTGTTAGCAATCTGCACATTATAAAATCCTTACATAATAAAAAGGTGAAGCAAATTATACTAATAGCCATCCCATTGTCAATGTGTGACGGTGGCTGAGGGCTCACTAACAAGACCTATAAGTGCTCTAGCTAACGCATTTAATCAGCCTCTTAAAAGGACTAAAGGGGCACACACTTAATCAACGGCAAAACCCGAAAGCTGATATAGCTATTATAAGAGAGAAAAAGACCAACAAAGAAAACGACTCAAAGACCGAGCAATGACTAAACCGCGCAAACAACTTATCGTCATTGAAGATACCGCTACTATCACGTCACTTTCCGCTGCGTCCGCCGCGCTTTTCTTTGCAGGAAAGAAGGTGGCAAATGGTTTGAGCACAGCAGACTGTGGCTGATCGATCGAATTCGCCTTTTATTATCACCGTTTACCATCGATGTTTGCAGTTATCCCGTGATGGGGAATCACTACCGCATCGCGCTAAGGCTAAGCTCGGAACAGGCTGAGGACTGGGCAGGCGACGGGGTGATAGAGCGCTGGCTCACACTTTCAAGGGGCATGTGTTAATACAGCGTTATGTGGCGGAAGCCGCCCAGAGCACAGCCGCACGAGACTAGGTGACGATTATCGTCGCCAAATGGCGTGAGCGGCCGGGCGATATCAGCTGGTTTATGAAGTGCCTCAATCAACCCATTGCTAGAGCCGTCAATATTGAAGATGGCTGTACCGGCCATTTCTGGGAATCGCGTTTTTGCTCGCAGGCATTGTTGTCACGGCAAGCGTTATTGAGCTGTATGGCCTACGTCGATTTGAATCCTATTCGGGCAAAGATGGTGGCAACGCTGGAGACTTCTATCTACACCAGTATTCAAGAACGTATAAGCCCAACTTTTCAGTTTGGCTGACGCTATTCGCGGCTAGGCCTTCAACAACACAGTCAGCATCACAGTTAAACCGCTGTTATATTTTGAAGGAAATATTTGAAACAACCTGCAAACAGGCATTCTCTTTTCGCTGATAAAGTATCTGGAATGGGTGGACTGGACCGGCAGAATTCTTCGCGACGACAAACGCGGCGCTATCCCCTCCTCTACACCAGCGATACTGACACGCCTAAATGTCCCCATCGAACATTGGTTGATCGACGGTCAACAGTTTGAAAAAGTGGTGCGTTAGCGTTTTCGAACAACGGCCTAATTCACTTAACAAAAGAATGGTAGTGTATGGGTAGGTTTATAATTGAGTGCGCCTAGCACTTGAGTAAAGCAGAGTCTATTTCATATCATAACCACAAAAGTAGCTACTGGCCCAAAGTTTGAGTTGCTGTTAGCGCTTGCTACTTATTGCTGTAGCAATACCGTTAGTCTTTTTTGAATAGCAACTATCCCGCGTTTTTATTCAAGGGAAAGAATTGATTGGTAATTACGCTAGCGTTTCAGCCCATCTCGTGCCGTCCTACTCTATATGAGTCCTGCCAATACCTTAAATTCAACATAAATCGGTACGATGGGGTCAATAAAGCTTCTGATTTTCTGAGCTATTGTGGGATAACAAAAAAGCATTTTTCAATAAACTACTACTACGCTAAATAATAAGATTAAGGAACATACATGTTATATAGACAATGGATTGAGGGAAATAGAAAAATTACATATGAAATCCTGAACACTATCAGAAGTTTACCTACCCCTGTTAAAACAATTTTATCGATAGTGCCAGGTTTCAATATTGCATCCAATTACTCCGACTACCATAAGTTCGCAATAATTGAGTTGGCCAAAATGAAAGAACGAGACAATGAGCTTTCTGCAGGAGCGAAGCGTCACCTTCTTGCGTACGAGCGAGCACTTGAAAATGAACAAAGAGCATATTCAGCGTTTATCAAAGATTTTAAAAAAGACATCTAATACGAGGCCGAACATGAAGTACTTCACTTGATTAGGCAGAACAGGAGTAATAAAGCGACACACACTTAATCAACGCTCTCTTTTCACTGAGCGAAATAGTGCAATTCGTCAACTGGCCCAGACAAATGGCCCGAAATGACAAACGCAGTGTTATAGCCTCCTCTTTACCGCAGATACTTAAACGACTACATATCTCCACCGAGCAATGGCTGATTGACAGCCAACAGTTTGAAAAAGTGGTTCATCGGTATTGTCGGTCAGCGGCCTGAATCACTTACCATCGGCAAGGTAGTTTGAGAGTACATTTATAGATCGTTGTGCCTGACACTTGAGCAAAACAGTGTCAACTCATATCGAGGCCATAAAAGTAGTTACTGCTCCAACTTTGAGCTGCTGTTAGCACCTAGCACTTATTACTGTAGCTATATTGCTAGCCTCTTTTAGATAGCGCTCGCCCCGCGTTTCTCCCGTGCCGGAGTAGTTGGCTGTCGAGTGTTCAAATGGTACCGATGTGTAATTTGAGAATATATGGGGGGAGTTCATGGGCGGCTGTTATGCCGCGTTTGAACAACCCTGAATGCGTGTCTGCTTGTGGTTTGATTACACACTACAACCCGACTGAGTTGCCACTTGGACCAGGCCGCATAAACATACTCAAGGGCATGATTATGGGCAAAAATATTCGCATGTAAGGGTTTGTTATTAGCCATTATCTCGACCGCGTCTCCGCATTCACCGGGGACATGTCCAACTGTTTAGCACAGGACACAATCAAGTATAAAGAGTATAAGAGCTGAAGAATGCGCCCGAAGCCCCTATGGGCCTGCTCTAGGGCGCTAACTTTGGCAAATGGGTGGGTAAGACGGGTTAGTCTCGCGGCTTCAGCGCTGACATTGCTCTTGAAGGTGTTAGCGCTCAGGCAATGCGAAAACAAATAGAGCTTGGCCATTGCTGGGCTGATAGATTTCCGGACTTACTGTTGCGGTCAGGGCGCGGAACACGCCTATCCCTGTGGGCACCGCTATGTATTGCCTACCGTTTACGCTGTAGGTAATCGGGTAACCGTGCAGCGGTGCGACTAGGCGAGTCTGCCACAGTCGCTTACCGTCGCGCACATCGAAGGCACTGAAGTACCGATCGACATCTCCAATAAAAGCCAAACCACCGCCGGTAGTGAGGGCGCCGGTCAGAAACATGGCCCTTTGGGTCACACTCCACCGTTGTGTCATAGTCCTCACGTCCCAGGAGGCCAGACGACCCAGCTTACCATCCGACCCTGGCATCTCGTAAGTTCGTGAATCACCACCAAAGCCGCCACCGCCCAACTCCATCTCTACCCGGCGACCGACCAGATCGGAGCACAGTTGATGCAGTGGAATAATTAGCGACCGGGTTTCGGGGCTGTAGGCGGTGGCTTGCCAGTTGTGACCGCCATAAATGCCCGGGCAGGCGCTAATGGTATCGCCAATTTTTGCATTCACAATGTCGTCACGATAGGTGACTTGCCCGGTGCTCTTGTCGACGTGAGTATAGATTGTTTGCGCCTGGGTTTCTGCCAGCCCCAAGAATTTCCCAGTTGCTGGATCGAGTTGCCACAAAATTCCATCCTTGCCAATTGTGTACAGACGCTTGCTGCCATCTACCTCGATCAGTACCCGCTCAAAACCTACTTCCATGTCGATGGTTTCCCCAGGGACGTGCTGAAAGTGCCAGGCGATCTCTCCTGTGTCCGGTCGAATGGCGAGGGTTGAATTGCTGTACAACGCTGCGTCACGTGCCGACATGCCACGGCTGGCCGCAACCCAGGGCTTGGCCTGCGCTGTGCCGATGAAAAATAGATCGAGATCGGCGTCGTAACTGCCGGCTATCCAGCTATCGGATCCAGCGCGCAATTCCGGTGCAAGCCCAGCCCAAGTGTCATCGCCATCACTCCCGGGTAGGGCAATAGTGGAAGTGCGCCACAGCTCTTCGCCCGTTTCCGGGTCGTGGCCGGTAATAAAGCAGCCTGCTTTGATATACAACTCGCAGCCATTAATGCCGCTTAGCACTACGCCGCCGCCTATAATTGGACCTGCTGTGTGAGTATACGCTTCTCGATGATCTGCCTTTGGGGTACGCCATACCTGTTCACCACTGCGTGCATCAATGGCAACAATAGCGGCGTCGTAGGTTGCCAGGAAAAGCTTGTCGCCATAAATGGCGATATTGCGCACCGGGCCGCCGAGCGTTTTCGCCGCTGGGGGAAAGTCGTATTTATACTCCCAGATGACATCGCCGGTATCAGCCGTCACCGCCTGAATGATATTGCCGGGATGGGTCAGATACATAATGCCGCCGCGAACCAGCGGGGTGACCTGATTGCTTCCATCACGCATGGCCAGCGACCAAACCAACTGAAGTTCACCGATATTTTTTGCGGTCACTTGGTCCAGCGGACTATAGCCCTGTCCGTCTCGAGTGCGGCGCCAGCTTAGCCAGTCAGCCGCTGAGGGGTTGGCAAGGTCGGTTTCAGTGACAGGCTGAAATCCGGCTACCAAACTATTGGTAAAGCCCGATTTGCTGCGTGCTGCCTCTGCGATTGTTGCTGCTGAAGCCCAGCTCTCTAAGGCCTGTCCGGGCTCGATATTGTCTTTATCGCCGGTAGCGATACTTATCGACTCAGCGGCAGTCAAAACCACATCAGAGTTCAGATTGTTGGTTGCTAAGATATACGCAACAACTGCAAGATGTTGATCTTCGCTTAAGTTATCACTGCTGCCCGGCGGCATATTGGCCTGATTAAAGCGTAGCAGTGCAGTCGAGTTCCGTTCACACCAGCGATCAGTAAAAGCAGCGCCCTTGAGCGCGGTTCCATGAGCAGATCCACGCAGTGTCATGTGATGACAGCTCGCACAATTTGCGTCATACAGAGCTTGCCCTTGGCTAATCTGGGCCAGAGCCTCTGACTGCTGCGCCAGCGCGGGTAGGCTTATAAGTTGCAGAGCGAGAAGCGAGGGGATGAGCGTAGGCATAAACGTGCGTATGAGCATAATTTCAACCTGAAGTTACTTGTCACGAACAAGAATGTATCATCATAACAGCTAAGCCACTGTTGTCGCAATCAGGAAGTACTCACAGCAGATACTGCTAGAATCGGATTGCAGCGCTAAAGGAACAGACACTTAATCAACGCTCTCTTTTCAATGGGCGAGTCTTTGCAGTGGGTGGACTGGACCGGCAGAATTATTGGTGACGGCAAGCGCGGCGCTATTCGCTGTTCCATCCCAGCGATGCTGACACGCCCGAATATCCCCCATCGAACAATGACTGGCCGACAGCCAACAGCTTGAGAAAGAGCTGCATCGGCCTTTTCGGTCCGCGACCCGAGTCACTTAGAGTGGGAAAGCTGGTTTTTAAGCACGCTTATAGCGGGCTGTGCCTAAGACTTAAGCAAAACGGTGTAATCTTCATATCAAAGCTATAAAAATGGTTGCTGCCAACAATTTTGGACTGTTATTAGCCCTTGGTACCTATTGCCACCGCAATATCGTTAGTCTCTTTTTGCTAGCGCCTGCCCGGTATTTTTGTTCAAAGTAAGTACTTGCCTGTCCTTTTGACCAACACAGCCGTTATCGCCTTATAAAATCACCCATATGGGTGATCGGAACGAACTACGCTTTGCTATATTATTAGATATGATTGGTTTACCAAGGCCTATTTTATAGTGCCACATTTCGTGTCTCGAAAAAATCATAGTTATTCATTGCAGCTAGACTTGATTATCTCTTCTTATAATCAGCTGAGCGGACTATGCAAAAATCCATAAAAAAACAGGGACATGGAAATGTTTGCCTTATTTAGCAAGAAAAAAAATACTACTCCGGCGGTGGTTGAACACTTAAAACCGCAGCTTCAAAAAATTAAAGCTAAAGGGCAAAGGTTCCAGATCGATGAAGTAACGCTCGCATATCTTTCGGCTGTGCATATGGCCGCATCAAAAAACGCATCCGTAAGGACCGACGAACTCCGGCAAACTGTGTCCCAGTTGTTTCCAGATGAGGCTGACCAAGGTGCACTCGGCAATGCTTTTATAGCAGTCACTCAACAGTTGGGTGATGATTATTACAGTAAAGTCTTTGGCCTTTTGCCGATAGCAGAAAAAGAAATACTGTCAGGGGCTGGGGATTACTACGTCAGATACAACGAATTTGCCTTAAATGCTACTGACGCAATGTTCAGCCGAGGTCAAGACGTCGATTCTGCTACAGCAGGCTTCGATAGCAATGGGTATTTGAGAATATAGTATGACGCTATTTATCCAGTGCGCCTAACCAGCGATAAAGAGTGAATACAGTAACCACCGAAGAATAGCCCAGATATAGTAATAGCAATCAGTGTTCGCTCAGCGAGTAGCTGCAGTTGGTAAAATAGACCGTTAAAATCGCACGGAACGACCAGTACTTAGCTATACCCTCATCTTCACAGCAGATACTTACTCGACCACGTAACCCCTGAGACCAGTGGCTGATCGGCGGCAAAAACTTGAGAAAATGGTGCACCGGCGTTTTCGATCATCAGCCTCAATCACTTAGCTTGTAAGAGGTAGCTGTGGCTTAAGAACAACAATGTAATCTCCCTAACAAAGCCACCAAAATGATTGCTGCCGAGAGTTTGAGCCGCTACTAGTGCTGGGTACTTGTTGCTATCGCAGTATTGTTAGTACCTTTTTTATAGCACCTGTCCTATGCTTAGCCGCAAAATATAGGTTCCAACCGGACCTATGCCGCCTATATAGACTGGTAACCTCAAACTCTAACTACCTACAGACTTGTTACAACGGCCTAGGCAGCCAGCTCTCTAGAAAGACACTGCAATCAAAGGAGAAAAAAGCCGGCCTTGGTACATAAAATACGTTGTTGGTAGTGGCTACCATTAGAGTCACATAGGCTGTGGTTGATACACCCCTTATGGGTATTCATTTGACCACTCCATTTTTTAACCAACCCAACAACCCTAGTAACCTTCGTTACTTCAGAATTCTTTCAAGCATTGTCGATACCGAAAAAGCCCTATTTCGTTTCTCAAAATGAATTCCAAACTTGTCGCACAGCGTTGTAAGTTCAACCTGGAAAAACTTGCTACTGTACTAGCCAGTAGCGGGCTTTAAGCCACTATAAGGTAGTACAACGTACTACAACAAGACAAGTGAGCGATGGTAAATACAAGATCCTTTCCAACGAATTCACTATGCAGAGGAATTTTGAACCGGTGGCGCTACGAGCCACGAGCATAAGGCTTAGCTAGCTATTAAATATTACGCGACCCCAAACCAAATACTTAAACACCGCAGCTTACGCTAACCGACAAATCAAGTATGGAGATCTCTTCGGCTTACTCTAACAATGAGATATCGTTCAACAGCTCCATTCATTGATCGTTTCGAGAGGCAACGAGACATCTTGTGACTTACTCGTTTGGGCCACGGAATGAATTTAAGCCGTTGCGCGTATCTCTTCTGTCACTTGACGCAGTCGAAAACAACAACGGTATCCCTTTTTCTCCGGCTGGTTTTTTTCAGCGCTTTCCCAAGACTGTATCACTAGGCTTAGCTCTCATCGCCCGGTCAAAAAGTGTCCGACAATCCATTGACCCAGTATCAACTGCAAGCCCGTACTACCATCGTGTGCTTCAACCCGATAAATTCTGCAAGTGGTGCATCGACTATTTCAAGGCTCTGCTATACATCATCTTCAATGCCACCCACTGTAATTATGTTTGATAAGTCCTAATCAGTTTCGCGGTTAAGCTATGTCGTCTAAACATCAACATTCAATCGGCTAATCTAGAGTATATGTCCTCAAACTCATCGGCCAGTTTCCGCAGGATTTTGACAAGCTCTGGGTCGAAGTGGGAAGGCTGCGTTCTCCCGTCACCATCGAGTATGATCGATAGCGTTTTGTCCTGGTCAAATCCAGGTTTATAAGGACGTTTTGACCTGAGTGCGTCATATACGTCAACGAGAGTGGTGATCCTTGCTTCAATGGGGATTTCCGTCCCTTTAAGACCACGAGGATAACCACTGCCGTCCCAACGCTCATGGTGGTTTCTCGCTATACTAGCCGCGGCCTTCATAACAGGGTGATTTGAACGAGACAGTATCTCGTACCCATTCTGCGCATGCTGTTTCATAATTCGTATTTCGTCAGAATTCAATTTTCCAGGTTTCAGCAAGATCTCATCAGGCGTGCCAATCTTACCTGCGTCATGGAGCGGGGCTGCGAGTAGCATTAAGTTTTGGCGATTTTTCGACCAGCCTAATTCTTTAGCAATTAATTGGGCATATTCACCGACCCGACGAATGTGGTTACCGGTTTCCGGGTCCTTGAACTCGGCTGCTGTAGCAAGACAGTCAAGCGCCTCCCCATAAGCATGTTCTAAGTTCTCAAGGAGCTTTTTAACTTCCCGTATTTTCACATCGACTTGTGCTTCAAGCCCCATCTTATGGTAGCGATTGGCCCGTTTCAAAAGAACCTTTTCTTCTGCACTGCGCACAGAGTGGATCAATTGTTCTAAGTTAATAGGCTTTTCAAGAAAGTCCATAACTCCAAGCTTAAGCGCATTAATTGCTTCTGTTGAACCACCGTGGCCGGTTAATATGATGAATTCTAGATCACGATCTCGGGAAAGTTCAGCCTGTCCCGAAGTGATCATTTCCAAGCCTGATTTCCCGGGCATGAGGATATCACTTAAAACAACAGCAATTTCAATATCACGACGCAGGAGCTCAAGCCCTTCTTCACCGTTTGAGGCCTCAACACATTCAAAGCCTTCATCAACTAGGCATTCAACAATCTCATGGCGAATATCTGCTTCATCTTCAGCAACTAAAACTTTTGTCATCATAAATGATATCTCTTCTCGTTTAACACCGAACCGGCTATTTCTAACAGATCGTTAATGTCCATCGGCTTTTGCAAAAAAGCATAAGACGCAGGATCTAAACCAAAACCGTCTAAAAGGGAGCCGGCATGTCCTGACATCACGATAAGTGGAACTGGTTGTGTAGGCTTCTTTTCAAAAAACAGATCAGATCAATTCCTGGTTCACTTGGCGTTTTTGAAATCTGTAATAATGAGTTCAATTCCGGGCGTAGCATTAATGATTTCAAATGCGGTTTTGACGCTACCTGCAACAAGGCTGTAGCAGGGTATAGGAACTTATCAAAACTCGATATTTAAAAATTGAATAGACACGTACAATCAGCGTTAGGTCATGCCGCTCTGGAGAGTTGTTTTCTCCTTTGACAATATATGTTGAAGTTAGTATCGACTCTATTCGTGAAAATTTTGCCACCAGCTCACGAATGCAAGTGTTTTCGTGATCCGATCGCTACCCTGTATTTTATCTGCGCTAATAGTCCCAACTATTTCATTAATAATACCATAACTAACAGACAATCCTAGCCCCGTATTTCCCTATTTTTCTGGTTGTGCAGAATAGTTCAAAAATCCAAGAAATAGTATTTTCAGTAGTACCGCCACCGGTGTCCTCGGTTGTAAGAAACACCCCGTTATCATCTTCATATACCCGCAAGGAAATCGTCTCCTCACAACCATTGCCATTGTGGTATCTTTACTATTACCGAGAGGGCTCAAGATCACTTGTTCCATTGCTATGTTATAGGCGAAAATAGCTGATCAGCTTACGGGGAACTGAGTTAACACCTCAACCCTATCCAGCCGCAGTTGTTCCACCATCATACCGAAAGTATTTTCAATTACCTTTCGAGGGTCAATGGGTTCTGGATTTTCCTTCGCATCGGGTCCGAATGTTCACAGGGAGCGGGTAATTGCTGTAGCGCGTTCAGATTGCTATATTTTCAATTCGGTCAATGGGCGACACCGTGGCTAAAACGTGGTGATTGCTACTAACAACTTTTTTAATCCACTATTCACTTATTTCAAGAAACCTTGTTCGGTGTAAGAACCAAACGCTATCCTAACCAAAGCACCTAAGATCCCACCCGATACCGGCACAACGTCATCGTTGCAGTACTAACAGATAGAAAAACCACACTAAAAAAAGGCTCCTATGACCTCCGTTAACCTCACGAAACGACTCTTTAGTTGCTTTAAATTCAATTTCATTCACCCCCGCCATCATCCGATACGAAAATAATCAATTCTTTAGCTGAATCGCGAACGGCCACAATTACACTTGTCTCGGGAGGACAATGCTAGACGGGGTTATCAATTATCTGGTAAGTCAACTGCATAAGCCGAGTACTATGCCCTGAACCATTGCAATCAGATTTTCAACTATGGAGGTAGTTAGAGTACTAGAAGATGATTCTGCCTTCGGGCTAAGGGAATCGACCACGCCGCCGAGAACATCCAGCATATTTAAATCATCTGTGTTGAGCTCCGAGCCGCCGCTATCTGCGTCTACAAACTCTGGGAAAGATCGCTAATATTGAGCAGTTTAAACCCTAACCTAGAGATAATTTTACTTTATCGGTATCCCTTCACTCTTCCTTTTTTTTCACTGGACTGAGCAATAAATTCAGCAAACTGAAGATCGGCTATATCAGCGTTCTCAATTCTTGACTAATCATGACTGAGCACTCTGGCTTTACATTATTTAAAACTAGTCATTGCGGCTATGATAGACTGGATATTTTGGTTAGATCGAAAAAGGTCGCCTTAAAGTAGCCTTACATCCTGCCTACGCATTTCAACTTTATATTCTAGTCGCTCACGGAATTGTATTGCCATTTTTCATAATTATGATTTTTCAGACACTTTACCTACT
>JBLHLU010000113.1:0-11312 GCA_047623385.1 Paraglaciecola psychrophila
ATGGGCTGCCAAGAATACGCCTAAGCGAGCCACAAAGTTGTTTTGTTGTATTTGATAGGCGCTAATGTTGACGCTGACCGGGAGCTGTATTCCCACGCCTTGCCATTGACTTATCTGAGCCAACGCTGCTTCTATAACCCACTCGCCAATCTCCAGGCTAATGGCATGACCCTCTATAGCCGGTAAAAAATCCAACGGCGGAACTAGACCACGACTTGAATGGTGCCAGCGTATTAAGGCCTCAACACCTATTACATTACCCGACTCCATATTAACTTTGGGCTGATAATACAGCAAAAACTCATTTCGTTTTAACGCTGAACGAATGTCACCGAAGCTTTCCCGCTGTACTGTGGACGCTTTATTCTGTGCTGTATCAAAAAAGTGATAGCGGCCCTTACCTCCCTGCTTTGCAATATACATGGCTTGGTCTGCATGCCGTATAAGCTGCTCTGCATCAGCATCGTCTTGAGGGTAAAGGGTGATTCCAATACTCGCTGACACACGCATTACCGCATCGCCGAGAGTGACTGGGGTAGCAGTCGCTTTTAGTAACCGCTTTAGTACTGGCTCGCAATCTTCAACTTTACTGACACCTGTCAATATAGCAACAAACTCATCACCGCCAAAGCGCGCCAGTATATCACCTTCACGTAAAGCGCATTTCATGTGCCGTGCCAGTATAGCCAGCAGGTCGTCCCCGGCACTGTGGCCGAAGGTGTCATTGACCGCCTTGAAACCATCTAAATCCATAAACACTACAGCTAAAGAACTTTGATTCTTTCCGCGCTGCATCATCGCGTGATTTAAGCGATCGACCAGTAAAATGCGGTTAGGTAGGCGGGTCAGTGGATCATAATGGGCGCTACGTTTTAGCTGCTCTTGATCCTCTTTCATCGTTGTAATATCTGAAAACGTTGTTACATAATTTTTAACATCACCGTTTTGATCATACACAGCATCTACATTGTGGCGTATAGCTATATCCTCGCCATCTTTACGGCGAATCCATTGCTCACCATCCCAATGACCGGTGGCAAGAATTATTTGTCTTCTTTCGGCATAAAACTCTGCTGAGTGTTTGTCAGACCTAAAAAACTTGGTATCTTCTCCTATCACTGCTTCGCGCGAATATCCCAATATCTCAGTGAAGGAGTCATTCACATCGATAATAGACGAATTTTTGTCGGAGATCATAATGGCTTCTCGGACGTTAATGAACACACTGGCAGCCAGTACCAGTTTTTCTTCAACTTTCTTACGTTCAGAAATATCCTTACTAACGGTGACAAAACCTAAAAATTGCCCGCTGGCAGACTTTACCGTTCTACTAAGGGTTTCGCCCAAAAACACACTACCATCTTTTCTCTGATAATTTATTTCTCTTGATTGAAATTCGTCTATACCGTCCGCGCCTATGTTAAAACGAACCCGACCCTGCTGCTCATAGTCTTCATTGCTCTCATAAAATATCGATGTCGACTTTCCAGCAAGGTCGCTAATACTGTAGTCATACAGTAACTCCACGCCCTTGTTTATACTCACAATGTTGCGGTCTATGTCGGTGAAAACGATAGCATCGGGAATAGCGACTAAAATTGACTCGAGCTCGGCAGCCTTTCCCTCAAGGACCTTTATTTCTTTTACTTTGCGAATATATAGCGCTAGACCGCCCAACAACAGTGCAGCGAGCATGCAACCCCAGATCGGCGTAATAATCAAAACTATGCTGTCCCCAATATTTCTTATGCATTATTGCGAGCGAGCAATAACGGATTATTCTAAGTTAAAGAAAGTGATTTACGCATACACATCAATATAACAGGACGAAACAAACCACTCAATAACAGTAGCTGATTTAACAAGCAGCCGCCTTCGGTTTTTATCAACGGTAATATCGACGCTTGATCGTGGCAAGCGCGAAGAAAGCGACCACTTTACCATCGACTATTGTGAGAAAAAGAACATTAAGATCAAGTGACAGCCTTCACCCACAGGTCATATAAGAGCGACAATGACTATAGGCGTTACCCACGAATACCAAAAATAATGCTGTAAACGTCACTTCAAACGTTGAACTGCTCCATGACGCCTTGACTTGACTGGTCATTTTATAATCAATCCAACAGACCTCCAGTCGACGAATAATAACCGCTAACCGCTGAACGATTTATCGCTATATTGGCATCGGTCTCTCAATCGAGAGCAATTTTAGATAACAACAAAGTGCCTGCGCTTTTGAGCATTGTTGGCAAAATAGGTCGCTGACCTTCGCATTACTCAGCAGCAGCAATTTCACTTAAGACTCACCACACCCGCCGAGATTTAAGCTACACACTTACCGATCAGATCGGCACCCGGCCAACCTTCGACTTTGCTAGGGCCTTGGTGTCTCTTGCACTATAATCGCGCAGCAACGACCGAGCTCAAACAGTTCCGCCAGGGCCTGGCTTCGATTTTCGGCAACGCCCCTTGTAATAATTCATTAGCATTCTTCAGCTTATACATAACAGAAGTACTTGTGGGTCCCGCTCATATTTGGCAAATCCAAGCCGAGCAAATCTAGCCAGCCAGAACTAATAAGATAAACTTAAATTAGATACTATAGATAAATGTTCAGGCCGACCTGCATATGTATTTACACCACAGTAGAGTAACCTAATTTAATCTATAGCTAAGTGCCAGTTACACTATTCGCTGATTGGCTAACGACACCTAAGCCGCACTCACGAGCTGAGGAACGTCGGACTAACGTTAATGAGCAGACTTCAGCATTAAAACGGTATCAATACCGGGCTGCCCCTTTTGTGTAAAAATTAGACGATCATGGGAGCGCTCATCGCACCCTGTGCAACTCTGTAATGCAAATCGATACGGTATTGCTAGGGGAGAATTATTGACGGGCGCCGGCATATTGAAAGAGCCATCTTTGAGGGTTGTTAACGCAGCTGAGGGAGAGAGTTCGACCTAGCGGGCTAATGGTATTTTTGATCATCTTGAGAGGCAAGTATCGAATGGGCTTAGAGCGAATGTCTTTATGCCTGATTGCCCTCGAGCACCAACAGAAAATTTTTCGCAACACCAGCACCTCGCCTTTACTACGCATTCTGAGAGCGAGTCACTGAGCATAGGATTGAACAGTAACCCCTTATCACTCTTGGCCTGAGGTATTATGCTGATCGAGCGCAGCCGACAGAATTTTAGTCATCTGATCTTTAGGCACAGGCTTACTGAATAAATAGCCTTGGCCGAAGTCGCAATTCATTGCCTTCAGTAAATTAAGCTGCTCTGTCGTTTCAACGCCTTCAGCAACAACTTTTAAGTTTAGACTATGACCCATCGCTATTGCTGCGTTGGTAAGTTCTCTAGCTACTGAATTAACGGTTATATCCCCCTGAATTCATATAATAACTGCAACGCTTGAAATGATAGAAGGGTTAACTACCGGTAGAATTGGCAGCTCTAACCCAAACCAATTCGAGCAACTATGAAGAAGACATACCAGCAGCTAACCCTGGCCCAACGATACCAGATTCAAGCGAGACTTGAAGCCGGCTTTTCTCTTACTGAAACAGCCGAGATGATAGGCCGTAATAAATCGACCATCAGCAGAGAGCTAAATCGGTGCCTACCTGGACGCTACGACGCAGAAAAAGCCCATAAGGACGCTTACAGAAAGCGTAAAGTTGCATCGAAGGCTAGCAGCTATACGCCAGCGTTGTGGGGGAAAATATGCAACTGTCTAGAGAACGGATTGTCACCAGTTGCTATCGCCGGCCGACTTGAATTAGAGTTCAAGGAACTGCGTATTAGTCATGAGACGATTTACCAGTGGATATACCGTGACAAGCGCGAAGGCGGCAAGACGCATAAAAGGCTTCTGAGGGCATATCGTGGCACTCGAAAACGGCATAGAGCCCATGATGGCCGGGGTTTACTGGCTGACAGAGTATCGATTCATGAGCGCCCTATTGCCGCTGATCAGAGGCTTCATTACGGCCACTGGGAGGGCGATACGATTCATGGTCGTGATGGTAATTTTGTGACGCTGACTGATAGGAAGAGCCGACTGCTCGATGCACGCAAGACACAGGCCCGAACTAAAGCAGAAGTGGGTCAGCGACTTATAAGCATGCTGGCCTCGCACGGCGCCAAAACACTGACTGTTGATAATGGTCGCGCGTTTTATGGTCATAAAGACATTGCAAAAAGAGCGAGCGTCAACGTTTACTTTGCTGACCCTTACGCGTCATGGCAAAGGGGTAGCAATGAGAATTCAAATGGGTTGGTGCGCCGATATTTCCCGAAGGGTACAAAGTTTAGTACGATCTCAGCTCAGCAACTAAGGCGGGCTGTTGAGAAAATTAATTTGATGCCTCGTAAGCTACTGAAGTGGAAATCAGCTTACGAGGTTCACTATGGGGTGAGTGTTGCACTTATTGCTTGAACTCAGGCATGTATAAGTTTAACCCGCTGCGGCTAGACAGGCTGACCGTCATCTAAGACACATGCCTATTAAGGCATATAGAATTAGATAACCAACCCAATATCGCTGATGGCTAGTGGGACGACCTCCTATACTCCCGACAATACCGCATCTTCGGTGCTTAGTTAGGCTCATAATCAGTATGCTACGGACAGCCAGTAACGACGACTATTACTTTTCGGGCTGTATTTGTAGTGTGCCATCAATATGGATGTCCCGTTGCGGGAAGGCCATGGTAATACCGTTATCGCGGAATAATTGGTCAATGGTAAAGCGAATATCTGAACGGATTTGGCGAGAATTTTTATCCCCCGCTGAATAGACCCAGAAGTAGGTGTCAAATATCAGCGAACTATCGCCAAAGTCTTCAAATATTATCTGCGGAGCGGGGTCCGAAAGCACTAGTTCGTGGCCTGCAACAGATTGTTCTAACAGGCGCCTGACGTCATTAACATCAGAGCCATAGGCAACACCGACACGTACAATACATCGCAACAGCTTATCGACAAGGGTCCAGTTAACCACGGTTTCTTCGAGTAACTTTGAGTTGGGTATCAGGATATGAACACCGTCTACACGCCTGATTCGGGTAGAGCGCGTGTTAATTTCCTCAACCGTACCGCTGGTATCGCCTGTTTCAATATAATCATTTATACGAATAGGTCGCTCCCAGATCAATATCCATCCACTGATGAAATTATTGATGATATTCTGAGCGCCAAAACCCACTCCAATCGCCACGGCACCTGAAACAAAGGCAAAAGCTGTCAATGGTACTTTTAGCAAATCCAGCGTAGTTATCACCAGAATAATCAAACCGAGAATATAAACGGCGCGGCGTACAACCTGGACGATATTTGCATCGATCTGCCGTCGCTGCATCTGCGCGGTAGTACTACGTACAAACCACCCTAGCATCAGATACCCCAATAGTAAGACAGTGGGTATAAAGACTATCTGACCTGCTGTTATTTCATAGCCACCAACAGCCATCAGCGTAGTGTCAGCAAACTGTTGCACATCCTTCAGCACTAGAACCACCTCTTGAGCTTTAAAAGCCCGACAACAACTAACGATATCACCCACACAGCGCCGGTGACGATAAAGAATGCATGGGTATTTTCAACCCCTGACAAACCCGCTACGCTCATGCCGAAAATACCGGTAACAAAGGTAATGGGCAGAAATATCAGCGCCACAATAGCAAGCGCATGGATACGAGAGCTTTGCTACTCTATAGCAACATTCATCCATTGTTGCTGCATCACCAGCGTTCTCTCGCGTTTCAAGTCTAGGTTCTCAAGATAAGGGTCATGCGCTCCATTTGCTCTCTCAATCGGTAGGGGTAACTCCCTGGCATTGAGGTAATTAAATGCCTGTGCAGTGAATCGAGTGCATCTCACTGCGCCACCAAATAGCGCCTGATACTGGCTATTTCAGCTCGGATAGCCGAGATTTCAGATCTAGCACACAGCCTATGCTGTGCATAGCTAGATGTTTCCAAACCTTCAAGCTTATCTTCAATGCCATTGACGTAGTCCGAAATTCTATCGGTGATTCTACCGATTATTGAAATAACAAGACCGGGGATGTTTATCGGCCCGTCGCCCGACGACAAATCAGCGCGTATATCTTGAATTGAAAGTAAGGTGCGTTGGTGAACCGTTATAAGTCTGCTGCCTTAAATCCACATCCTAAGTTAAACCATATCTTCCGGGTCTGCTCCAGGATTCATATTGATCCCCCTTATGATGACCAACGCACCACCTTTGGATACTACCGTTCTCGGGCGGGTATCAGGCTGAACAAGTGAGTGGATAATCCTCTTGGGGAGACCCAAAGCACTAAGAAATTCATTAACGCCGGCGTGACCGTAATCAACATGAATCCAACTACTCAGAACTTCACCGCAGTCTAATTTAGTAGCGCCGCCTATTGAATCAAGATTCAAACCGAAGACAAAGCATGGATTATTGCTATCTATCATAAGTACAACTCAGAGTGTCGCGTAATGCACTCGCTAGGATACCTGATTAAATGACGACTGAATGGTTTATGTTGAATTAACGCAGGCTCGTTAGTAGCTGGTCTACTTGAAGCAAACGCAGATAGACGCTGCGTTAGCATCCGCGGGCGTATAAAACATTACGCGACTATAACCATCCACTGGCAGCCGACTGCAGCGACCCCCATAATCGGCGCAGTGACATAAGGTAAACACGACTATAGATAAGGGCTAGTTATGAAGCGGACGTCCCGCAGCTGTTAGCTCAAGTGCAAAATAGTGATAGCTGCTATTGAAGGGCATCAGACTACTAATGATATTGCGGCAAAATGTGGTCTGGTCAATTACGCCATTGTCGGGCAGACGTAGAAGGCAAGGTTCGGGCATTAAGAAGGGTTTTTGCTGCAACAAAGACTACTTGGAAGGCGTTTAACAAGGCCAACGTTATGTCGAGACCTCAGTTCTCAGCTATAAGATTAGCGCTACATCAACTAACGCAATGGTTAGCCCTAGCCCCCAAATAGCTGCACACTTTTATACTGTGTGGCGTTTATCTGCGGTATAAATTCAGAGTGATGAGCACCGGTGTGACTGTTGCAGTCGATTGATGGTCATCCAAAAGCCCGGGCAGCTGTGGCCCGGGTCTAAAATAATTAGTACCGGGCGTTTTTCAAAACAGTCGTCTGTGAATAGAAAGTGGCTAGCCTTTGCGGCTTCGTTTGAACCCCAAAAAGGCAAGAGCGCTCAGTAACATACCGAAGGTCGCTGGTTCAGGAACTGATACTACTGGTGAGCAACCTTTTCCGCCGATTTCCGCGCTATCGCCGGTACTAACGTATGAAGTAGCAGAATAAACCGCGCCGCAGGAGTTTTCGCTGTTTCTCACGGTTGAGTATGCACCGATGGCAATATGTTGATGCGCCAGAAGTGTACCAATCACGTCAGCGCCAGCGCCTGAAGTGATATAACCGTTGTATGAATTCCAGTATACTCTTGCATTAGCACCAACAGTGCTCATTGTAATAGTAGTATCAGCGCCGAAAGCTAGAACATCTGCGATATTAAAAACCCATATTAGGTCGTCCGTACCGTCACCTTGCAGTGTCATGGTCGTACCCTTAGTCGTCGAAAAGCTGGGTGCACTATAAATGCCTGCTGCAAAAGTAGTATCGATTGTCATCGTTGCTGCTAAGGGTGTTGCTAAGGGTGTACCCACGCCCAAAGCAGACAGAGTAGCTTGCGCAGCTTTAACTTGCCCGGCCTCTGCAAGTGGGCCTGGGCCTGCACGAACAGCTGACAAATCAGGCGAAGTCGTCACATTATTTTGACTGCCGACAGTGGCGCTGGCAGATATGACGTTAGTAGCCGGGTTTCCAGACCCATTCACGTTGCCATCAACAACCGAATGTGCACCAATGGTAGAGATACCAGCAGCCGATACATCGCCGTGAACTTTTGCGTTATCACCCGTCGTAGCGGCACCATTAGACAGCACACTGCCACCGACTACTGAATTAGCACCCGTAGTTGCCGCACCACCAGAGAGCATATCACCGCCAACCTGGGCAAAATCACCAATAGTTGAGGCGCCCGTCGAGGTTATACTACCGGTAACATTAGGACCGGGCGATCCAACAGTGGTTGCACCGCCAACCGTCATTACGCCGCCAGAGACAACATTACCGGAGACTTTAGATGTGCCACCACCTATGTTCGCAGCACCCACAGATACGACATAACCATAAACTATGGCATTTGCGCCGGTTGTTGAAACACCGCCAGCTAATATGTTGCCATAGACAATTGAATTGGCCCCAGTAGTTGTATACTCGTTAGAAAATACAGTTAGCTTGGCTAAGTCTTCATGCAGTATCGCACCAGCGTTAGATTCTGCGCTGGCAAGGGCGAGAACCACAGTAAGGGGTGCAAAAAACTTTATTTTTTGAATAAGCATGTAATATTCCTCCCAAATCTCTCACTGCTCATATTGCAAGAAATCGATTCGATCAATATTTATTGGATACGATTACTTATACAAAGCAAACATCGTACCAAAATAAAATATTCATTTATATCAATGAGTTATCCAGATACAGCAATTACAAGAAACTAAAACTGTAAAAATACTCGACACAATGGGTTAATCTAATTGCTTCTAACATCACACGTCATCAAACCGAGCATCAACGAATATTGGTGAATAACAATGGCCAAAGTTGGTTGACGCGCAACAGCGAGGCACTTTGCCTATTGCTGCTTTGGTCGCAGTAAGTCCATCGACGTTAATAGCTAAAATTAATAACTATAGTTATTAACACGGCCGGCAATATATAAAAGCACTTACTGCAATTACAGTTTTTTCTGGGGCACTCATTTGCGGATTCTACACTGGTAAACAACCACGCTGCAATAACACTTTACCTTCGGTCAATACGTTATGACTAACGTGTCACAAAATACTTGGTCGTACTGCAAATAACCGCTGCATGAACATGTTTGTTGCGGTCGCCACTGTGAAGTTACACCGTGCCTCTGACAACTTGCACAATCAATCGGATACCTCTGCGCTGTGGCTATAGGTCGCTGACATCTTGGCGACAGTCCGCCTGCTGCAATGTCTGCTGTTTAGCTTGGCTCTGTGCCCGCTCAACTGGATGCTCGGCGGAATATTTTATGTGAATATTAACCGGCGATTAAAAATCGACCATAATTGGCGCCCTAATGTAGCTATGCAGAAATTAAGATCCCTTACCTATTGCCTTAGCGCACATCGCTTATAGCGGTGCCCAGATCGGTATGGGTTTCGATGCGTTGATATTATGGAAGACGAGATAGGTACAAAAGAACCGCCTACATTACAAGTATAAAAAACAGCGCCTAATTAATTCAGCTAAAACCAAGACACCCGGAGCAAGAATAGCCAATATTTTTTTGTTAGCGATACCCGCCGTTGTTGTCGCCGCTAACCTCAGTGCACCACGACACATACTCAGATCATTACTTTGCTAATTTAGCTGGGCGCCCTTTAGATGATGAATATACAAAGGCTGAGTTTCTAACTGATGATGAAAAAATCTGCTAAGAGAAAACGGATTGGTAGTGTCAGTGGGTAGATATGTAGCTGTCACCCCAACTACTTTGCGCAGAAAATGATATAGAACGAACAGATGGTCGCCTCGATACTGTGGTGAAAAGCGTTGTATAAGGTAGCTGCCTTCGCAGCGTGGTTGCTGCTTCGCGCGGGAGTACTGCTTGCCTGATCGACGATTTATGCCCGTCTGGTTTTTCATCAGGGAACTTTACCGCCGAAACATCGGTACCGGACCATGATTTTGTGTTGCAACGGTCTGCGCTTAAAGACTAACAGCAACCGACTACCGTGATCTTTTCGAGGCCGAACAAGTAGTTCATCCCTGCCACACCGCTGCAGCTGCCAACTCAGGCGCGCACAAAGCATCTGCTCAAGTATGCAGCACAGGATTTCACTATCAGTATCGTGCACCGGGTTAAGGCTCACAGATATTATTCATTAATCGACTGACGACCGCTAAGGGCATGCAAACTGCCGGCAAGAAACAGACTGCTATCTATCGGCTAAACCGTAGGAAAACTACTACCAACTTTTTCAACACCGCGAGGGCCATGAAGCTCAAGCAGTTGCCGGCGCCCGCTGGACTAACCCAACATAGTGACTTCGCCGCGTCCAACAATAGGGGTCAGCAGAAAACAGATTAGGGCGACCAACAAACGCCCTACTCACATCCAATACACCCTAGAAAGAAGCTACTGCCACTTCTATAACTGCCGCTAACTATTACAAGCCGATATAACGTTCACTTTTAAACATTGTCGCCACTTCCCTTCTCTTTCATTGACGACGCATGCACTAAGCTTACTGAATACCCTAGCAGCCACCGCCAATCCGCTTCGAGATCTACTATACTTTAATCTTCGATGGCACAAAACTTAGACTCCAAATCCAGCACCATCAGCAGCCTACCAAAGCCAATAAACTGCCCAATCATCATGCCAAGTTCTAGCATTTGTGCATCATCAAAATGAGTCTTCAATCGATCGAAAAAATGATCATCCATATTATGATGATCGGTTGCCATGCGGTCAGCGTATTCGATTGCGAGCTGGTCACTTGCACCGAAGCCAACCAAAGTTTTGCCCAAGTCGAGCTGTGCGATTTTTTCTTCAGTAAGGTCGTGTCCTGCAACCTGCAGGAGCCGTGCGTTTAGTCAAGTGAAGCAGTCGTTATGCCTTGCAATACGCAACCTCACTAGCTCAATCAGCTGGTCACTGATTGTGGTACCCCCTCTTGCTGGCATGTAAAACTGAAAGTACGCGTCGAACATATCTTGCCTGTTTGCAAGACCGCGTAGTGTAGATGTGTCACCACCACTGGCCTCAACGGCTTTGACTGACTTAAGGGCGTTTTCTGAAAGCTGGTGATCTTCTAATAATTTGATGCGCGACATACGTTCTCCAGAATTTTATCGAATTAGGACATAACAAACTTTTGAATAACGGTATATAAAGGGATAAAGCCCAGTTCGAATTTAACATACCCTAAAAAATAGGCTACTGGCAATCTGTTATGCGCTGCCAACTGTTATAAACTGGCCTATCGATTAACCTCAGGCGCCTCGGCTAAGAGATGATAGCGATTACTTGTCAAACAACAGCGATAGAGAAGCCCACTAACACAGCCGAAAACTACGGCGGGCCAGCCCTTCGATCACGCTGATGTAGATTGATATCTTCACTAGAAAAACTCACAAAAGTGATAGCTATTTTCCTTTTTTGCGTCGATAA
>JBLHLU010000114.1:0-11167 GCA_047623385.1 Paraglaciecola psychrophila
ACCCTTTTTAGTAGCGGTTTGCTGCCAGCGTTTGTCGCTCATTGCATGGTGGCAAGCATGACAGTCATACAGAACCAATTCAGGTATCATCGCGTCATTATCAACCACTTTTTCCTGCATCAGCGCTAAACTAGACTTTATCATTTCGAACTGGCCAACAACCCAAAGATTAAAATTGCTAATCACCGGTTTGCGCTCTTTATAGTCAGCATCAATCTTATAGTGCGCGGGTTGATTGGCCGAGAACGTTTCTAGTTCAAAGCTAAGCCGAGGATGGCCGGCTCCCATGATTTCATGATTAACCAGTTTATCGCTGGTTCCGTAATGGCAAGAGAGGCACAGCTTAGCTCTGGCCCCACCGTCCTCTGTGGGGTACATATTCTTGTCGAGATTTTGCTGGTGCGTTACTCCCGTTTCCGTATGACTTTCTATCCACTGCTCAGAGCCACCGTGGCAAGCCTCACAGCCAACCCCGTCATTGATTTGAAATTTGGGACCGCGCTTTTCCTTAACGATATTGTCGGCATGGCAATCAAGACAAATTTTTTCGGTATGAGCGCTGGCCAAGCCCAAATTTTTAGCGATGCGTTTTGATTCTGACGATAATAATGTTTTGTATGCTCTCGCATGCCGGTCTTCTGTCGACCACACCCGATACTCGTTGAGCATGACATTTTTATTCTCGACAGCCTTACTTTTACCGTGGCAAACGCTATTAGCGCAACTGGCTACACCGAGGTGTTGATCGTCATCGTCTTGCGGTAGGCCAACGGCCTGCTGTACCAAAAGTATAGCGGCCATTGCCATCAAGAAAGCTCTTATCTGCGGTACTGATACGTTGATAACGTCCACTACATACTCACTTTTATCATTGTTTTCTAATCCAGCCCTCTGTTAGCAGCCACCTTTTTATTGAAGTGACTTCGGGTCAGTCTTCCACGAACCACAGCTCACCGTTTTTATTGAGATACATTTTTTCCATCTCAGTTTTATTCAAGGGACGTGAGCCGCGACGACCAAACACCGAAATTTGACCGCCTGTTTCATCAACACCTCGGTCCCGCTCCAGCGGTCTAGACAGACTTAAGGCCGGCTTGTCGGTTTGATATTGGGCTATGAGTTGTGGCTTGGGGTCAGGGCTAAAGCCATAGAATTTAGGTTGCGACTCCGGTGACGTTAGCTGCAGTACTTTTAGCCCGCCGGTGCCATCGGCAACATAGCCAATAAGTGAAGCGTTAGTGGTTGCAACCACAATGTCTCGACTGTCTTTTAAGGCACCGTCAGCGTTAAACCGTTGATATTCAACCATCGCATCGGGCTGGGTGATATCGACTATTACCAAGCCCTCATCACCCGCGGCGACATAAGCAAAGGTTCTTGCCAAGTGCATTTTATAGGCGTTATTCATCGCAATAGTGTTATTTGGCACTAATTTGGCCTGTGCTACGTTGGTAATATCGATCGATTTCAAACCCTCTGCATCTGTTACCAGCAAGTAGCGAAACTGAATAGCTGTTGCCTGCGCACCCTGCATAGGTACCACCGTCACCAGCTTTGGCTCTAACGGATTGTCGACATCGACAATCACCACACCTTTATCAGCTGTGATATACAGATAGTGCCCGCCGATAGTGACATGCTTTGCGCCCTTGAGTAGATTGCCTTCATTCCAAGTCACTGCACGATTGATGAAGTTATTTCTCGGCTCACCGTCTGCAAATGTATTGATATCAACCAGAATTAATCCCTCCTCCGCATCAGTGATAACCGCATAGTTGTAGATCGGATGGAATGGCTGCTCTAGATTGGCAACACGCATCAATTCGCCCTGGTTCAACAACGGGTTGATCGGTTGATTTGAGGGTAACGCAATACAAGTCGCATTTTTGGAGTCTATATGGGCATCGTGGCCCAAAGCACTGTAAGGCGCAGTAATAATACGTTGTGATATACCCTTGTTACCTATACCAGCAACATCGTACACCTGCACACCCTCACTGCCTTCTGCCACATACAAATACTCACCGCGTAGCTGTAAGCAATTAGCAACACCGGCGGAGTGCTGGTGTACTTCATCCAAGATTTTTCCTTTATCGAGATGTTGTTGGAAGAAATCAGGATAGGCATAGCGATGTAGGTAGCTGCCGATAACCGCCTGCGGTTCTTGCCACTCGGTAACCTGCACCGCATTAATTTCTCCGGCGCCACCGAGCCAAGTATTGTAACCAACAAAGTTAATGAAATTTGTGCCCTGCATTAGCAGTTGCGCCATAATCGCATTGTTATCATTTTTCTTGGAAACATGGCAATCACTACAGGTTTTCGTTTCTGTTTTACGCACGGTATGGGCGAAGTGTGGGTTAAATGCCTGCGAGCTATAACCACTGGCAGAAATTGGTGGTTGCTGAATATAGATCTTTTCTCGATTTGAGTTAGTCGATGACAGCACCAGCGCCGAAGTTGAACGGGTAGGCGCGATTTTACCGCCTTTTGCCGGCCCACGACGACCCAGCATAAATATTTGATCACGAGCTACCTGCGGGTTGTAGGTAGCATAATTACGGCTCTCACCGCCTTCATAGTGATGACGCTCCGTTTTTGCATTGGCTTCTATCGGTAGATGACAACCGCCACAGCTTGTAGTCCAGGAGGTATGACAGGAATAACATTCCATTTCATCGTAGGAGTGAGCAAGTTCATCAGCGGGCACTTCATTACCCCAGCTTTGCGTCTTAGTATCTTTGCTCATCAATTTTGCGCGAGCCGCTTTCTCGTTGTACCCGTTGTGCCCCTCAGTGACACTGTCTTTCACCAAACTCATCTGCCATTCTTTGTCAGGGTACAAAGAGGAGCGCTGAAACAACTCGCCCTCTATCCATTCAAACCGAAGACGACCGTCTGGGGTACGTAACAGTGACAAATCGGCGCCGCCCTCCAGTGCCGCTGGCCCCGAGGTATACAGATTGGGATATTCTTTGGAGGTACCGTGGCAATCTTTACAATCGATTTCAACCGCCAATGCTACCTCTCCGTACATGTGGCCGTTGCCATGATTATCTTGACCAAAGTGACAATCGACACAGTGCATTCCTACATCAACATGCACCGAAGACATATGTACCGCTTTGTCGAATTTCTCAGGATCATCGTCAGCCACCGTGTCACCTTCAGCATCTAACAAGTTACCTTTTCGATCGCGCTTGAACACCGCACGAAAGTTCCAACCGTGACCATGGTAGTCGGCAAACTGGGTATCGTTCATTTTGTCGTTGTTATCCCAGACCTTTTTCAGGAAATCAACATCGGCCCACTTACCGCGCGGAGCTGCGCCTTCTGGGTTTCTATCTAATACCTTTAGCTGCTCTTCATGGGAAGGATATTGTTGTTTTTCAGGCCACATATGCGGCGCGTCAGATTCGTAGTCCCACATGGTGTAGCCCAAGAAACTGTTCATAAACATATTGGGCTGGTGCATATGGCAAATCATACATTGGCTGGTGGGTATCGCTCGAGTGAAGACATGCTCTAAGGGATGTCCACTCTCGGTTTTATCAATGGTCGTATCTTTAGTAATAGACGTTCCATCGTGGCCAAATTTGGCATAGGGCCCTGAATGACGCGGGTCTCGATCGTTAGCGTAAACCACATGGCAAGAGGCACAGCCTGAGTTACGGTAGTCGCCGGGTTGATCGTTAGTGCCGATAAACCATGTCAGTGGATCGTTTAGCCGCGTTTTAGTAATGTTGATAACCGGCACCGAGATACGTCCGCCAGTGCCTGGTCCGCGGTTGGATTGTTTGAAGTCGGGCCTACCGGGCTCTTCCATCCGCTGAATCAAACCTAGGTTGCTAGGCAGCCCTGTTTCGGGAAACAAGTTGGTGATATTACGGCCGCCGCGCTCAAAGACTCGAAAGATATCCCCAGGCTTCACCGTTTCCCAGGCAGGTAAAGGATAGAAAGCCTCGATAACGCCTTTGTCTGCTGCAGCTTGTTTCAGCTCATCAGGAATCTTCGGCCCCCGCAATACGGTGCCTTTGCCATCACGGCCGTATGACTCACCTAGAATGTAGTTTTTATACGGTAGTATGCCGTTATTGTAGGTCGCACCACCCCATAACATCGCACCTGTTGCGTGTAAGCTATGAGTCGAAGCCTGAATTGTTTCTTGGTGGCAAGCACCACAGGCATCGTCAACAATGCGGTAATCTGAAGGGTTAATAAAACGAATAAATTCTGGGCTTTCATGGTTTAGCAGAGTGTAGGTTCGCTCGGGATTGCGACTGCTGGGCGTTTTCCACTTATCCGGCATAAGCGGTAATACATGCGCCTCACTCATTGCCGCCAAATACGGCTCACTACCCTGTTCACTGCGCTCTGGCTTAATCACCGCGGTGTTGCCGCCGTGGCAATCGGTACAGCCTAATTTGACACCGGGATTGCTATGCATCGTCTTACTGTCTGATTCAGTATGACAGGTGGTACAGCCGGCGCTTTTTGCATCCATTTCGCTTTTTGACTGACTCGCCGGCGCATTCGGTGTAACGCTATAGCTACGTTCGACCTTAGCGTATCCTGACGCACTGTGACTGGCGCTTGCATACACCGCCAAAATCGATATCAGCGTCAACTGAGCAAGCAGTGGCAGCGCCATCGACTTACTAAAAAATGGGTTTACAGATCGCAACACAGCCATTGTCTTTATTATCCCGTTATCACGGTAAACGTGATGTTAAAAAATTTATACTCTATTACTCGTGCTAGCCGTTAATACGCCAACAGAACATTAAAGAGAAAATAGTCTTGGCCCTCACGCTCGTACAAATCGTCATAGCCTTCACCCGCTATTAACCTTGCATAAGAGCCTCTAATGACAATATTTTGCGACATAAAAGGTCGGTACGTTAACGATAAAGAGGCATCTAAACCAATTTCGTCATCGATATCAGCTTGATTTCTTGCCACTTCTAACACTGTTGTATCATCAAAATACAGTTGATTGAAATTTGCGCTCAACCGTAACTCGGGCAGTAAATCCATGTCAAAACCGACACCGATTAGAATAATTCCCGGGTTGGTGAAATTAGATTGCCCCAATTCTTTTGAAGAGCGCATCGAATTCAGTACGCCATTACGTGAAGACAAGGAGACTCTACCGCCACCAATCAATGGTACCGGCTGGCGTATCCAATAACTGGTATCACTACCGGCAAACTGGGGGTTTTCAAAAATGGCATCAAATCCTGTCGCTTTATCATCATAGGGGTCATCGTCACCGCTGCCATAAAGAAACGATAATTTGAACCTAAACCAGTCAAAATCCATCGACCCTTCAGCGGCGAAAAAGACCGACTCTATATCAACCTGTTCGTCGACAAATACCCCGGGATCGGTCTTCCCGAAGGCGTAATAAGCTGAAGTTGTTAGATTCAATCGTCCAAAATGGCCATCACCGCTGTAGCCCAAGTAAGTAACATCATAGCCACGGGGCACTTCTCGGCCTAGTGACGCGGGTCTTGCAATGAACTCATTATTGTCAAAGAAGAACTCGCCGTCTTCGTTGTTTTTGTTATGTACAATAGTCAGCTGTGACATAAACCCTTTCACAAAAAGGTCTTGCCAGTAGATGTTGGCTGCAAATACATAATCTTTGCGAAATGATTTATTGTGGTCGTTCAAACCACTGTTGGTATCTTTTTCCATCCGCTGAAAGGCAGCTATATTGTATTGGAAAATATTATTGTCGCGGTTGCCAAACAGGCGTATACCCATCTGGTTGTCCTGAAACAGAAAACCGCGAAAATCAGTGCTAAAGGGCTGTATTCCAACCCGCAGACTATCAAAATCAAATTTGTCAGATACATTGCGTAAATGCACATCGGCAAATGCAGCCTGTAACCCTATATGCCCATCGTAGCGAGTATCACCCGCCGCCGGATCGACGTTAATACCTTGCACCTCATCGAGATGAACCTCGTTATAATTGATTACCGGAATAATGCGAAATTCGTAGTCAGGCGGTCTGAAGACGGTGTCGCCTTTATACCAAACAAATTCAAAGGCTACATTCTGATTTAACAACCATTGATCAGATGAACCGTATACATCGATTCCACCTGAATTATTGGTAGAACTTGCACCTACCGGCGTCGGCAGTTGGCGAATTTCATACACTGAATCAGAAATAATACCTAGGTTAAAAAACCAATCATCTCCATAGACGGGTTTATCACCTTTTAACGTATTGCGATGATAGGGATCAAACCAATCGTCTTCGTAGCCCAATGCATCAACGATACGCCAGCGATCAGGTAGCGGCACCGACGCGGTATAATCCTTAACCGTGGGTCGAGGTATTGGAGAAACCGGATTTCTTTTTCGAGGAATAACCCGAACATCGGCAACCGACGTGCGTTTAGAGCGCACATACTCCTGAGTAGTTGGCAGTACGGTTGTTTCACACAACACCTCTGCTTGTTTGCCGGGACGACGGCGCTTTGCTGAGCGCTGAGTGTCTTTTGCCTGCAACTCTGCCACGCAATCTGTCTGTGCGTAGGCGGGCTCGATCGAGCTCAATAGATAGAGCGCAAAAGCCGGTGCGACCAGTAGTGATATTGTTTTTATCATCATCTATCTCTATTTTCCGGCACAGACATTATCGTCATCGCTATCCAAAAAAGGCGCCTGGGGACATTGCACATAACGTAAGCGTACGCCTTTTGGCGTTAGCGTATCGGCGCGTATAGCTACTGGCGCATTGTTGATAGCGCCATCTAACCGAAGGCCGCCATTGTGTACTGCTAAGAAACTAATCATGTCGTCCTGGTCAATACCGTCACCGGAAACGCCAATACCGCCGACCAAGGTGTCACCTTGATAAATAGGCACACTACCGGGAAATATCTGACTGCCGTTAGCCATTTCATTAGTGCTGCCGACAGCGCTGAACGCTAAGTTCGCTGGGTCAAAGCTCACCCCTGAACAACGATCGTGAATATCGGCAACAGCACCTGCGGTGGCGACACTCAAAACGTGTTGAATAATCCCGTTATAAACCAGATCAAGCTGTAAACCGGTAGAAAAAACACTCCAAGAGCCTGCCTTTTTACTCAGCGGACCGTGGGCCCGTCCCTGCAAGCCATCCGGATACGTTGGCCGTGACAAATTACCGCCCGCCCTATCAGAAAATGCCACTGCTCCGTTGGTTAAAGCTTGTGCGTCCGGGATAAAATCTTGCACCGCAGTAACATAATCACCGATTGAGACTGACTCACGAAGGGTTAATGGCAAACCGCTTGCGGACACCCCAAAATAACTGGCATCAGGTTGAGCATTGAGAAAATTAGCGGCATTGGGTGACGAGAAAAACGCGGCGGTACGGGCTTTTTGCAAGGAGACATCAGCGCCAAAAACAGGTGCATCGCGACTACGCACCATACCTAACACCGCACCGGTAGTATCAACCACCGCAATCGTTACTCTGGCTTGACTGCCAAGTGGACGACGAATCTGGGCACGGGAACGGTTGGCAACTTTAAGTGCCTCTTCTAGAATAACCTGAACCTGACCAGCGTTGAGTAGACCATCGGCGGCGTTAATCGCCGGGTAGCGATTGCTATTGGTACTCGGCTCAACAAAAATAAAAGCGTCTAAGTCCGCCGAAAAAGCATCCGTGTCTTTGCGAATGCCCGATTCTCTTTGCCCAAAGGCCAGTCCTGCACGCACCGTGCCGTCACTGTAACCGGTTACTGCTATCAACGATCCTACGCTTGGCGCTATCGATGAAAACGCGTTGGCAGTTTCGGGGCTGGCGGTAAGATCGGAAAAATCGACATCACTGAAGCGAAAAGTTTTACCATCAACAGTAATGCGATCGCCCCGTCGATCAAGCGGCGGCGCGTAATGATAAGTGCCGGCATAGGCAATCATCTCATCAACACTGCGATCGCTGTCGGAAATAACTTTATCGATTGAGTAGAGCCCGTCGGCGATAACGCCAATACCGCCTACCGGTGTACCGTTTTTATACAGCGGCAGACCACCGGGATCAGCTGATAACCCCAACGGTGAACGCTTCGGACCGTGGCTAATATTTTGCTCGTCAATAGTAAAATCTGAACAGGAGAGCTGGCTAAATTGAACGCCAAATAATGGCCCAGCCGGTTGATTCAGCTCACCGGGATTGAAATTTTCTTGTACTATCTGATTGGCGGTACGGGTAGAAAAAGCGTTGCCCTCAGAAGAGAGATAAGCGCCGGTAATCGCCTTGCTAATGGCTGCTTGGTCATCGATATTTAGTGCCAAACCCGTCGCCGGCAGCGAAATACCCTCTAGCCCACTATCAATAACGGCATCACCTTGGTCATTGGTAGCGGTGGCGATTAACACCCCGCGGTCAGCGGCATCACCCATCCGATACACCGCCAGTACGTTGCCCACTCGATCGGCAACCGCTATGGTCGCTTGCTGGCCCTGCGCTTGCGCTTCGGCAATGGCCTGCGCAAGAATGGTCTCAACATCACTAACCGTTAGTTTTGTTGGAGTGTCCGCACAGGCGTCTTGGCACACTTCATTACTGGCGCCCTCAGTAGTACCGGTTGAACTACCACCGGAGCAAGCACTTAACAGCACTGCCATGAACAACATCAGGGGGACAAAAAGAGTGTTCATCGTTTCATGTCCGCTGGTAAGCTGAAACGTTCTCTCATGGTGATCTCCTGGGTATTATTTTTCATAGGATAAGGCCATCCTTAGGGTGGTAGGCATGGCATGAAATACAATTGACCTGTATTTTTTCGTCAACCGATACATCACCATGGCAAGTCAGGCAATTCTCTATGTCGGGAATCAAAACATCGGTGCTAGTTGATGACAGCTCCGCCTCGTGGCAGCTTGAACAAACTTGATTCGCTGTTTGACCGCTCTGTGTTAAGTGACTGGCATGATCAAATGACGCGCGTTTATGCCAATCGGGGTTAATATTGACCGGCAGTACCAGCCACCGGGCATAAAGGTCTTCGGATTGGTTATCCGTCACTTCATGGCAGGTTACACAGCCGCGCTGGGTAAACTGAATAGCTGCCTCCGCGGTCGCTCGCTGCATCCCACAATTAAAAGGTGTATCCGTACAAGCAGACCCCTGACGACTTTTACCCGGCAAGCGACGGCGCTCTGAACCTTTCGCCTGGTATTGCGGGTCGGTATAAACACGCACAAAATGCTCTTCAATGGTCTGCACAATCAGTTCAGGTTGGCCGTGCGGGAGTTGCCGGCCTGGCTGTTCAGCAGCAAAAGATAGGTCGTGGCAAGAGGAACAATGTTTCTCCATCGTCAGGGGTTCAAAGTGCTCTCCATCGGCTTTTAAAGCGTGGCAAGAACTGCATAGCATGGCATCACTGGTATCCGCCATTTGTACTTTTTCACCGTTTAGATGAATATCATGAGGAAACTTTAGATTAGAAAGGTCTTTCTGCCCCACACTTTTCTCCAGTAGTTGACTGTCCCACTCTACCGATAGTCCAGTGCCCATTTTCACCATCGTCGGCAACACATAATTGAGTTTAAACGCAGGGTGAGCAGCACCACTAAAGCCGGTGACAACCGGTGTACCGACATCATCTCCAGAGCCACCTAACGCCTGCTGATGGCAATCCACGCACAGCTTGTCGGCACTCACAATAATGGCCGCCGGTTCGTTGTGCTCCTTATGACAACTTTGACACTCACCGGCCCCCAGGTTTTTATGGTTGTCGAACAGGCCTTGGGTATCGCCCCCCCCGTGCATCGCCAATACTTCACCATCGCTGTGATTAGCGGTGCTCTGATGGCAGCTCACGCAACTTTCATTCTGGACTTTTTCGAAGGGCTTTTTATGACAGGCCGAGCAGTCATCACCTATTGCCAGCTGATGTGCTGGCAATAAAGGCCCTGAAGACCAGAGCTGATCGCCATGATTCGATGAGTTAAAGGTGGCGACACCGTCCATATTTACCGGAGAATCGCGTAAGAAATGCGAACTAATAGGCCATGCCAGGGCCAACAACACCACAATCAAACTAAACCAGTAAGCGGGGACTCTTTTTGACAACACGGTACCCGACAAGTCGGTCACGTAGGCAGTCTCTAAAGACTGGCTCTGTAAATCATCGTCAAGGTCGAGCTCGAGGGCAGCATCAAAGCCGGCGGGGGGCTCTATCACTTGCAATTTGTGGGTATTGAATAAGACGATATCGCCTATCGCTAATTCGCACTTTTTCTGCTCAGCGCCATTCACCAAAAAGGTGCTTTTTTCAATACCTTGTATAACCAGCTTACCGGCCATTAGCTTAATAATGGCATGACTGTGCTTAATCGCTTCGCCACGCAATTGAATCAGCTGAGCCGGAGCGCTACCGACAGTGATTACGTCTGCGGCGAGTTCCGTGTCCTGAAAGACCGCAACGCCCTGTTGCGAGCTTATTTCACGTAGTAATAAATCCATAAACTATTTTTAACTCATTACCAATAAAAGAACACAGCGATGATGTGCGCAGTTAAAGCGAACAGCAGCGCGATGGTCAGCGGCACATGAAAATACAGCCAGATTTTCATCCAACCCTGAAATTGAATATCTTTTCTAATGGTTGTTAGCAGTGTTTGTCGCCGACACAGCATGGTTAATAGATCTTGTAACCTACCGGCTTCCTGCGGCTTTCTGCACTTGGGAATACGTCCAGCTACAAATGCAACCACCGCCTGCTGATTGACATTACTGGCCATGCGAGTCGCCGACGCGACATTGACATCGCCAGCAGTGGGCAATATTTTTGAGCCATCAAGAGCCAATAGTTGCGTCAATATGCCACCGCCGATAGTGGTTCGATCGAGTGCGCTATCGATGACTGCGCGGATATCTGGCTCGCACAGTAAGCCTAGTTTTCTTACGCTGTCATTTAGGCTATTGAGCTCTATAAATAGGTTTTCTCTAGAGTTGTTGGCACGGTTTTTTGCTGATCGCCGCGGATAGAGCATATAGCTGTACACCCCATACAGGCCGCTGGCAATCACTAAACACATCAGTACATAGGCAAGCGTATGCACGTTGTAACCAAACTGGCCGGCGCAGTGTAGCGTTGCAATAACCAGCAAACCCGTACCTAGATAGACATGCGCGGAGGTCCAGCCTTGGACT
>JBLHLU010000115.1:0-11023 GCA_047623385.1 Paraglaciecola psychrophila
GATCTAAACCGTAAGATCTAAACCGTAAGATCTAAAACATGACAGCTAGGGAGACTAACTGAACCTAACTGAACCTAACAATAGTCACTGCCGCCACTGCAAACCTTATTGTAGCTAGAAATTGCAATACAAAGAGGACATTCAGCGCCAGTCCGGACGAGGACGGACATAGCAGCCCAATCCCGCAACTGGCTAAGCTTCCAGGCTAACTGCACCGACCGCCGCCCTGAAACAATAAAAAAAGCCCCGTCAAAAGACGAGGCTTAGTTTAGCAAAACAACCGATTTAAGCAGTAACAATACTAACGTATTTGCGACTCTTAGGGCCTTTCACTTCAAACTTTACAACACCATCGGACTTGGCGAATAAGGTGTGATCCACACCCAAACCAACATTTATTCCGGGGTGAAAACGCGTGCCGCGCTGGCGCACTAAAATGTTACCCGCCAGTACCACTTGGCCGCCATAGCGCTTAACGCCGAGGCGTTTGCTCTGGGAATCGCGACCGTTACGAGTACTACCACCTGCTTTCTTATGAGCCATTCTTTCTCTCCTACCTTCTCATGCATCGACCGCTATCAAATAATAGCTTTCGAGCTGTCAATTAACCGCTAATACCGGTGATTTTAATCTCAGTATACCACTGGCGATGACCAGCTTGCTTCATAGAGTGCTTACGGCGACGAAACTTAACAATCTTAATTTTCTTATGGCGGCCCTGCGCGATGATTTCAGCAGTTACTGTGCTGCCCTCAACATAGGGAGCGCCAATTTTGACGCTCTCGCCTTCGCCTACCATCAAAACATTGTCAAAAGTCATTGTTTCGCCGGTAGCCAATTCAATTTTTTCTAACTTGAGGGTTTCGCCCTCAATAACGCGGTGCTGCTTGCCACCACTTTCAATAACTGCGTACATAAATACTCCGCTTAAAAAGCCTGCTTGCAAAAAAGGTCTCGATCAGCCCGCCGAAAAACAAACGCTGTTACGCAATATTGTTAGCCTGCAGGGACAAGTCCAGGCACCAAATCGTCTGGGATTAAGCTGTGTATTGGCCTAGGCAACTAGACTGTTAAGCTCAACATTAACGGTTCAGATTTTGGGACGCATATATTACGGTAGATACACCGGTAGAACAAGTGTTTTTAATTGACCGTTTGCTGCGTGAGCACCGCAGCCCGGCAAGGCGCTTACTGCGTCGCCAGTTTATTCGCCAGCGGTGTATTACCCGGGCCTTAGATGCAGCGGCGCCACACTCGTAGTATACTTGTCTGCTGGCACCACTCTACCTCAAGCAAAGAAACCAGCCCATGCAGCAAATCCGCGCAGTCATCACTGAAGAATTTGACGCTGTCAACCAACTGATTATCGAACAGCTGCACTCTGAGGTGCCGCTAGTAGAGAATATCGGCCACTATATAGTCGATGCCGGCGGCAAACGGCTGCGCCCTATGCTGGCGCTACTCGCCGGGGGTGCTGCTGGGGGGGGCACCCAAGGAGAAATAGGCCAGTCACATATTGTATTGGCCGCGGTGATCGAGTTTATCCACACCGCCACCTTGCTACACGACGACGTGGTTGATATCTCGGCATTGCGCCGTGGCCGCGCGACTGCCAATGCCCAGTGGGGTAACGCTCCCAGTGTGCTAGTCGGCGACTTTTTATACAGCCGAGCGTTCCAGTTACTGGTATCTCTTGGCAATATGGAGGTGATGTCACTAATGGCCGATGCCACCAACACAATTGCAGAGGGGGAGGTGTTGCAGCTGACTAAGGCCGGCGACCCCGACACCAGCGAAGCCGACTATTTTCAAATTATCAACAACAAGACCGCGGTGCTATTTGCCGCCGCCACCGCTGGCGGCGCGCTACTGGCCGGGGCCGAACAAGCGCAACATTATTACCAGTACGGCCTCAAGCTGGGCACCGCTTTTCAGCTGATCGACGATGTACTGGACTACGAGGGCGACGCCGCTACCTTAGGCAAAAATATAGGCGACGACCTAGCCGAAGGCAAACCCACACTACCGCTGATTTACGTCATGGCCAGAGGCAGCGCCGAACAGCAACAATTAGTGCGCAACGCCATCACTAGCAAAAGTAGAGAACAAATAACCGCCATTGCCGATATCATCAATACTAGCGGCGCTATTGATTACACCCGCGCCGCCGCACAGGCCTGCAGCCAGGATGCGATTACCGCCCTCGAAAGCCTCGCCGACTCGCCCTACAAACAGGCACTTATAGCCCTGGCCGAACTGTCGGTGGCCCGCACTTTTTAACGCGCAGCCCGCGCAGAAACTGCCTATACAGACCATCAACCTAGCTGGCTGAATGTAGTGCCAAACCAGAACCCAATTTAGGTGACCGGCTAGGCTATAGAGCCCGGGAAAGTAACAGTCTACCCAAAAAGTGTCGACATACTTTACACATGTCATTTTTTTGACATCAGGCTGCCACCACCCCATCAGCATCGACGGCCTCGTCGTGTGTATTAATTTGGAACTATTCCCATAAAAAACAAAGACTTAATTTCCAAAAAAAAAGCCTCACTTTATTGAGCTTGCAAAATTCGAACGTCAGGTATACTTCTTGCATAATTTTATTACCTCAATAGAAAGTGGCAGTAATAAACAACGATTAACTGGCGCGGCAAGGTAAAACATCTCAATGAGCAACGAATTTGACAAACCGAAAGCGGTAACGGCCTCGAGCAAACCCGATCAGCAGCCGCTGCTAATCCGGCAGATTCGCGACAATACGCTGTCAACGCTGCTTAGCCAAATTGAACAATTATTCAGCAGCTGTGACGACCTATTTTTTGATCTCTCAAGCCATGCCACTAACAACAACGATCAAAACAGCTACTTTGAATCGATGCGTGAGCTGCGGGTACAAAAAAGCGGTGTTATCGCCAGCTTTAAGCGCCAAGTAGAACAGTTGTTTGTCGACTGCGCAGTGCGCAACGATGCTGCACAGCAAGCCACTCAGGCTAACGAGCCGCTGAGCCTCGTGCTGCAAGACGATATTGAGCAGCGCGTGGCTATTGAAGGTATGACCACTAAGGCACGGGGCAACAATCAAGAAGCCCTATACCACCTGAGCATGCGTATCGACTCATTGGTACCCAGCGCCGTGATCAGCGATAAGAACAACCCGCTGGATCCGCGTCAATTGTGTCAGACATTTGCCAATGCTTGTGGGTTACTGCACATTAACATCAAGACAAAAATTATACTCTACAAGCAGTTTGATCGATTAGTCATAAACGGACTGCCAAAACTCTACGCCAGCACTAACGATTTGTTAATAGATGCCGGGGTAATCCCAACAATAGGCCACAGCGTAAGCAAGGAACAGCACAAGGTGAATTCTGATCCCGCCGCGCGCCGCCAACCACCAACTAGTTCCAAGCAGCCTACGGCCACCGGCAGCGGCGATCAACCCGCATTCGATCAGCAAGCGCTCAATCAGCTGTTGCACAACATGGTACAACTGGGGCCCGATACTATTCCCCACTACCAGCCGTATAGCGCCAACCCCGGGCCCTTGATGAGCAACAAACAGCTGCTTACAACACTGAGCCTGCTGCAATCGCAACTACTGCTTGAGCGTGCAGACCACCACGGCGCCTCAGAAAAAAACGTGCGGGACATTGTTAATGACATATTAAAGGCCGCTGACCCAACCCTACCCCAAGCCGTCAAACAGCCCGCGGAAGATACCATCAACCTTGTTGCGATGTTCTTCGACTTCATTCTAGACGATCAAACCCTGCCAGTGCCCTTTCAAGCGCTATTGGGACGACTGCAAATTCCTATCTTGAAAACGGCCCTACGCGACTCGTCATTTTTCAGCAATAACCATCACCCGGCGCGGGAGCTTGTCAACGAACTGGCAGCGGTCTCTATTGGCTGGGGTAGTGATGAGACTCGAGACAGCGAAGAAAATATTCAGCGAGACAACACCTATCTGTTTATCGCCGCCACTATTGCCGACATCAACGAACACAGCGCTGACAATGACCGTATTTATGTGGAGAAACTGGCCGAGCTACAGCAGTTTGTTGGCCGCAACAATCACCGCAACAGTCTTATTGAAAAACGCACACGCCAAGCTGCAGAAGGCCAAGCTCGCACTAAAGTGGCCAGAGAGGCAGCACGATCCGAACTGTTTGCATTGATGGAGCGAGCGCAACTGCCGCCAGAGGTAACCGACTTTTTGATTACCCAGTGGCAGCAATATATTACGCTTACTCACTTAAAAAACGGCGAGGACAGCGCCGAGTGGCTGGACGCCGTGCAATTGGCGCAAGATGTTATTTGGCTGTGCCGCCCGCAACAAGACGACAAGTCACGGACCCGCTTCGAGAAAATACAAGCCGGCCTGTTTGTCCGTATCCGCCAAGGCCTGCAGCAGGTTATCAACACCGACGACCAAGTGCAGGCACTGAGCACACAGATCAAAACAGCTATCGACAACCTACAAGCCCAGTACCAAGAGTCCACCTCGATTAGTGAGGCTCTACAACCACTCAGTGCCGAGCAGTCACAGCAATTAGGCCACGACGCCGATGGCGGTGAGAAAGCTTGGAAAGACATGACCGCGTTAGAGCGCCAACAGGCTCGCTATCAAACGTTAACCTACGAATTTATTAAGCAGGCCGAGGCCATCGCCCTCAATAGCTGGATACTGTATCAAGACCCCAAGCAGCAACGCAGTATAAAGTGCAAGCTGGTGGGGAAAATTGCCGCTTCTGACAGCTTTATTTTTGTCGACCGCTTTGGTTTCAATGTACTGGAAAAAGCGCGTCGTGAATTTGCTTATGACCTGCAGCAAGACCGCGTCTCGGTGATCGACTCAGGCCTGTTGTTTGATCGAGCCATGTCTAGCATCGCCAACAATATACGCCAGCTAAGTAGTGCCGCAGATTCATAAACCGCTAGCCATAACAGGTTAGCCACAACAGACAAAGAACCATTCAGTGGCACAGAACACAACTAGCGGGCATGAATCAACAAATGGTACGCAAAAAATGGGGGCCAGAGAATATAGTCTAAAAAATATAATCGGGGCAATATAGTCGGGGTAATTTAGCCTAGAAAATATACCCGCTATGCTCGCATATCCAAAAGTCTCAGCAACCAGCAATAATAGCGGCGGCGCAGCCAAAAAATGACCCCGGTGAAGCCGATAACTCGACTTGTTAACTAACGGTTACTTTTAGTCGGGCAACAACGCTATTGTCCGCTATACTTTGCGTTTCATCGTTAATTTTTATATCCACCGGCCACTAGGTTAAGCATGGAACCCGATCAAATCACCTTTTTCAGTTATTTCAGTGGCGGCGTACTATTTGGCTTATTAACATTGCTAACACTATATATGTGGCGCATAAAGACCACACATTTCTCCCTAGTTTTAGCCGCGCTAGGCTCAGCTCTATGGCATCTATCGATTGCCATGAACTATCAGGGCTACACCCTGGGCAAGGGCAACCTACTTATTCTTGAGACTGGCCGTTATGCCCTGTGGATTATTGCCATGCTGTATTCACTCAAATTCAGTATTGTTGAGGCGCTGCCAGAAAAACTCAACAAGCTGACAGTGACCTTTTGCACAGTGGCCTTCAGCGCCGCATTATTGCTAAAATATAGCGGCCACCCACTCTCAGAAAATACTCTAACCGTTATATGGTCTGGCCTGATCATGGCGATTGCCGGATTTGTTGCGGTAGAACAGCTGTACAAAAATGCCTCAGACCTACGCCTGATAAAATTATGGGCGCTGGTCATAGGCGGCATTTTCATCTATGACATTTATCTATTTGCCTACAGCCTTATTTTTAACCAAATTAATCTCCAGTTATGGCAGGCCCGGGGTGCCGTCAATGGCGCCGCTGCACTACTACTATTAGCGGGCTCGCCGTTTCTGATTGCCAACAAACAGCGTGCCAAACTGACGTTGTCACGCCCGGTAGCCTTTTACACCACCAGCATTACCGTAGCCGGGGGCTTCTTAGCACTAATGGCTGTCAGCGGCTATTATGTTCAGTTGTATGGCGGCAATTGGGGCTCGGTCATTCAAATAGTTGTGCTATTTGTAGCATTGGTATTAGTCTCAACCGCCTTTGCCTCCAGTACGATTCGCGCTCGAATGAGAGTGGTGGTTAATAAAAACTTTTTTCGCCACAAATACGACTACCGCATGGAGTGGCTGAGGCTGATTAATTATTTGTCTCGGGCGGCAGACTCGCAAGACTTTTACCTCAGGGCGATCAGCGCCGTCGCCTCTATCTTTAAGAGCCCCCGGGGTATTTTGTGGGTAGTGCAACGTGAGCGGTTAGTGCCGGTATCTACCCGCAACATGGACGTTCCGGAAAACTATCAGCACGATTCCACCGCCGGGCCTTTTTATCAAGCGCTGCGCGAACACGAGTGGGTTTATTCAAACAGCGCCCCGGCCAATAAAAAGCTGCACAAACTGGACCGACTGCTACCGCCTTGGCTAGCACAGATTCCCGACCTATGGCTGGTACTGCCACTGCTAACCGAACAAAACTTAGTTGGCATTATGATTTTGACTAAACCTCAACACGACAGCGTTTTGTCTTGGGAAGACTTAGACTTGCTGAAGACTGTGGGACGTCAGGTGGCCAGCTATATAGACCGACACCAGTCGGCGGAACAAGTCGCCGAGTCGAAACAACTCGACGCTTTTAACAAGCTCACCGCCTTTGTTATGCACGACTTAAAAAACTTGATAGCGCAGCAGGCACTGGTGGTGGACAACGCAGTAAAACACAAAGACAATCCAGCGTTTATTGAAGACGCTATCAAAACCATAGACAACTCAGTAGGCCGCATGAGTAACCTGTTGCGCAAGTTACAGCGAGATGAAACTCAAAATGTCATTAAACTAAGCCTCAGCAAAATATTGGTAGAGGCCACCCGCAAATGTGGCGACACTAAACCGGTGCCCTCGCTGCGCCTAGAAGATAACGATATACGGGTGAATGCCGACCCCGACACACTGGTTATGATCGTCACTCATATCATCAAGAATGCGCAGGAGGCCTCTGATGAGAACGGCTTTGTCGACGTCACCCTGCGCCGTGAGGGCGATAGCGCGACCTTAATTGTCGAAGACAACGGCGAAGGCATGGACACCCAGTTTATCCGCGATCGCCTGTTCAAACCTTTTGTCACCACCAAATCAGGCAAAGGCATGGGTATTGGCGTATATCAAACCAACGAATTTTTAAAAGCCATGGGTGGCAGCATGACCGTGGAGAGCACCCCGGGAAAAGGCAGCTGCTTTACTCTCTCGATGCCGACGCTATAGCATGAGGGGCATAGGCTGAGAAATAGCGCCATAAACTTAGCCTGATGGAGATAGTCTCGGGGATATAGATTCAGCAAGCACCTGAAAAATGGCCTGAGGAATATCCTCAAAATAGCTTGAAAATTAGCTCGAGGAGTGGCCTGAATCATAGCCCAAAATAACGTTTGAAATGCAGACTGACGCTGCAATAAACTTAAAAATATAAAGCGGTGATGTAGCTCGCTACCAGCGCAAGCTTGCACACTGAGAAGACCTAAAACCGCGCCATCATCGGTAAAAAGGATTGCCGCCTAGCGCTCACGGTGCCACAATACAGCAGGTGATTAGGCCCTGCCTATGCCGGTAAAAAGCAGGATTAAGCCGAGTTCCTGTCTCGCAATAATAACAAAGACCAATCAGGCACAAACACTAAAACTAACACCATCAATAGAAATGAGTTCTATGAGTAAAGTCGACCAGAAACCCACACTACTTATTGTTGAAGACGATGTTGGCCTGCAAAGCCAACTGCGCTGGCATTTTGACCGTTACGAAGTGGTTATTGCCGGCGATAGAGAGCAGGCGATTGCAGCCGTGCGCCAGTACGAGCCGCAGGTGGTACTGCAAGACTTAGGCTTACCGCCCGATGAAGAAGGCGTGACCGAAGGGTTGAGATCGGTTCAGGAAATCACTCAGTTGGCACCCCACACAAAAATTATTGTAGTGACCGGCAATCACGACTACCAAAACGCGGTAAGCGCCATAGCCATGGGTGCCTATGACTTCTACCAAAAACCGGTACAGCCGGAAACTTTAGATCTTATTGTTGCGCGCGCCTACAATATTTACAACCTAGAGCAGCAAAACCGCAACCTGCAAGAGGCGAGTAGCTCACCGCTACGCGGCATTATTGCCTCAGACACCCAAATGATGCGCATTTGCCGCACGGTAGAGAAAATTGCCCCCACCAATGTCACCTGTACACTGCTAGGCGAGAGCGGCACCGGCAAAGAGGTATTTGCGCGCGCCATTCACGAACTAAGCCCCTGTGCCGAGTACCGCTTTGTTGCCATTAACTGTGCCGCAGTGCCAGAAAATCTGATGGAGAGCGAGCTATTTGGTCACGAGAAAGGCGCTTTTACCGGCGCTACCAAACGCACTCTGGGCAAAGTTGAAACCGCTAACAAAGGCACGCTGTTTTTGGACGAAATTGGCGATATGCCACTGGCCCTGCAAGCTAAGTTGCTGCGTTTCTTACAAGAACGGGTGATCGAGCGAGTCGGCGGTCGCGAGGAAATACCGGTAGAAGTACGCGTCGTCTGCGCAACTAACAAAAATCTCGAGGCGATGATTAAAGAGGGCACCTTTAGAGAAGATCTGTACTACCGTATTTGTGAAATGGTAATCAACATACCACCGCTGCGTGACCGCGACGGCGACAAAATTTTGCTGGCTCGCCACTTACTGAAAAAGATGGCAGCAGAACACAACCCCACAGTGACCGGCATGACCAGCGAAGCGGCCCAAGCTATTGAAAGCTACGACTGGCCCGGCAATATTCGAGAAATGGAAAACAAGATGAAACGCGCCATTATTATGTGCGACGAGAAGCTTATATCCAGTGAAGATTTGAGTATTTTTGATCAGCAAGAACTGAATCTAAATCTGCGCGAAGTACGCCACAACGCCGAGCGCAGCGCCCTGGTAAAAGCCCTATCGGTAACCGACGGCAATAACAGCACCGCCGCAAAGTTACTGGGTATTACCCGGCCCACCCTGTACGACCTGCTGAAAAAGTACAATGTGCAAAATCTGGGACAGGCCGAATAGAGGTAGCGGCAATGGTGCAACTATCACCGCTCAAGTGTTAGGCGCTGTTCAAACAACAACCATTGCCCAAACTAGCCCGCGCCAGGGATTTTACCAACACCGTTTTTTTGCCCGCACCGATTGGTAATCGGCAGCGGTCTTTGACTCGCTAACTCCCCGGGGCGGCGCTAAGCCCATGTTTAATACCGCGGCACATCGGTTGATACTTTGCCGCGAATAGACGAAGATAAGCCACTAATTATAGTCAATAAAAACCTGTTTTCGCATCGGCAGCCCAGCGCCACAGCGAACGCACCGGGACACGGACAAAAGGGAAATCACATGACATCGCGGTACCGCTCACTGGCAAAAATACTGCCCACACTATGCCTGTCGCTGCTTATAGTTAGCTGCGGCTCGGAAACTGAAAATACCGCAGAGGTGGTGCAGTCGCACCTAGAGCGCAGCCAGGCCTACCAAGAGCAGGGCCAGTACCGCGCCGCGATTATTGAAGCGCGCAATATTATCAAAAAAGACCGCAACAACAACCTGGGCTATTTACGCCTTGCGCAGATGTATGTGGAACTGGGTAGCCACCGGGCCGCCTCGGGCCTGCTGGAGACCATACCGGCCCCCAACGCCGAGACACAAGTACTGCTGGCCGAGGCCTATGTGGGCCAGCGCAAATACACCTCTGCACAAAAAGCCCTGGACGAGTACCTGTTCCAAGGCGGCGATGCCGAGGCAGTGCAATACCAGCTCACCAACAGCCATATTCTAGCCAGCAAAAACCAGCTGGAAACCGTCACTGAACAGCTGCAGGCAGTCATTGCCCAATCGCCGGACAACAGCGAAGCCAAAAATTTACTGACCCGCTTTTATCTCAATCAACAACAACTGCCCCAGGCCCAAGACTTGTTAGCCGCCACCCTTGCCAGCCACCCCAAAGACCCCGAGACCTTGATGATTGCCGCGCAGTTGGCGTATCTGAAAAACGATTTACCCGCCGCCGAGGGCCACTTGACCAACGCACTGCTAGAGCTACCCGAAACCGATATTATGTTGCCCCAGCGCTCGCAGGTGCTTAAGCAGCTGTCCAGTGTTATGACCCAACAGGGCCGCACCACCGAGGCACTGGCCTATACCAAGGCCCTGGCCAAGAGCAACCCCGAGGGCACAGCCGCCCAGAGCGAGTTCACCCAGGCGCTGAAAGTACTGCAGGAAGGCGACGTGCAAGAGGCCGAAAAAATGCTGCAGAAAATTTACGAAGACTACCCCAACAACGAAATGGTAGCGCTCTACTTGGGACTTATCGACTACCAACAGGGCGATTTCAGCGCCGCCAGCGAACTGCTCAACAGCAATATCGACGTTGAAACCGCATCGCCGCAGATTATTCAAACCACTGCACTAAGCCTGCTACGCGGCAAGCAGATCGATAAAGCCCTGACGCTATTAGAAGAGGCCGCAGCCATTCACAGCGACAACGCCAAGCTGATTGCCCTGTACGGCTTAACCGCACTGCAAAGTGACGACTCCCAAGAAGACGGCATTATCGCCATTCAACGGGCCCTGGCGATGGAGCCCGAATTACTCAATTTACGCCTGGGCCTGGCCCGCTACTACCTCAGCAATGACAAACCCGAACAGGCCGACGCACAGCTAGAGCAGGTGTTAAAAACCGAACCGGGGCACGTACTGGCCAGCAACCTGCGCGCCGCCATATTGGAGCGCAGCGGAGACAACGACGGTGCCGCCAATACCATAGCCAAGATGCTCAGCGCAAAACCCGAAGACCACCTAGCCCTGAATTTGGCCGCGCGCTACGCGCTTAGCCAAAAGGACTTAACACGTGCGCAACAATACTACCAAAAATCGCTACAACTGCAGGCC
>JBLHLU010000116.1:0-10940 GCA_047623385.1 Paraglaciecola psychrophila
CCGAGTCTGAAGGATTTAACATGGCGAATTTTGACTTTGCCTCACTGCCGCCACCCTTGGCCGCAACATGAATCTCGACGGTATTACCAGGCACTATTTCATAGTGAATAACACCGGGGGTATTGTCCTGCGTGTTGCTGCGAGCACCGTCGGGGTCTGCCAGTATAGAGGCCCGCAACACATTGTCCGGGTCCATATAAGCCCGGCGAATACCCTCGTTGCACATATCGGTAACCGACAGCGTGGCCTCCCACTGCACATTCATACCGACTTTCAAGAATACCGTTACAATACCGGTGTCTTGACAGATCGGCCGATGACCTTCAGCGCACATCCGTGAGTTAATCAGTATTTGTGCAATAGCGTCTTTAGCCGCGGGGTTTTGCTCGCGCTGATAGGCTTTGTCCATAGCCTGGATAAAATCCACCGGATGATAGTAGGAGATAAACTGCAGCGCTGCTGCAACACTATCGATTAAGTCGTCTTGGCGAATGACTGTCATTGTATATTCACTCCTGATGGGGATGGCATAGCGTGGTCCGAAATGGCTCAAAAGCCAAGCTGACAGCTTATTTCAATGCGCTTAAGGGACAGCCTGCAGCTGCGCGGTACTGTTGTTCAAACGCTCAATATCACGCAGTATCTGGCGCCGAAAGCCGTTGATCGACTCGACCCACTCCTCGGTGCCTTTAATGCGCTTATCGAGCTTGGCCAACTGGGTATTGATGCGATTCAACTTGTCATTGGCCGACTCGAGACTGCTCTCCTGTCGCGCTAATTTAGTTTTGTTGCTGGACACCGTCTTCTGGGTCGCTTTAACCGTGGTTAACTCCTTAGCCAGATCGGTGAATAAGGTATCAGTTTTCGTTTGCTGCACTTTGGAGGCGACTACAAAACTGTTATTGGCGGCGATCTGGCCGTCAATTTTACCCAAGTGTTTATCGTATAGGGCAAACTGTTGTTTACTCTTCTTCCAAACATTGTCCCACAGCTTACGAATTTCGGAGTCCATCTCCATCGTTTTTTCTTTTATCGCGTCACTGGACTCACTCATGCTCTCGTCGGTTATCGACAGCCGTTGCTCGAGCTGCCCGATACGCGACTCGGACAGACGCAGGGCGGTCTCGGCGAAGGTCAATTTTTGATATAAGTAGCCCGACATGGCCGCAGTTCCCAGCAACACCAAAACCACAAGAGCCATGAGTGTTTTCATCACCGCAGAGGAGGACGATGAACCCCCTGCTACATCGGGAACCTCACCGAGGCCGGCGACAAAAGACCCACGGGCACTATTGCGCTGACGGGAGGCGATCTCATCCCGAGCGGGGGCCATTTTTGGCTCGGATCCCAACTGATCATCTTCACTGGACATAAATATCTACACTGCTGGCAAGGCTTACAATTATCGGGGCCACCGCGCACTAAGCGGTAATACTACATTATGGCATGCCTTGATAACGCTTAAAACCAATGATGAGCCCTAGATCGCCAAGTCGGCGGGCCGTTTTCGCCGCAAAGGTTTCTATTTTTGCCGAAATAGCCTATAAATACAGGTTGAGGCTTATAAAAAAAAAGCACGCCTCAGCACTGAACAAACTTACCTTTAGGAGAACTCATGGAAAATTTTATCAGCCTAGACTTACTGTTTCGCTGGCTACACGTCATATTTGGTATTACCTGGATAGGACTACTGTACTACTTCAACTTTATTCAAGGCGAATATTTTAAGGAGGCCGAGCCCAATGCCAAAGCCGATGCCACCAAAAAGCTCGCTCCCCGCGCGCTGTGGTGGTTCCGCTGGGGTGCCATGTTTACTTTCATCACCGGTGTTATTTTGTTGGTCTATATTCGCGGCAACAACGGCATTAATAGCTATATGATGATGGGCGCGTTGATGGGTACCCTGATGTTCCTGAATGTTTGGCTTATTATTTGGCCCAATCAGAAAATCGTCATCGGTATTGTCGAAGGTGATGCCGCTAAAGCAGGCCCCAAAGCACTACTGGCCTCACGCACTAATACCCTGTTCTCGCTGCCGATGACACTGGGTATGCTCGGCTCGGCACACGGTGGCGGTAATGCTGGCAGTGTTGTAGAGCATGCAGCTGCCGGTGCAGCCCAACCGATGACCATGGGTTTGATTGCCGTTATTGCACTGATCATTGCTCTGGAAATCAACGCGATAGTAGGTAAAACAGGACCAATGGCTTCAGTTAAAGGGGTTATACACTGCTCTGTTGCACTAACCGTTGTTTGCTTGGCACTGCTTCAGTACGTTTAATAGCTTAACAAGTACCATCATAAGCCGGCTAAGCGCCGGCTTTTTTGTGCTCGCTATGTTTTTAAAGACCAAGCCAAACAGTGCTGTTAGCGCTGTCGACTAGCTGCGCGAAGATAGGAGCTGCGTTACCCGCTAGCTAGCTCGATGGCGGAGACTTCGATATAGCCCGCTCAATACGACCGTGATAAATTCGTTCCTGTCTAACACCTATCTCGAACCTATCTCACATCTATCCTGTTACGGACATATTGCCTGTAAGCGGGGTTTCAATTTAGCTGCCCGGGGCTAAAAGGTAGCATTAATCGGTGCTTGGCCAGATAGCAATAAAACTTACCCACATCAGTCAAGGTGCCCATGGTATTTTTTGCCAGCCACTGATTAGCCGGGACAAAAACGCGGATACGGTATAGCGGCCAATGACCGCAAAACAAGACTAACAGTGTCTCTAGGGCTAAATCTCGGGCATAAAAAAACCCGGCCTAGACCGGGTTTTCGAACCTGCCACTAGGGCAAGTTATAGCCTGGATAAGGCTGAGCTTACATCATTCCGCCCATGCCGCCCATACCGCCCATACCGCCCATATCAGGCATAGATGGACCCGCACCGGCTTCAGCTGGGAGATCGGAAACCATAGCTTCGGTAGTAATCATCAGACCGGCAATAGAACCGGCGGCCTGCAGCGCTGTACGTGTTACTTTGGCAGGATCGAGGATACCCATCTCAATCATGTCGCCGTAAACACCAGTGCCGGCGTTATAGCCGTAATTACCTGTGCCTTTCTTGATTTTGTCGAGTACCACTGAAGACTCTTCACCGGCGTTGTCAACGATCTGACGCAATGGTGCTTCCATCGCCCGACGGGCAACGTTAATACCCACAGTCTGGTCATCGTTAGCACCGGTTAGGCCGTCGAGAGCCTGCAGTGCGCGCACAAGTGCCACACCGCCTCCAGGAACAACACCCTCTTCAACCGCAGCGCGAGTAGCGTGCAACGCATCTTCAACACGGGCTTTCTTCTCTTTCATTTCAACTTCTGTGGCAGCGCCAACCTTGATAACCGCAACACCGCCAGCCAACTTAGCTACCCGCTCCTGCAATTTTTCACGATCGTAGTCAGATGAAGTATTTTCGATCTGCGCGCGAATCGCTCCAACGCGGTCCTGGATAGCCTGTGCATTACCAGCGCCATCGACAATAACTGAATTGTCTTTGTCCATGGTCAAGCGCTTAGCTGTTCCCAGGTGCTCTAATGTAGCGGCTTCAAGTTCTAGACCCACTTCTTCAGAGATAACCGTACCGCCAGTCAAAATGGCAATATCTTCTAGCATCGCTTTGCGACGATCGCCAAAGCCCGGTGCCTTACAGGCTGAAACTTTTACGATACCGCGCATATTGTTAACCACCAAAGTGGCCAGTGCTTCGCCTTCAAGATCTTCAGCAACAATAACCAGAGGACGACCGGCTTTAGCTACTTGCTCCAGCAACGGCAACAATTCGCGGATGTTAGAGACTTTTTTGTCGACCAACAAGATGAAAGGGTTCTCTTGCTCAACCGTCATATTTTCAGTGTTAGTAATAAAGTAGGGAGACAGGTAACCGCGATCAAACTGCATACCTTCAACAACTTCCAGTTCATTTTCTAGCACATTGCCTTCTTCAACAGTGATAACACCTTCTTTACCGACTTTTTCCATAGCTTCGGCAATAATGTCACCGACCTGCACGTCACTGTTGGCAGAGATACTACCGACCTGCGCGATGGCTTTGTTGTCTGCACATGGAGTGGCCATTTTACCTATTTCAATAACCGCCGCGGCAACAGCTAAATCAACACCGCGCTTCAGATCCATCGGGTTCATACCAGCAGCTACTGATTTCAGGCCTTCATTTACAATAGCCTGAGCCAATACTGTGGCGGTGGTAGTACCGTCACCGGCGTCGTCAGAAGCCTTAGAAGCTACTTCCTTGACCATTTGTGCGCCCATATTTTCGAGTTTGTCTTCCAGCTCGATTTCTTTAGCGACAGAAACACCGTCTTTGGTTACCGTAGGGGCACCAAAAGACTTGTCCAATACCACATTGCGACCCTTGGGTCCCAGTGTAGTTTTTACTGCGTTAGCTAGGATATTGACACCAGCGAGCATTTTTTGGCGAGCTTCATTACCAAATATCACTTGTTTAGCCATGATTAATTCCTTTGATTCTCAATAGTTATTCAGAGTGTTAGTTAGCGACGGTGTAGATCTGTGGCGATCATCTAGTGATCATAGCCTGTAACTACACTGTGCTGACAATTGTCGCAAGGCACCGGCATTAAAGCCGGCGCCAGCGGCTTAACTAACGATTCCGTAAATTTCGCTTTCGCTCATGATGATCAGCTCTTCGCCGTCAACTTTGATAGTATTGCTGCCGGCGTACTGACCAAAAACTACTTGATCACCCACTTTAACGGCCAGCGCGCGCACTTCGCCACTGTCGAGGAGCTTGCCTTCACCTACGGCTAGCACTTCACCCTGGTTGGGCTGCTCTTTAGCTGAACCTGACAGGATAATGCCACCTGAGGTGGTTTCTTCTTCTTCCTTGCGACGAACGACAACACGATCGTATAACGGACGAATATTCATTTCGGTAATTCTCCCAAAATTATTTAAGTTGATGGTTATGGTTAGTAGAACGTTCCGGCATAACGCAGGATGCAGGATGCAGGGAATATGGGGTCGGCTACTATTTTATCAAGGGCTGAGGGATGAATTATTTGGCTAGATCGGCAAACGGGGCCCGAGTGGTAGGTTTTTCAACTAATACCGAGGCAGTAATGACCCATCAGTCACATCTAGTTGTATTAATAGCACCGGTCACGGCTCTCGGCGGTATTCCCCATCAAGAGTCACTGGCGCTTCACCGTCACCGCCGCTGCGGACGCCCGTATCACCTGACTGGCTGGCATCACTGTCAATGTGGCTGTCGTTGCGGCTTTTATTATAGGCATGGTTAGGGCCGTGGTTAGAGCTGTGGTTAGAGCTATGGTTATTCCCGAAATTATGGTGACCCTGCATATGCACGGAACCGGCCTGAGGCATTATTTTACCTAGCAAGCCGCCGAGAAACCATTTGCGAGTAAACGGCAGTAAGCAGATAAAGCCAATACCATCGGTAATAAAACCTGGCGTCAGCAGTAGTGCTCCCCCCACCGCTAGCGCAACACCTTCGGCAATCTCACCCGCCGGCATCTGCCCCTGCTCAATTTTCTGATTTAAACGCATCAGCGTGTTGAGACCTTGGCGGCGCAATAGTGCCAGCCCCGCCGCTGCGGTCAAAAATACCAACAATACCGTGTAGAGCGCACCGATCTGCGCTCCCACTTGTATTAGCAGCCACATTTCGCTGATAGGAACAATAATAAAAAGAGCTAATAGAAAACGCATATTTCAATCTCTAAGGCCGGCGTCGCCGAGACAGCTCACTGTTCAGCCTTGGCTATGTGGCGTTGCTGGACGCTAATTGGATAGACCGCGGCCCCACTCTAAAGCCGCTGCCGGGGCAGGGCAATTGGTATTCGCCGCAATAACTGCAATAATGCGCCGCTGCTATGGCTGTTGGCAGGAGCACAACCCTAAGGGCTGCCCGGCGCTGAACAGACCATAATCTTAACACGCAACAGGACACTATTTATGGATTTGAAAGGTAAAGTTATCGCCGTCACCGGTGGCGGTCAGGGTTTAGGGCGCGCTATGGCTCAAGTATTGGCCGCAAAAGGCGCCATCCTTGCACTGATTGACCTCAATACCGAAAAACTAGCGGAAACCGTTGCCCTATGCCAACAGGCTGGGGGCGATGCTCGGGCCTATATCGCCAACGTCGCCAAAGAGGAAGAAGTGGTCAGCACTTTTAGCCAGATTGTCGCTGACTTTTCAGCCCTCGATGGACTGGTCAATAACGCCGGTATTTTGCGTGACGGCCTAATGATAAAAGTGAAAGACGGTGAGATCGTCAAAAAAATGAGCTTGGCCGAGTGGCAAGCAGTTATCGATGTCAATCTTACCGGGGTATTCCTATGCGGTAGAGAAGCCGTCGAGCACATGATCAAATTAAACAGCAAAGGCGTCATCATCAATATTTCTAGCATATCAAAAGCCGGCAATATGGGTCAGTCTAACTATTCTGCTGCCAAGGCCGGAGTCGCCGCCATGGCTGTCACTTGGGCGAAAGAGTTGGCCCGCTACGGTATTCGCGCAGCAGCGATTGCACCGGGTTTTATCGCCACCGATATGGTCGCCAGCATGAAACCCGAGGCACTGGCAAAGATGACCGCGGGTATCCCACTGGGGCGCCTGGGCACCCCGGAAGAAATTGGTCACAGCTGTGCCTATATTTTTGAAAATGAGTATTTTAGCGGCCGAGTTATTGAAATGGATGGCGGTCTACGGCTCTAAACTCTAGCTCCGGCCTGTGTCTTGAGGCCGGATAGCCCGCTGTAACCTAACTTTAAGCATACCCCACTGATGATGCCGGACCTCTCTAAACAGCAGCGTATATGGCAGACGGTCGCTATGATACCACCGGGAAAAGTGGCCAGTTATGGCCAAATTGCCGGCATCGCGGGGCTGCCTGGAGCGGCAAGATTAGTGGGGAATGTACTAAAAAAGCTGCCTAAAGATAGTCACTTACCTTGGCACCGGGTAATTAACAGCCAGGGTAAGCTATCGCTGCCCGAGAATTCCCGTTCCTATCGACTCCAGCGGCAACGACTGACGGCTGAGGGCGTGGTAATAAAAGGCGCCCGCATATCACTGACAGACTATCGCTGGACACCCTAATCAATGACTTCTTGGCCGATTTGGCAAAGGGCGCGATCAAGCAGAGTCGCTTCCGAGGCACCGTTTGTGGCTGTATGTCTATTATAAGCTTGTTATAGCCTTGCGATAAATTCGGCCAAACACATCAATGAACAATCAGACTGCTGCGAGTGGCGTAATGCTGCGCTGGCAACGGCCTACGGGCACTGTATACCCGTGCTAAAGCGTTGCCTAAAGTGTAAGCATTGACAGGAACGAGGCAGAAACGAGCCAAGTACTGCAACCGTCGATGCTCTTTTTAGCTGGCCGAAGCTTGCTGCTTACTAGCCTTGGCGGCACTCCAATCACTGATTTGCTGCAGTGATATAGCCTCTTCATGCTCAAGAATCTGTTGGTACTGCTCGTCTTTGTAGGTGATTTCAAGAGCCACCCCGTTGGGGTCCCAAAAATAAATCGAGTGCACAAAGTCGTGATTAATCGGCGTTGAACAAGGTACATTGTTGGCTTTAAACAGCGCCATCCAAGTATCTAATTCTGCCTTGCTAGCGGCGGCAAAAGCGACGTGGCAGTCCAATCCGTACATCGGCTTAAAATCAAAATTCTCAACCCCGGCGGGGTCGTCAAAAAAAGCAATAAAGTTACCGTCGCCCATTTCAAAAAACAAATGCATAAACCCCCGCCCATCCTCAGTGCCGGGGGTATCGTCAACTTTCAGTGCGATCTTAAGTTTTAAACCCAATATGTCTCGGTAAAAACGCGTTGTTTCCTCAGCGTCTTTACAGCGAAATGCCATATGATGGATGGCGGCTAATGTCGGTATGGTGCTCATAATAAACTCCCTCTAGACAGTTGCTGTTAAAAACTTTAGCGCGTTTTTCGAACTGAGGCATTCTAGATCGCCTGCTCAGCCTTTAACTGGGCAATGTCCTGTGCACTAAAACCGCTGGCAGCTAACACTGACTCAGTATCGCGACCAATATCGCTGCACGGTGGGCTTTGAATCTTTGAGGCGGTACCACTAAAACGTGGCGCTACGTTGGGCTGCACTACTCCGTCAATCTCGACAAAGGTTTCTCTGGCGACATTGTGCGGGTGATTGGGCGCCTCACTCAGCGACAGTACTGGGCCATAACAGACATCGGTACCCGACATGATCTCGTCCCACTGGTCTCGCGTTTTCGTTTTAATCGCCTCGGCTACACGCTCGGTTAGCTGCGGCCACTCATCTTTATTCATCTGATCGTCGAAAGCGGCATCGTCCAGCCCTGCTTTTTCTCGCAGCAGTGCATAAAACTGTGGCTCGATCGAGCCCAGTGCAATCCATTTGCCGTCGGCAGTTTCAAAAGTATCGTAAAAATGCGCAGCGCCGTCGAGCATATTCGCCCGACGGTTTTCGCCATCCCACATACCCGATGCGGTCATACCGTACATCATCGACATCAACGAAGAAGCACCGTCGGTCATGGCTACATCAACCACCTGTCCGGCACCAGTGTTGCGCGCGCTGATCACCGCTGCCAACATACCCATCGCCAGATAGAGTGCGCCGCCACCGAAATCACCCACTAGATTGAGCGGTGCTACCGGTTTTTCAACGGTGCCCACCGAGTGCAGCGCACCGGTCAGAGCGATATAATTAATATCGTGTCCCGCCGCCTGCGCCATGGGTCCGTACTGTCCCCAGCCGGTCATCCGGCCGTAGACCAATTTAGGATTACGAGCCAGGCAAACATCGGGACCCAGGCCCAGTCGTTCGGTGACACCGGGGCGAAAACCCTCCTGCAAAATATCGGCACCCTCGATCAATTTCAACACCGTTTCCACACCCTCGGGCTTTTTCAGATCCACCGCAACAGACTTGCGCCCGCGACTCAATACGTCGTATTTAGAGCCGCCTCTAGCGCCCTTGCGCTCAATGCGAATAACCTCAGCGCCCATATCCGACAACAGCATGCCGCAAAATGGCCCGGGGCCAATACCCGCTAGTTCGATGACTTTAATACCCTGTAGTGGACCCATTTTCTTCTCCTGTTTTATTGTGTTTGCCTAACGCCGCAGCAGCAAAGAGTGCCTCTTCTGCGACCTAGAATCAAGTATTTAGCGCGCTGTCAGCTTTTGTCACTGGCGATATAGCTGCGCGGGAAGTGTTGTTGCACCAGTTCACTATCTTGTCGATAGGCATAGCAGGTGTTGAGCATACCGGGCATTATTTCACGCTGCTCTGGCGGCGGCATATCGATTTTTTCACCGGGTTTTCTCGACCACATCGCCTGTTTGGCCCCAGAGGCCATCTGCGCCAGCATTTCAATAATATGGGTGCAGCCCAAACCCGGCGACATCGCCTCCTTCACTTTTTTATTCCAGCCCCCAGCAATTTGCAGGCCGATAATGTTTTTGAAATTGGGCGCCGCTTGTGGACACAAATCGTGGGCCGTTGAATCCATCGATGCTACTGCGTCTCTAACAGTGAGGCTATCGTCTAGAGTGATGCGTATCGACAGGTCATGTACCGGTTCTCCAGCCTCTACAAGACCGTCCATCATTTGATGCTGAAACGGCTTTATATCGGTGATTTGACCCTCGACATCCATTAAGCCGTCACTACGACGGTAGGCATTAATCACTAGCGTGCGAGTGTGAATATGTTCGCGCTGCGCTGTTGCGGGTAGTGGCACGGGCTTGAACTCCTAAAGGTTTAAATGGTGATAGCTAGCTAATCATTTGTGTCGTTAGCTTCGGTGAAATCGTCATCTGAACATTAAATTGCGTTAGTTCATCATCCAAGAAGTCGATAACGTTATTGCCGAACAGCCGGTAACAATAGGATTGTCGGCTGAAAATGTCCAGTTTTATTGCCCAGCCAGACGCCCAGTAGCTGGTGTGGTTTCAGTGCGCTAACCGCAGGTGTCTGTCCAATTACCGCAAGTAATCGTGCGGCAACAACGCGGTAGTCGGCTTGCCCAGATAACCGTTTATACCAATGGCAGAGCAGTGTTTACTATACTCATACACCGCGGCGGCGGCGGAAAGGTAAATCATAGCCCGCTGCTTGTCGAAGCGCTGCTACCACTAGCCAATACACTAAGTCGGGGGGTAGTATGCTGGCACTTCGTGAATAGCCTTGATCTCGGCACTCCGACTGCGCTGCTGCCAGCCTAGTCAGTGATGAAGAATTCGCTGCCAGCCTGTTATAAAACTAATCATTAATGGTAATGACACTAACACAAGCTCAGTGATGAATTACCTACACTAGGCAGTCTTCACCGTTATCGATTATTCACCTGCGGTGAAGGTGGCCCCATCAAATTGGTCTAAATTCGCAAAGTCCTCCACCGGCTTGCGGCGCAACTTGGTGAGTTGCTTAACAGGCTTACCGATGCCAACCGTCGACGCGATCGCATAGTGCGGAGGAATATTGAGCAGTTTTTTTGCCGCACTTTCTTGATGAGCCAAGAATGTCGTCAGGACGCCGCCCAAACCTTCATTTCTCGCCGCCAACAATATATTCCACACAAAAGGGTAAATACTGGCTCCGGAGATAACCCCTATTCGTGACAAGTCACGATCCATTGAACTGACCTGGCTTAAATCAACACAAACAACCAACATCACCGGCACGCTCTCCAGGTCGTCAACCAAAGGGAAGTCTGGCGAGGTAGCATCGATAGTCTGCTGATCGACCGCCGATGGGTTAATGGTATTAAATGGCGTTTCGCCGGCTTTTGCGCAGGCCTTATACTCTTTAATTGTTGGCGCTACTAACGCTTTTAATTGCCGGCGAATAGACCGGTCCTTGACCACCAGTACCTTCCATCCCTGACGGTTGCCACCGCTGGGGGCAAAGCGGGCGTGCTCCAGTAGG
>JBLHLU010000117.1:0-10837 GCA_047623385.1 Paraglaciecola psychrophila
ATTGAGCTGCAACGCCAGTCCCACCTTTATCAATACCCCTACACAAGTACCCTTTGCTCTGTGCCAGCCACGCTACAACTGCTGTTAGAGAATCTTCTAGCTAACGGACCGGCGACAGTCAATCACCGCTCAGCGAGCCTATATGAAGACCTGAGAGCACTAGCCAATAGCTAGGGCGCTATCTTCGTAATGATCGGAAGTGATAGAGGGTAATAGGGAGTGAGGGGCAATGAGAGGACGTGATTGGAAATGATCGGGAGCAACGGCTGGTTACGGCAATACTAGCTGCTGCCAGCGCTCTGCACTGGGGTGCACAGCCTGTTGAGAAATACCTGTGGCTAACGCAGGCTGTCGTTAATGGTGGACAAGGTAGCGCTGCCGGGGCACAGCTCGCTCTGCTTAAGTGAGCGCAGCGGGCGACTGGAGGAACCAACACTCTCATGCAAGTCTTGGGTGTCAGGGTCCATATAAAGCAATCCGGTCAGCACCTTGTCTTTCGATTTATAGTCCTTAATCAAACCCAGCGCCGAGCGGCGACTGTGAATATCCAAACGCTTATCGGTCTTGTGCAGATGCAGTACTGAGCCGTCATGCAAAGTGACTTCCTGCGAATTACCGGGCTGATAGCTGGTGGTAATCTCCTCTTTCATCGGCACGTAGTCGACGGTGCCGGTAGCCGCTAAATGATCACGAATATACTCGTAACCCTTGGTCGACTGTGGGTTATTGTTAAAAGTCACGCAGGGCGATATAACATCGATGAAAGCGAAACCCTGGTGCGAAATAGCCGCCTTAATCAGTGGGATGAGCTGCTGCTTGTCACCACTAAAGCTGCGGGCGACAAAGGTGGCCCCCAACTGCAGTGCAACGCTGGCCAAGTCAATCGGCTCGAAGGGGTTGGGGTCACCCTTTTTACTGGCTGAGCCAATATCCGAGGTTGCCGAGTCCTGGCCCTTGGTCAATCCGTAACAGCCGTTATTCTCAACAATATACATCATATTTAGATTGCGACGCACAGCGTGGGCGAACTGGCCCATACCAATAGAGGCGGTATCACCGTCGCCGGATACACCGACATAAATCATATCGCGATTGGCCATATTGGCCCCCGCCGCCACCGAAGGCATGCGCCCATGTACAGAGTTAAAGCCGTGGGAATTGCCGAGAAAATAGGTCGGTGTTTTCGATGAGCAGCCGATGCCAGACAGCTTGGCAACCTGATGCGGTGGAATCGACAACTCAAAAATCGCCTGTACAATAGCACCGCTAATGGAGTCGTGACCACAGCCGGCGCAGAGCGTAGAGATAGCACCCTCGTAATTTTTCTTGGTATAGCCCAGTTCATTAACCGGTAAATCGGGGTGGCGAAAATCGGGTTTCAAATAACTCATAATAAACCTGCCTCTACTGTTGCGCGTTGCGCTTGATGGGGGTCACATTGTCGCTATTGATCGCGGCGTTTATTTTCCCCTGCACAAAGCGGGCGGTAATTGGCATACCGTCAAAATTTAACACTTTGAGCAGCCCTTTGGGGTCGACTTCACATTCGTTAACCAGCAGCGAGCGCATCTGTGCATCGCGGTTTTGCTCTACCACAAACACCGTTTCGTGCTCGGCAATGAAGGCTTCCACTTCATGGTTAAAAGGAAACCCTCGAATACGGCAGGTATTGACTGCGGTGCCCTCGGCGGCCAAATAGTCAACCGCCTCCAGCGTCGCATCCATGCTGGTACCAAAGTGAATAATGCCAATACTAGTAGCGCCGGCGGCGCGAATGATCTCAGGGGCCGGCACATACTGCTTTGCCGTCTCCCACTTTTTCAGCAACCGCTCCATATTTTTAACGTATTGTGCGCCGTCTTCGGTATACACCGCAAACTCATCGCGCGAGGTGCCGCGAGTAAAAAATGCGCCCTTAGTGGGATGGGTACCAGGATAAGTACGATAGGGAATACCGTCGTCGTCGACATCTTTATAGCGACCAAAACGCTCGCTCATCTCATCGAGCTGCGCTGCCGATAAGACCTTGCCGCGCTTATACTGGCGGCTATCGTCCCATTCAAAGGGCTCAGACATATTGTCATTCATACCCAAGTCGAGGTCGCTCATCATAATAACCGGGGTCTGCAATTGCTCCGCCAAATCAAAAGCATCGGCGGTCATATCGAAACACTCCTTCGGTGACGAGGGGAATACCAGCACATGTTTAGTGTCGCCGTGGGAGGCGTAAGCACAGGCGGTAATGTCCGATTGCTGAGTGCGCGTGGGCATACCCGTTGAGGGACCGCTGCGCTGTACATCAATTAACACCGTCGGAATCTCAGCAAAGTAAGCCAAGCCCAAAAACTCACCCATCAGCGAGATACCCGGGCCGCTGGTGGCGGTAAAAGAGCGAGCACCATTCCAACTGGCACCAATCACCATGCCGATCGCTGCCAGTTCGTCCTCCGCCTGCACAATAGCAAAGTTCTTTTTACCACTGCCAGGATCAATACGCAGACGCTTACAGTAGGTTTCAAAACCCTCAATTACCGAGGTCGAGGGCGTAATTGGATACCAGCCAGCCATGGTGGCGCCACCGTACACCGCTCCCAGACCACAGGCGGTATTGCCATCAATTAAGATTTTGTCGCCGATGTTATCGCGCCGCTGCACGGTCACTCCCAACGGGCAGGCGTGATGTTCCTTAATGTATTGAAAACCTAATTCTAGAGCGTGTACATTGGGTACAATCAGTTTTTCTTTGCCCTTAAACTGGTCGGCAATCAGATTGGTCAGCACATCAAACTCAATATCGATGAGCGCTGCCAGAGCGCCGATATAAATAACGTTTTTAAATAACTGACGCTGACGCGGGTCTTTGTATTCGTCCAGACAGATTTGGGTCAGTGGCAAACCAATAAAATTAATATCATGGCGCGCTAGACGCAGGTCCAAGGGGCGGGTGTTGTCATAGACAAAATAGCCGCCAGCAGATACCTCTTGAATATCTTTTTCCATACTCTGGGGATTAACGCTGACCATAATATCAACGCCGTCGCGGCGGCCCAAATAGCCTTTATCGCTGACCCGCACCTCATACCAGGTCGGCAAACCTTGAATATTAGAGGGGAATATATTTTTTGGGCTAACCGACAAGCCCATGCGAAACACCGCCTTGGCAAATAAATTGTTAGCACTGGCAGAGCCGGTGCCGTTGACATTGGCAAATTTAACCACCAAGTCATTGACCGAAGTAATCGATTTTGCTGTCATTTTATTACTGACATTCATTATTATTATCCTACCGTAGTGTGTTGCGCCCGGTCGGCACTGTGCACGTCTTCACCGGCCTTGCTGACATTGTATAAAAACTTCTGCATATCCCAAGCCGCCGTGGGGCAGCGCTCGGCACAGAGGCCGCAGTGCAGGCACACATTTTCGTCTTTGACCATCACCCGCCCAGTCGGCAGTGCAGTAGTGGAAACATACAAATCTTGCTGCATGTTATTGGCCGGCGCGCTAAGCGTGCTGCGCAGCTGCGCTTCCTCCGCATTATCGACAAAACTAATACAGTCGGTGGGGCAAATGTCGACACAGGCATCGCACTCGATACAGGCCGGTTCAGAAAACACAGTCTGCACGTCGCAGTTAAGACAGCGCTGAGCTTCTGCGTAACCGGTGCTGGCGTCAAAACCCAGCTCGACCTCCATCATCCGGTCTTTGATGGCCAAGCCCACCTCAGCGTGAGGTACTGCATTGCGAACATCATTAACCACTGGACTGTCATAAATCCACTCGTGTATGCCCATTTTTTGGCTGGTTAGATTGACCCTCGGCGAAGGCCGATGCTGAACACTTTGACCTTGTAAAAACAGATCAATCGAGACCGCTGCCTGGTGACCGTGAGCCACTGCGGTAATAATATTCTCTGGACCAAAGGCGGCGTCACCGCCGAAAAACACTTTGGCATTAGTCGATTGAAAGGTGGTTTTATCGACTACCGGCATATCCCACTTGCCAAATTCCAATCCTATATCGCGCTCTATCCAGGGGAAGGAATTGTCTTGGCCAATAGCAATACAGACATCGTCGCACTCGATCAAAACGTCTGGTTCACCCGTGGCTATCAGCGACCGGCGGCCATTATCATCATACTCGGCGCGAACTAACTCAAACAACATACCGACCAGCTTGCCGTTCTCAGTCACAAATTCTTTGGGGGTGTGATTTTCGAGCATGGGAATGCCTTCGCGCTCGGCGTCTTCTATTTCCCAAGGTGAGGCTTTCATTTCAACCCGGGGACTGCGCACCACCACTTTGACCTGCTCTGCACCGAGTCGCAACGAGGTGCGACAGCAGTCCATAGCCGTGTTACCACCGCCCAATACAATGACTTCCTTACCGATCGACTCAATGTGTTCAAAGGCCACACTGCCCAACCAATCAATACCGATGTGAATATTATCAGTGGCATCAGCACGGCCGATTATCTCTAGGTCGCGGCCACGAGGTGCACCGGTACCGACAAAAACAGCATCGTAGTCTTTTGCCAAAATGGCTTTAAGACTGTCTATATAACTATTGTAGTGGGTAGTCACTCCCATCGAAGTCACATACTCTATTTCCTGATCCAGCACTTCTACCGGCAGCCGAAAAGAGGGAATTTGGCTGCGCATAAAACCACCGCCAGCGGGCTGATCGTCAAAGATTTCGACGCTATAGCCCAGAGGCATTAAATCTCTAGCCACCGTTAACGAGGCTGGACCGGCGCCGATCATGACCACCGTCTTACCGTTTTTTTGCTGCGGAATAGCGGGCATCATGGCGCGAAAATCTGCTTCAACCTTGTTGTCGGCGGCGACCCGCTTTAACCGGCAAATTGCCACTGGCTCTTCATCGGCATCGAGCCGACCGCGCCGGCAGGCCGGTTCACAGGGACGATCACAGGTGCGCCCCAAGACACCGGGAAAAACATTGGACTGCCAGTTAACCATATAGGCATCGGTGTAGCGTTCAGCGGCAACTAAGCGAATATATTCAGGGACTGGCGTGTGCGCGGGACAAGCTAGCTGACAGTCAACCACCTTGTGGAAATATTCAGGATCATTTATATCAGTAGCTTTCAAGGTAATCTTCCCCAATATTCAACTGAACAGAGAGCTTTGTGTTCAATTCATTTTTTATTTATTATTGTACAATTGGTGAACAATTGTTTTCGGTGGACCCCTCGATTAAATCACAACAGCACTATAGAGTCAGCAGCTATATCGGCTAATTGGAAGCGAAACGTTAAGAAAAACGCGCTTTTGTCTGCTTTTGTTTTGTTGCGAGGACTGCGAGTGAAAACGGTTTTTACTAGGCGTTGCTAGAGCGCCACAATAGTTGACAATACCGGCTGACCGCAGCAACGCCAAGATCGTTATCGTTGCGCCCTTATATCAACTCGTTAGAACGGGTTCCACCAAGATTTTTTAAGACTTTTTTCGCAGCGCTGCAACTGGACGCGATAGCGCCCGGCCATAGCCGATACCTTACTGGCTACCGCCTTTAACCAGGCTTTGTTTTTAAAAGTACGTCGATTAAAACCGCCGTGGCCTTCGTGGTAGGCAAGATATAGATGGTAGCTGTCATCGACAGCGATATTACTTCGCTTGCCACTGGTATTGTTATACCAACCAATAAAATCAATGGCGTCGTCAAAATCATCACGGTCGGCGCCGTAATTGCCGCTACTGAGCTGGTAATCGCCCCAGGTTGCTTTTTTTGCCTGCGAGTAGCCGAAGGCACTAGAGGGCCTAGGCCCCGGAATAAACCCCAATATTTTGGTTCGCGGTGGCTTCGCCTGTGATTGAAAGCGCGATTCTTGGTGCATGATCGCCATCATCACCGGAATCGGTGATCGCCAGTTTTTTCGCGCCGCGACGCTGTCTTGATACCAGCCACTCTTGTCACGGAATATAGCGCAAATATCATCGGGCTGAGGCGGCGGCGCAGTGGCACAGGCGCCCAGAAGCACCGCTGCCGTCACTAGCGCGGCGCGCTGGGCTAGGCCAAACACAACAGCCGCCCCGAACACAGCGCAGGCGCTGGTAATAACAAGCGAGTACTATTAGTCACAGTCAAAAAATCCTCTATTGCAGCGAGCACCATAAAACTTGCCGTATGGACAGGGGCCGAGCGGCTAATAGTTCGCTCGCAATTTCTCGAGCAGCGCAGCTAGGGCCTCTTCGTCCAGTATATCAATACCGAGGTCCTGGGCCTTGCTTAACTTTGAGCCGGCATTGGCACCGGCGACCAGCGCATCAGTCTTCTTCGACACAGAGCCCGCCACCTTTGCCCCCAGTGCTTGCAGGGCGGCCTTAGCCTCGGAGCGGTCCATTGTCACCAAGGTACCCGTTACGACATAAGTCTGCCCCAAAAGCGGCAGCTGCTCCGCGGTTTTAACTTCGATATCGGGCCATTCAATACCCGCCGCTACCAGCCGTGCCAAAAAAGCCCGATTGCTGTCGCTACTAAAAAAACTGTGCACGTTGCGAGCAACTATTGGCCCAACATCTGGCACGCTTAAGAGCAGCTCGACGTTGGCCTGCTGCAGCGCCGCCATTGAGCCAAAGTGTTTGGCTAGACTAGCGGCAGTAGTCTCCCCCACTTCGCGAATGCCGAGACCAAACAAAAAACGAGGCAGGGTGGTTGATTTGCTGTGGTTTAATGCCGCTACCAAATTTTCAGCGGATTTACTGCCCATTCGATCCAGTTTTGACAGCGCCATTACACTCAGATCAAACAGGTCCGCCACCGACTCAATGAGCTTTTCATCAACCAATTGCTCGACCAACTTATCACCGAGGCCGTCAACATCCATCGCCCGGCGCGACGAAAAATGCTTAATCGCCTCTTTTTGCTGGGCGCCACAAATTAGCGCACCGGTGCAACGGGTGACAACCTCCCCCTCCAATCGCTCCAGCGCCGACCCACAGACCGGACAGCAGGCGGGAAAGACAATAGCCTCGGTGTGCTCTGGTCGTCGCGCCAACACCACTCCAGCAACCTTGGGTATAACGTCACCGGCCCGATGCACAATGACAGTATCGTTAACCCTAACCCCGAGGCGATCGATCTCATCGCGATTGTGCAAGCTGGCGTTGCTAACGGTAACACCGCCAACAAACACCGGCTGCAGTCGGGCAACCGGGGTAATCGCACCGGTGCGCCCGACTTGAAAATCGACTCCAAGCAACAGCGTCATTTCCTCTTGCGCCGGAAACTTATGGGCAATGGCCCAGCGCGGACCCTTGGCAGTAAAGCCCAACTCCCGCTGCAGCGCTAACTGATCAACCTTATAGACAATGCCGTCAATATCGTAGGGCAGTTGATCCCGGCGACTCAGTAGCTGATCGTGATAATCCATACTGGCCGCCAGACCCTGCACTAGCTGCATCTCGCGATTAATCCGAAAGCCCCACTGCTGCAGTTGCTGCAAGATCGCGTGGTGACTAGAAGGCAATGTGCCGCCCTCAACTTGGCCGACACTGTAGCAGCACATTTCCAGTGGTCTTTTAGCCGTCAGTCTGGCGTCTAGCTGCCGCAAACTGCCCGCCGCCGCATTACGGGCATTGACGAAGGGCTTCTCTGCGCGCCGCAGCGCCCGCTCATTAAACTGCTGAAAACCTTTTTTAGGCATGTAGATCTCGCCCCGCACTTCCAGCAGTTCGGGGAAGTCGGCACCGATCAGAGTCAGTGGAATAGAAGGTATGGTGCGCACATTATGGGTTATATCTTCACCGGCACTGCCGTCGCCCCGAGTAGCGCCCCGTTCCAAACGGCCATGACGATACAATAAGCTGACCGCCGCGCCGTCGAGTTTGGGCTCACAGCAAATCGTTAGCGGCCCCATTTCACCCAGGCGCTCGCCAATACGGCGGTGGAATTCTTCTAGCTCTTGCGCACTGAAAACATTGTCGAGGGACAACATGGGCTGTAGGTGAGTGACTTGGGAAAAACCCTGCAATGGCGCTGCGCCGACGCGCTGCGTCGGTGAGTCAGTGACAACCCATTGCGGGTGCTGCGTTTCAATAGCCTGCAACTCGCGCATCAGTCGATCGTACTCAGCGTCGGGAACCGTCGGCTGATCCAGTGCATGGTATTGGTAGTTGTAGAGATTGATCTCAGTTCGCAGCTGCGTTAGCCGCATTTGCAGGGCTGTTAGCTCGGGCATTTAGCGTCCGTTAGTTAATAATAGAACTGAGTAAAAAGGCTGCTAGAACTTCGGCAATCTTATCAAACGCTACGGGTAAGCTGGCGCCGTTCGATGTCGCGAATTTTCTGACGGCAGTGTTCCAACGTCTGCAGCGTCATTACGCTGCGCGACTCATCACGCATTTCACCGCCCATATTTTTTACTAGACACTGGGCCGTTTCCACCATCGCGTCGAAGGACTGCATAGAATTTTCTGCCCCCGGTACACTCATAAAGAAGCTCACGCTGGGGGTACTGAATTCATTAATAGCATCCAAATCGAACACCCCGGGGGCCACACTATTAGCCATACTAAACTGCACCGCGCCACTGCCATTGGCCTGTTCATGGCGGTGAAATATCGACATTTCACCGAAGCGCAGATCACAAGCTAGTAGTATATGCAGTAAATCAGGCCCCTTAAACGCTCCGTCCTTGGCCGCAACATTGATCACAAAAACCTCTTGCTGCGCAGGGTCTGAGGCAGCAGCAGCCGGTGGCTGTGTGCTCTGCGTAACTTGCTCGGGTTGATTGACCGCAGTGCGTTGAAGGTCACTTTCTGCCGCTTCAGCACGGCTGCCTTGGCCGTCACCGGCCCGATTGTATTGATCTTGGCTGACGGTGATGTCTGCGTCTGGCTGCGGCGGCGCAGGGTGTTCGTCACCGGCACTGCGCTCCTCCACTGACTCCATTAACATTGGCACCAGTTGATCCAACTGCAGATTTTCGTCGCCGATGTTCGGCTCGGTACCGGCATAGGGTTCGCTCTCAGGGTCGCGGGCATCAATCACCCGGGCACCGCCATTGGGCAGTTCACTGGAGTGCCCCTCGCCCTCCTGTGCATTAAGAAAATTTCTGTTAAGGGACATACGGATCTTGCCGCGACGCTCGTTGCGAACCCGTCGAAAGCCGTCAGCTAACACTACGACTATCAGCACTATACCGACAATGATCATCCAGTCGCGAACACTGAGTTCCATCGTTAACTCAACCTTTCTCTATAGTAGCGGTAACAGAAATATTCATACATAGCTTAGCGCCTATATAGAAAACACCCAACATTTTTTTCATGTAAACAGCAACCTGAACCGTCGGCATACTGCTAAGGCAGCGCACATATTTCAACATCACAGCGTTGCCATCTCGGCTGCCTCGTCGACATCAACGGTAACCACACGCGATACTCCGGGCTCGTGCATGGTAACACCGAGCAACTGATCGGCCATTTCCATGGCGATTTTATTGTGGGTGATGTAAATAAACTGAACCGACTTCGACATCTCTTTTACCAGCCGCGCATAGCGGCCAACGTTGGCATCATCTAACGGCGCGTCAACTTCGTCGAGCATGCAAAAAGGTGCCGGATTAAGTCGAAATATAGAAAACACTAGGGCGATTGCGGTCAACGCTTTCTCGCCACCGCTGAGTAGATGAATGGTGCTGTTACGCTTGCCCGGTGGCCGCGCCATGATGGCAATACCGGTGTCGAGTAAGTCGTCGCTGGTCATCTCCAAATAGGCGGTGCCTCCGCCGAAAACCTTGGGAAATAGTTCCTGCAGACTACCATTGACCTGATCAAAGGTTTCCTTAAAGCGGTGACGGGTCTCCTTGTCAATCTTGTGTATGGCGTTCTCCAGCGTGAGCAGCGCCTCCTCCAAATCGTTATTTTGGGCATCGAGATACGTTTTGCGCTCTGATTGTGATTTGTACTCGTCAATAGCAGCGAGATTGATCGCTCCCAGTCTGGCGATGCGTCGCCCTATCGACTCAAGATTTTCCAACCACAGCTGCTCATTGGCAGCCTCAGGTAAATTGGCAATCACTGTCTCGAGATCGTACTGGCTTTCAATCAGCTGCTCTTCCAGGGTGCGTCTACGCACCTGGAAACCTTGTACCTCTACCCGGCTGCGTTCTAGTTCACTGCGCACATTCTGTACCCGAGACTCTACTTCACTGCGCTTACCCGCTGCCTCGCGCAACTCGTGTTCTAAAGCATCGACCTTGGCCCTTGCTTCACTGAGCTCCTGCTCAACCAACAAACGCTGTTCTAGTTGCTGCTCGAGCTCTAACTGCAATTCTTCAACCGGCTCCTGCGTGGCCGCTAGCGTCTCTTTCAATTCATCGCGCCGCGCCTCTAACTGGCTAACTTGACTGCGGGTTCGCTCCGAATTCTGGGCAATTGAGTCGAGCTGAGCGCGCAGCGACTGGAACCGCATGGCCAGCTGGTGAGCCGCATCTTTGTCCTGACGAGCGCGCTGTCGGGCCTCATCCAATACCAGCCGACACTGGTCCCGCGTCGCTAGTAACTGCTCGCGCTGACCCGAGTCCTGCTCCATATTTTCGATGGCTTCGGACAGCACTATACGAGCCTCGCCGAGGCTCTCTTGCTCCAATTGAAACTGCTCCCGGCTCTCATCGATCTCGCTGTTGAGGCGCTCGCGGCGCACACTAAGCTGCTCTACTTTAACTTGCTTAGCACTCAGCTCGGAGCGAATTTCACTGTGCCGGCTGCTCTGGCTTTGAATCTCGCGCTGCAGCTGCTCGCGCTGCGTTTCCAATGCCTGTAACGCCTCTTTGGCTTGCTGCAGCTCGCCGTCAATGTCTTCGACACTATCTTCC
>JBLHLU010000118.1:0-10788 GCA_047623385.1 Paraglaciecola psychrophila
AATATGCAGTGGCATTCCGTCTATTTGTATTTGCTCGCGCAGTACGTCGCGGGTAGTACCGGCTACTTCAGTAACGATAGCGCTCTCTCGACCTGATAGCGCATTGAGTAAGCTAGACTTGCCGGCATTGGGCTTGCCGGCGATAACTACGGTCATGCCCTCTTGCAACAGAGCACCTTGCTTAGCCTGCTTCATCACTGCTGCTAGGGTAGTGATGATTTGCTCTAAGTCACGGGCTACTTTGGGGTCTGCTAAAAAATCGATCTCTTCTTCAGGGAAGTCGATAGAGGCTTCGACAAAGACTCGCAGCATAATAACGGCTTCAACTAGCGCGGTTATTTTTTTACTGAATTCGCCTTGCAGTGAGCGAAAGGCGTTTCGTGCGGCTTGTTCAGAGGCGCTGTCTATAAGATCAGCTATTGCTTCAGCTTGAGTTAGATCGATTTTATTATTGAGAAATGCGCGCTCTGAAAACTCACCCGGCCGAGCTATTCTGGCACCTAGCCCAATAACTTCAGTGAGTAACAAATCTAACAAAACAGGTCCGCCGTGGGCTTGAAGCTCTAACACATCCTCGCCAGTAAAAGAGTTGGGTGCTGGAAAAAACAGGCTAATACCCTGATCTAATTCAATCTTGGTAGTTTCTGAGCTATTGAGTTGCTTATTATCACGCGCTAGAAATGGACCGTAATGGGCGTAGCGAGGTTGCAGCTTCGATGGGCAAATAGCTTTGGCTATGGTTCGGGTATGAGGACCTGAGATACGAATGATACCGACTCCGCCGCGCCCAGGAGGGGTCGCTATTGCGGCAATGGTATCACTGTCTAACAGAGGAATATCCATAAGAGGGCCATAAAATACCGACCCCATAAGAGTCGGGTGGCTATGTAATTGTTTTATAGTAGGTTAAGCGCCACTGCTTCTCTTCAATAAGCTTAACAATAATGATCGCTAAGCTGGCAATAAAGCAGACGCTAATAAGCCACTAGACTAGGCAGCTTCTATCCGTTTGGTAATAATATACTGCTGAACAATCGACAGGGTGTTATTAACAACCCAGTACAGCACCAGACCCGCTGGGAAAAACAGGAAGAAAAAGGTGAACATCACCGGCATCCACTGCATGATTTTTGCTTGCATAGGATCTGGCGGTGCCGGGTTTAAGCGCTGCTGAATAAACATAGAGACACCCATGATCAGCGGCAATATGAAATACGGATCCATAACAGACAAGTCGTGTATGTAGCCAATAAAGGGTGCGTGGCGCAGCTCAACACTCTCCATCAATACCCAGTACAGCGAAATAAATACTGGCATCTGTACCAGAATGGGCAGACAGCCGCCGAGCGGATTGATTTTCTCTTTTTTGTAGAGATTCATCATTTCCTGAGATTGTTTTTGCTTGTCATCGGCGTAACGTTCTTTAATCTCAGCCAGTTTTGGACCCACTTTTCGCATATTGGCCATTGAGGTATAGGCCTTGGCATTGAGCTGGAAGAATGCCGCTTTGACCAAAATGGTAACCGCTATAATGGCGAAACCCCAGTTGCCTAAATAACTGTGAAGCTTGGTCAGTAGCCAGAACAGTGGCTGGGCTATCCACCACAGCCAGCCGTAGTCAACGGTCAATTCTAAACCGGTAGAAATCTCTTCAAGGCGATACTGGTCCTTAGGGCCGGTATAAAACTGCGAGCTGATAGTCTGACTAGTACCCGCAGCAACAGTAATCTGTGGGCTGGTGAAACGTATGATACTGGACTTGTCACTGCTAACAGTGGTTGAAAAACTGTTACTGGTATTGGCGTCGGGAATCCAGGCATTGACAAAATAGTGTTGCAAGATTGCGATCCAACCACCTTGAACCGTCTGTTTGAAGTCGCTTTCCGCGATGTCGCCAAAGCTTATCTTCTTGTAGGGTTCATCGGGTAAGTGCACCGCTGCACCTAGGTAGGGAGCCAGCCCCATACCGGATGAATCCGCCGAGGGGTCGTCTGTATTGTCCCGCTTAATTTGGCCAAACATACCGCCGAGCCAATCCTGCCGGCCGCGATTATTGATGACATACTCAACATCGATTACGTATTCACCGCGGTAAAAGCTAAATCGCTTAATGATTTGTACATTATTTTCTGCATTGAATACCAGATCGACAATCAGTTTGTTGCGCCCTTCTTGCATTTGATAGCTACTTTCACTGCTGCTGTACTGTGCGCGGCCCTTACTGGTATCTATTCCGTTGGCACCGATAAGACCACTTTGTGCAATATAGGTACGGATATTAGATTGCTCTAGCAGTGTAAAGGGGATGTCGGGGGTATCGATCTTGGCGAAATGGCGCGGTAGTGCCGAATAAACAATGTCGCCACCGAGGGTGTTGATATCAATGACTAACGAGTCAGTTGATACTCTTACAGTGGGGCTTAGCAACGCCACGTCGATAGCAGCGTCTACTGTAGCTACAGTACCCGCTAGCGAGGTCGGCAAATCGTCAAAGCCACTGTTGTTATCTGTCATTACGGCAGTGGCACTGGCTACTTGCCCCGTATTGGCTCTTGCAACTGGGCCGGCACTTTGCTGCTGGGAAACAATAGCGTCACTTTTATCTTCTTTAAACTGCACCCATTCGGTTAACAGCATAAAGGACAAAGCGGCGATGGCGGCGATCAGTAAATAGCGTTGGAAGTCCATAATTAGCGTATCGGTTGCTCGTTGTGGTTTAAATGCTGTTCCGGAACTGGGTCGTAGCCACCGGGATTAAAGGGGTGACACCGCAACAGACGTCTGGCCGCCAGATAGCACCCTTTAAAGGCACCGTGACGCTCGATCGATTGGATGGCATAACTCGAGCAGCTAGGATAAAAACGACAGTGATTAGCCATTAACGGGCTAATAAAATAGCGGTAGAATTTAATAAAAGCTATGAGTATACGGCGCATGGTTCGCCTTTAGTGTCTCGTATAAAAAAACGAGAGCAGAGTATGTCGCTAAAAAAAGCCAGTGGTTCAACTGCTAATTCACTGCTTAGCGGCATGCTTCTCACGTTTATCCGCCAGTTGCAGCCACAGGCGATCAAATAGTGAGCGCAGATGAGTGTTGTCTAATTGATCCAAGCCACGGCGGGCCAGCACAATAGCATCAATACCTTGTAACTGGCATTGCTGCATCCGGAAACTTTCCCGGGCCAACCGTTTAATACGATTGCGCTGGACCGCGTGCTTGACACTCTTTTTGGCAATAACCAAGCCCAAACGAGGGCCCTGTGTGCTATTAGGCCGTGCCAAGATTAAGATCTCTTTTTTCGAAAGCTTAAAGCGGGCATCATCAAACACACACTTATAATCATTGGCGTCGAGTAAGCGCAGTGATTTCCCAAAAGAAAATGCTACTGGCAATGTTGCCACTGCTTATTACTACCGGCCGAAAAGGATTAGGCAGCTAAACGCTGACGACCTTTAGCACGGCGACGATTGATCAGTGCACGGCCGCTTTTAGTGGCCATACGAGCGCGAAAACCGTGGGTGCGTTTGCGTTTTAGGACGCTGGGCTGAAATGTTCTTTTCATGACGATAATTCCGGAAAATAGCTAAAATTCATTAGGGTTCTAGACGGGCATAAATAGTAATGCCACTAGCCCATAGTTTGGGACCGCGCATTTTAGTGAATTTGCCCGCTAATATCAATCGCTTTCTCGCTTATTCGAAGGTGTAGGGGTACCCATTAACAGACGCGGTAAGTTTTAATTGCGATCAATTAACTTATCAATAGCTTTTGAACAGCTTATCCGCCGGTTATCCACAGCATAAATACACGGTTATCCACAGCCGTGTATAAGCACCTTGAAATAGCCGTTGTATTAAGTGGTATTATTTTAACTTGTTGATTAATAGCGCTATTTATCTCACTGTCGCGGCGAGTGAAAAGCCAACTTATATGTGGATAAGTCGCTAAACTGGGAGTACAATGCACAGCCTAAACAGTGTGTGTAGAGAATAATAACAACGTCAATAATGCCGTGTATGCCGTTTGTTCAAGGCGAAAACCTGATCCTGTGATAGTGCCCCAGGCATAGTCTGCCGTTCGACTTATTGGGAAGGCCGCGTGCTGGTTTTGCATGCCGTGGAAAGAGAGATTCGGTGAAAAAAAGCCTTGGCGGCTGGCTGGGTCTGTTGCCTGAGTCAGAGGCCGCATTGCAACGTAAAAACTTACACCAATAATAGAAAGTAGAAGCTAAGGCTTCGAGGAAGTTAAAATTGTCCAACTCAACATGGCAGCAATGCATCGACTGCTTGGAAAAAGAGCTGCCTGCACAACAGTTTAATACCTGGATAAGACCGCTGCAGGTGGAAATAAAGGATGGCAGCGGTGAGCTGAAACTGTTTGCGCCCAACCGTTTTGTCAAAGACTGGGTCAACGATAAGTTCTTGCACCGTATCGAAGAAATCATTTCCGACGTATCACCGGGACAGAATTTGAATGTCTGTTTGGAGATTCACGGTGCAAGTGCGGGTGGTCGACGTAAAGTAGCGAGCTCCGCTGCTCCAAAGCGGCGAGTAGCCGTTGAGCCTACCACCCAGGTGGTGCGACCTCAACGCATAATTCAAAGTCAGCAACACACCACGCGAAAAGTGGATGTGGAGGGTGGCATTCATCACCAGAGCTACTTAATCGAGAATTACACCTTTGACAAATTTGTTGAGGGTAAGTCTAATCAGTTGGCACGGGCCGCTTCCCGTCAGGTTGCGGAAAATACCGGTGGCGCCTATAACCCACTGTTTTTGTACGGCGGTGTTGGTTTAGGTAAAACCCATTTAATGCATGCTGTTGGTAATGCGTTGTTAGAAAAAAACCCCAAGGCCAAGGTGGTCTATCTCCATTCTGAACGCTTCGTAGCGGATATGGTAAAGGCCTTGCAGCTGAACGCGATTAACGAATTTAAACGCTATTACCGCTCCGTTGACGCTTTGTTAATTGATGATATTCAGTTTTTTGCTGGCAAGGAGCGCTCTCAAGAAGAGTTTTTTCATACCTTCAACGCCTTGCTCGAAGGTGGCCAGCAGATGATCTTGACCTGCGATCGCTATCCCAAAGAGATTGACGGGCTAGAGGAGCGTTTGAAATCGCGTTTTGGCTGGGGGCTAACGGTTGCCGTTGAACCGCCGGAACTGGAAACTCGGGTAGCGATACTACTAAAAAAGGCAGAGCAGTCGAACATCATACTGCCGGCAGATGCGGCGTTTTTTATAGCGCAAAAAATTCGCTCTAACGTTCGGGAACTGGAGGGGGCGTTGAAGCGAGTTATAGCCAGTGCCCATTTTACGGGTAAAGCTATCGACATAGAGCTTATTCGCGAATCGCTCAAAGATTTGCTGGCGTTGCAAGACCGACAGATAAGCATGGATAATATCCAGCGAACGGTCGCGGAATACTATAAGATCAAGGTATCCGATATGATGTCAAAGCGGCGCAGTCGATCGGTCGCTAGGCCGCGGCAGGTTGCAATGTCGCTGGCTAAAGAGTTGACCAACCACAGTTTGCCAGAGATCGGAGAAAGCTTTGGTGGTCGAGACCATACTACAGTGCTACACGCCTGCAGGAAGATTAAAGAGTTGCAGGAGACCGATAGCGATATCCGGGAAGACTGCAAGAATTTGTTGCGTCTGTTGACGACATAGATAACGAGCCTCGGTTCATTCAGTAATAAGGAAAACATCTACGATGAAATTTTCGATCTCGCGCGAAAGCCTATTAAAGCCACTCAATCTGGTTGCCGGTGTTGTCGAGCGTCGTCAGACTTTACCTATCCTGTCCAATGTTATGTTGGTGCTGGAGGGCAATCAGTTGTCGATTACGGGTACCGATCTGGAAGTAGAATTGGTAGGACGGGTGATGCTAGAGCAGCCTCCGGAGTCTGAGGGTGAAATTACTATACCGGCGCGCAAGCTTGCGGATATATGCAAATCGCTGCCCGACCAAAGCGATATTCAATTTTCCGTTGAAGATCAAAGAGTTATACTTCGGTCTGGACGCAGCCGTTTTGTTTTGTCGAGCCTGGGTGCGGCGGACTTTCCCAACGTAGAGGACAGTCCTGGTGGTCAGAAGGTTTCGATCAAACAGGGCGACCTTAAACGCTTAATCGATCGCACTAGCTTTGCGATGGCGCAACAGGATGTTCGGTACTACTTAAACGGTATGTTGTGGGAAATTCAAGACGGCCGTCTGCGAGTAGTGGCTACTGATGGTCACCGATTAGCGGTCTGCACGCTAATGGCCGATATTGACGCGCCAGAGCAGATGCAGGTGATTTTGCCGCGTAAGGGCGTGATCGAGTTAGCGCGGTTGTTGATCTCTGAAAATGACATAGTAGATCTGGTTATTGGTAGTAATCACATACGCGCGACGACCAGTGAATTTACCTTCACCTCGAAGCTAGTTGACGGTAAATTCCCTGACTATGATCGAGTGTTGCCCAAGGGCAGTACCAAAGCGGTATTCGGTGGCAGAGACGATCTTCGGCAAGCTTTTTCTAGAACTGCGATTTTGTCTAACGAAAAGTACCGCGGTGTGCGGCTGCTGTTGTCAGACAACACCGTGCAAATTATGGCGAATAACCCAGAGCTAGAAGAAGCGGAAGAAACCGTATCAGTTGATTACCAAGGTGAAACTCTTGAGATTGGTTTCAATGTGAGTTATCTGTTGGATGTACTGGGTGTACTCAGTGGCGAGCAAGTCAAGATATCGCTGTCTGACTCTAATAGCAGTGCCCTGCTAGAAGAGGCCGAGGCCAGTGACTGTATGTACGTTGTTATGCCCATGAGGCTCTAAGGTATTTTGAACGAAGTACTTATAGGGCGACTAGCGGTAAGTCAGGTGCGCAATTTGGTTGATGTTAATATCGCTGAGTTGGCGCCGGTCAATGTGTTTTACGGTGACAATGGTGCCGGTAAGACTAGTATTCTCGAAGCAATATACCTGCTGTCAGCAGGACGCTCCTTTCGCAGTCATAAACTTAACCCGCTCATTAATAGCCTTAGTGATAAGTGTGTAGCATTTGCTGACATCGATATACCCGGTGTGGGTTTTCAGCCGGTAGGTGTGGAGCGCTTTAAGTCGAGTCAACAGCGAGGCAATATTCGCATTGCGGGACAAACTGTATCCTCAGCGGCGGTGTTAGCGGAAAACTTACCACTGCAGGTGTTGTCCTCTGATACCTTTAAGTTACTGGAGGGCGCGCCTAAGATACGGCGTCAGTTTATGGACTGGGGAGTGTTCCACGTGGAACAAGGCTTCCACGGGGTCTGGAAGAATGCCCAGCGCTGCTTAAAACAACGGAATAGTTTGCTGCGTCGTGGTAGAATTGACTCGGTACAGTTGCAGGCGTGGTCTCAAGAATTAGTCGCCGCGGGTGAACAGCTTCACCTATACAGAGAACACTATTTCTCGTTATTTTTGCCCCAGTTTTCGACCATGATGGCGAGGCTAACCGCCTTTGACGGTGTCAGTTTAGAATATTATCGGGGTTGGGAAAAGTCAAAGACCTTGGCTGAGTCTTATTTCGATAATAGTCAAAAAGATATTGATCGAGGTTATACCGGTACCGGACACCACCGCGCTGACTTACGGCTGAAATGCCAGTCAATGATGGCAGTGGACGTGTTGTCCCGAGGTCAGCAGAAGTTAGTTGTCTGCGCAATGCGGTTGGCCCAGGGCTACTTACTGGGTGCCTTGCGTGGCAAACGCTGTGTTTTTTTAGTTGATGACCTACCGGCCGAGCTGGACAGGCACCACAGAAAAGCGCTGTGTGAGTTACTCGAAGAGCTAAATTGCCAGGTTTTTTTAACCTGTGTCGACTATCAGGATGTCAAAGATTGCTGGCAAGCTGATACCGATAGGAAGTTGTTCCACGTGGAACACGGTAAAGTCTCTCTAGTCGCCTGACACTATCGGCCTAGAGTTAACGAATAAAGAGTCGTCCGAATACGGGTGATAGAACGACCAAGGACAATAGGTTGGTATTATGAGCGAACAAGAAAATAATTACGATTCCAGCAGTATCAAGGTGTTAAAAGGTTTGGATGCAGTACGCAAGCGTCCAGGAATGTATATCGGTGATACCGACGATGGCACCGGACTCCACCATATGGTGTTCGAGGTGGTAGACAACTCCATCGATGAAGCACTTGCCGGTCATTGTTCCAAAATAATGATTGCTATACACCCTGATGAATCTGTCTCTGTATCCGATGATGGTCGTGGTATTCCTACCGAAATGCACGAAGAGGGTGTGTCGGCAGCAGAAGTTATCCTCACCGTACTGCACGCTGGCGGCAAGTTCGACGACAACACCTACAAAGTTTCCGGTGGTCTGCACGGCGTTGGCGTGTCGGTGGTCAATGCTCTTTCCGAGGAATTACAGTTAACCATTCGTCGCGGCGGCCAAGTCTTTGAGCAAACCTACCGCCACGGAGAGCCGCAAGCCCCACTCGCGGTCGTCGGCACTACTGAAGTTACCGGTACTGAGATACGCTTTAGGCCCTCCCCCGCTACCTTCACTAATATCGTTTTTCACCACGATCAGCTCGCCAAACGTCTGCGAGAATTGGCGTTTCTCAACTCAGGTATCTTTATTGAGCTGAAAGACGAACGCTCCGGTAAAGTAGAGGAATTTAGCTACGAGGGCGGTCTTAGCACCTTTGTTAACTATTTAAACCAGAATAAAACCACCATTAACAAGCTGTTTCATTTTGAGACCAGCAGCGATGACGGTATCACGGTAGAAGTGGCGCTACAGTGGAACGATGGCTTCCAAGAAAACATCCACTGCTATACCAATAACATCCCTCAGCGCGATGGCGGCGCTCACTTGGCGGGCTTTCGCGCCTCGCTGACACGCAGCCTCAATGGCTATATCGAACGAGAAGGCTACGCCAAGAAAGCAAAAATATCGACCAGTGGTGATGATGCGCGAGAAGGTCTTACCGCGGTTATCTCGGTAAAAGTCCCCGACCCTAAATTCTCCTCGCAGACCAAGGACAAGCTGGTCTCATCTGAGGTGAAAACGGCAGTAGAACAGGCCATGAACCAAATGTTTGGCGACTACCTGGTCGAAAACCCCAGCGAAGCCAAAATGGTAGTGGGAAAGATGCTAGATGCCGCCAGAGCGCGGGAAGCCGCTCGTAAGGCACGTGAAATGACGCGGCGCAAGGGCGCTCTGGATATCGCAGGTTTACCGGGTAAGCTATCTGACTGCCAAGAGAAAGACCCGGCCCTGTCTGAAGTTTACTTAGTGGAGGGTGACTCCGCTGGCGGCAGCGCCAAACAGGGTCGCGATCGCCGGACTCAGGCTATTTTACCGCTTAAAGGTAAAATCCTTAATGTTGAGAAAGCCCGCTTTGACAAAATGTTGTCATCGGCAGAAGTGGGAACCATCGTTACCGCTTTGGGTTGCGGTATTGGCAGGTCTGAATTTAACCCAGACAAACTACGTTACCACAGCATCATCATCATGACCGATGCGGATGTCGACGGCTCCCATATTCGCACCCTGCTGCTGACTTTTTTCTTCCGGCAGATGCCTGAACTGATCGAACGTGGTCATATTTTTATCGCGCAGCCCCCGCTCTATAAGATCGCTAGAGGCAAGCAGCAACAGTATCTAAAGGACGACGAGGGCCTAAATGCCTACCTGACACAGGGCGCTCTTGAGAATTCAGCGTTGCATGTTAATGCTGAGGCTCCAGGTATCAGCGGTAAGGGGCTCGAAGATTTGGTTGTGCAGTACCGTGGCGTTGTTGCGACTATAGAGCGCCTCGCGCGTCTGTACCCCGCTACTCTGATGAACCAAATGATTTACCTGCCAGAACTAACTGTAGAAGAACTATCAGAGCGCGCCGCTGTGGAGCAATGGAACGCACAAATGCAGGCGCATTTACCCGAAAATAATAACGGTCAGAGCTATGAGATGAATGTGCAGGTAGACACCGAGCGCAATCAATTCCTGCCGGCGGTTCGCTCAATCTCACACGGTGTCGAACGCGACTTCACATTCTCTAGGGACTTTTTTGCCTCTAATGACTACCGAGCTATTGTCGCCTTGGGTGCTAACCTGAGCGGTTTGTTTGAGGAAGGTGCTTACGTTAGCCGCGGTGAGAAGCAGGCAGAATTTGATAACTTTGCCGACGCTCTGGAATGGCTTATGGAGCAAGCGGGTAAGGGTGTTAGCATCCAACGCTACAAGGGGTTGGGAGAAATGAACCCGGACCAGTTGTGGGAAACAACGATGGACCCTGAGGTGCGCCGTATGCTGCGGGTCACTATCGAAGACGCGATAGCTGCCGACCAGATATTTACTACGCTAATGGGTGACAATGTTGAACCTAGGCGCGAGTTTATTGAAGAGAATGCTCTCAAGGTCGCGAATCTAGATATCTAATAGTTGTTGAATGTGTGGGTTCTCACGAGAAATGGTTTTTTCTCACGAAAATGAAGTAAAAACTTTAGCTAAGTACTAATAAAATCAATGACTTAGCACAATTAACCATGTTAAATACATGGTTAATTGGTCGGGTAACCCGTCTTACCCGACCAATTTCCCTCCCAATTTTCCCCACTCACCATACAAATACTTAGTAGCTGAGCTATCAAGTGCAGTGAATAGTCGCCTCGATAACATACAGATTAATAATCAACCCATTGTTCGGCGTCAACTATGTTGTCCGGTTAGCGACAACTATGATGGCCGGTTAGGTGTCGTAGTTTTTCTGGGCTTTTAATTGCTGTTGCTTTCGATAG
>JBLHLU010000119.1:0-10685 GCA_047623385.1 Paraglaciecola psychrophila
TTATGCCCCGGGCGTTTTTTCGGTATTTTGAGGGAGTATTTTTACCGCCCTTTGCGCCAGCCGAGCACGGCTTGATCTTGACAGTTATATTGAACTCGATAATCAGGGCGGATCGATTAGGGTTGTTAGCCGTAGCTGTTAAACAGTGACGCAATCTCGGCGCCGCCGAGCGGAGGCGATTCAACAGCTTATCAATTGCCAGTATAACCAGCACCGTCGAGCGCCGCGGGCGTCAATAATACAATGTTCAAGCAATAATAAGTTAAGACATCATTGTCACAACCTTTTCTCGGAGAATGTAACGTGAGCTTACAAAAAACAGACGAGGCGAATATTATTCGTGTCGCAAATTGTAGTGGCTTTTATGGTGACAGATTGTCAGCAGCCAGAGAAATGGTCGAGGGTGGCCCCATCGATGTGTTGACCGGTGACTATTTGGCCGAGCTAACCATGTCGATTTTGTACTCAAAAAAGGCTAAAGACCCCAGCGCGGGCTACGTCGGTACCTTTCTCAAACAGGTTAAAGAGGTGTTGGTTGACTGTGTCGAAAAAAACATCAAGATTGTTACCAATGCCGGTGGTCTCAACCCTAAGAGCATGGCCGAGGCGCTGGAGGGTATTGCCAAAGAGTTAGGCGTCGATTGTAAGATTGCCTACATAGAGGGCGACGATATTCTACCGCGTATAGAATCCTTGAAAGAGGCCGGTGAGGCGCTGATCAATATCGACACCGGTGTGGCTCTGGCTCAAGCGAATAAGCAGGCGGTAACCGCCAATGCTTATCTGGGTGCCTGGGGCATTAAAGAAGCCCTGGACCAGGGCGCTGACATCGTTGTTGCCCCTCGGGTGACCGATGCAGCAGTGGTTATTGGTCCCGCTGCGTGGAAATTCAACTGGCAGCGCGACGACTACGACGCCCTCGCAGGGGCGCTGGCTGCGGGCCATATTATTGAGTGTGGCACTCAGGCTACCGGCGGCAACTATTCCTTTTTCCAAGAAGTGCCGTCGTTTACTAAAATTGGTTTCCCTATCGCCGAAATAGAGGCCGATGGCGCTTTTACCATTACCAAACACCCCGGCACTGGCGGTTTGGTGTCTACCGGTACGGTTACCGCGCAGCTGCTTTACGAGATTGCTGCGCCGGCCTATTTAAACCCCGATGTCATCGGCCACTTCGATACGATGAGTATTGAAGACCAGGGCAACGACCGGGTGCGGGTAACGGGTACCCGAGGCTCTAGTCCCACCAAGACCCACAAGGTGTGTATCAATACCTTTGGCGGCTACAAGACCACTATTGAAATTCTATTAACAGGCCTTGACATAGACGCCAAGGCCAAGTTGTTTAGCGATGCGTTATTTGAGTTGCTCGATGGCCGAGACACCTTCGACAGCGTGACAGAGCAGCTTATTCGCAGTGAAAATATCGACCCACTGTCAAACGAGCAGGCCTATGCGTCGCTGCGGGTCACTGTAAAATCTACCGATCAAGCCAAGGTAGGGCGCATGTTTACCGCCAAGTTAGTGGAGTTGTCGCTGGCTAATATTCCAGGCTTTACCTCTCGCCCCGGCGGCGCCAATGGCTCACCCTTTATGGTCCATTGGCCGGCGTTAGTCGACGGTAAACATATTGTTGAACGGGTATATATGGGCGGTAAAGTTACTGATGTGATACCTACAAGCCAGCTGCAGTTGGAAGATATGTATTATCAGCAGCAACCCGTCACTATTGAACCACCGCCCACTGGTGACACCCAGCGTATTCCTTTTGGGCGTCTGTTTGGCACTCGCTCCGGAGACAAGGGCGGTAATGCCAACTTAGGTGTGTGGGCCAAAACCGACCCTGCCTACAGCTATCTATTTGACTTTTTAACCGTGCAAAAGCTTAAAGAGCTGCTGCCGGATACCGCGCAGTTCGATATTGAACGTTTTGATATGGCCAATATTAATGCGCTGAATTTTTATATTAAGGACATTCTCGGTGAGGGGGTAGCGGCATCGACTCGGGTAGACGGTCAGGCTAAATCACTGGGTGAGTATTTACGGGCAAAATTAATTGATGTGCCGGTGGCACTGGCACAGAGTATTCAGACGTAGCCGGATGGTGGTGGTGGCACTGAGTGTCGAAAACAGTTGAATCGATAACAGGAATAAAAACGATTATGTTTACTAAAGTACTTGTCGCCAACCGCGGTGAAATCGCGGTTCGTGTTATTGAAAGTGTTAAAAGTGCGGGCTACCAATCGGTAGCGGTGTTTTCAGAAGCCGATCGTGAAGCGACCCATGTGCAATGTGCGGATGAGGCTGTTTGCATCGGCCCAGCCCAAGCCAATCAATCGTATTTAGTGATCAACAATATTTTGGCAGCGGCGAAAATGACCGGTGCCGATGCGATTCACCCGGGCTACGGTTTTCTCTCTGAGAATGCCGACTTTGCCCGTGCCTGCGGTGAGGCGGGCATTGTGTTTATTGGCCCCTCGCCGGAAGCAATCGACTTAATGGGCAATAAACGGGTTGCCAAGGTGCGCATGATTGAAGCTGGTGTGCCCTGTATTCCCGGTTATCAAGGCCAGGACCAGTCGGATGCCACGCTGTTAGAGCAAGCCAAGGAAATTGGTTATCCGCTGATGGTTAAAGCTGCTGCCGGTGGCGGCGGGCGCGGTATGCGCTTTCAGCTTTCTGAAGAGGGCCTGGCTGAGGCTATTCAGTCTGCTCGTACTGAGGCGCTTAATGCCTTTGGTTCCGACGAGCTGATTCTGGAACGTGCGGTCACTAACGGGCGTCATATCGAAATTCAGGTGGCCGCCGACGCTGCCGGCCAAGTAGTATTTTTACACGAGCGAGATTGTTCGATTCAGCGACGCCACCAAAAAGTGATCGAAGAAGCGCCGTCGCCCTTTGTCGATGACCAGCTACGTCAGCTTATGGGGCAGGCTGCAGTCAATGCCACCGCGGCCTGTCATTACCAGGGCGTGGGCACCGTCGAATTTCTGGTCGATAGCGACAAGGCCTTCTATTTTCTGGAAATGAATACCCGCTTGCAAGTTGAGCACCCGGTAACTGAATTGATTACCGGTATTGATCTGGTCGACTGGCAGCTGCAAATTGCCGCTGGCGATCCACTGCCGCTGCGCCAGCATGAAATTGTGCTAGAGGGACACGCCATCGAGGGTCGGCTTTATGCCGAAGATCCTGCCAATGACTTTATGCCACAAACCGGCGACATACTGCTGTGGCAGGAGTCCAGCGGCGAAGGCCTGCGCAACGACCACTGTGTGCAAACCGGTGGTAAAGTGAGTGCTCACTACGATCCTATGTTAGCCAAAGTCATCGCCTGGGGCGCAACCCGGGAAGAGGCTCGGCGACGGTTGCAACGCTCGCTGCGCGAAACCCATTTGTTAGGGGTAACCACTAATAAGGCGTTTTTATCGCAGATTTTGGCCGACCCGCGATTTATCAGCGGCGAGGCGACCACGTCTTTTATCGACCAAGCGACTCTCGAACAGGCCTCTCATGCTGCGATCCCCGACGACAGTAATATAGCTTTGGCCGCGGTACTATTTTTGATTGATCACGCCTCAGACGGTAGCTTTGAGGATGTGGTGGGCTGGAGCTGGTCGAATGCCGCGGGCATGGAAGTGCGTCAGCGATTAACTAGCGATGCGACCGACGATCAAATAGCGGTTAGCTTCGACGGTCTGAACTTTAATGCCAGCTTAAAAGAGCGCAGCCACCAGATTACTATTCACGGTATTATTGGCGCAGAGGTAACCGCAAGCATCGACGGTATTCGCCGCCGCTCGCAATATGCCATCGACGACAATACCCTGTGGTTAGATTCTTGCGGTCAGACCATAGTCTTGGTCAATCGAACCTATCAAGCGGCGGCCTCGGAAGACGAGGTGGGCAATGGCCGTATTGTTGCCAATACCGAGGGCTTGGTTATAGCCGTACCCGCCGCGGTCGGTGATCAAGTAGTCAAGGGTGACCTGCTAGCAGTGATCGAGGCGATGAAAATGGAACACCGGTTACTGGCAGACGGCGACGGTGTGGTGTCAGTCGTCAACGCACAGCCCGGTATACAAGTTAAGAAGGGGCAGCTTATGATTGAGTTGAGCCTGACTGAGAACGAAGCTGATGAGAGTGGAGAAAAAGCGTGAATTCAATTCAATCTAATGTAGATACCCATAGCGAAGACTTTGCCGCCAACGTTGAATATATGACTGAGTACGTGGCCAAGTTTCGCAATATCGAAGGTCAGATTCGGCTGGGTGAAGAACGCTACCGCGAGCGCGCTGCTAAAAAAGGTAAGTTGTTGCCACGCGAACGGTTGGCGCATTTGTTAGATCCCGGTGCGCCGTTTTTGGAACTTAACTCCTTTGCCGGCTACCAGATGATGGGTGATACCGACGGTACCTCTGCCGGTGGTAATCTTATTATCGGCATCGGTTTTGTTAAGGGGCGGCGGGTGTTAGTCATGGTGTGGAACTATGCGATTAAAGGCGGCACTATTAATACCGCGACCACCAAAAAAAATCTGCGTCTACAAGAAATTGCCTTTCAGACTCGGCTGCCGATTATTTGCCTGAGCGAGAGCGGCGGCGGTAATTTAGCCGGCGGTGCCGGTCAGCCCGACCCCTGGGGTGCCCAGGGATTTATTAACGGTGGTCGAGTTTACTGCCAGCAGGCGCAAATGTCGGCGGCGGGTATTCCGCAAATCACCGTAGCCCACGGCAACGCCACCGCTGGTGGTGCCTATCAAGTCGCGCTTTCTGACTATATTGTATTGGTGCGCGAGCAAACTAATCTGTTTCTGGCCGGGCCACCGCTATTAAAAGCGGCCACCGGTGAGATTGCTAGCCACGAAGATCTTGGTGGCGCAGAAATGCACGCCAGCCATGCCGGCACCGGTGAGTATCTGGCAGAGAACGATGCCGATGGTATTCGCGTAGCCCGGGATATCACTGATCAGCTGCCGCCGCCTGCGGGCCGGCTATTGCTGCGCGACAAAGAGCCCGAGTCGCCCCTCTACGATAAACAAGAACTGCTGGGTATTGTGCCCACCGATAAACGCGTACCCTACGATATGAAAGAGGTGATTGCGCGGATCGTTGACGGCTCTAAGTTTCTGGAATTCAAGGCTGAATTTGGCGCAGAGACTGTTTGTGGGCATGTTTATATCGACGGCTGGCGCTGTGGGGTGATTACTAACAACGGTCCTATAACGCCGCAGGGTGCGCTCAAGTCTGCTCAATTCTTGCAACTGTGTGATCAGAGCAATACACCGATGTTGTTCCTGCACAATACTACCGGTTTTTTAGTGGGTATTGACGCCGAGCAAAACGGCCAAGTTAAACACGGTTCCAAAATGATCCAAGCGGTGGCCAATTTTCGTCCGCCCAAGGTGACCATTGTAGTTGGCAATTCCTACGGCGCTGGTAATTATGCGATGTGTTCGCACTCGCTCAAACCGTCTTTTTGCTTTAGCTGGCCCACCGCCCGCACCGCGGTTATGGGCGGTGCTCAGGCGGCCAAGGTAATGGCCATTGTTACCGAAGATCGCTACAAGGCGATGGGCCAAGAGGTGCCAGAGGATGTACAAAAGAGTTTGCTCGAGCAAAGCGAGCGTATCGAGAGCACCATGGAGATTGAATCGGAGTCGATATTCACATCATCAAGAATGTTAGACGACGGGCTGATAGATCCCCGCGATACCCGTCATGTGGTATCGTTCTGTTTGGCGACCATTTTTGAAACACCGCACCGCGATACCGAGGCTAACAGTTTTGGTGTTATGCGTTTGTAATAGCAGTCATAATCGCGCTCGGCTATAGACCAGCAGGGCGCTATCAATAATACCGTGCAACAACGTAAAGAGAATGCACCTGAGGGGTTTTACTATGAGTGACGCATTGCCAAGTATCGAGGCCTTTAGCAAAGAGGTTCATCAGTGGGTTAGTGAAAATAAACCGGCTCGCCCGCCGTTTTTGATGCCGCAGAGTTTTATGGAAGTGGGCACTGAAGAGCAGTTTCAGTATTTAAAAGCCTGGCAGATGAAAGTCTATGAAGCGGGCTATTTGGGTATGTCCTGGCCCAAAGAATACGGTGGTCACTCTATGCCACAGGTGTATCAGGATATTGTTACCCGGGAACTGGTAGCTCAAGATACGCCGTTTATGGTCAATACCCTAGGTCTCAATTGGGCTGGGCCGCTGATTTTGTTTATGGGCAGTGAAGCACAAAAGAAAGCCTATATTCAAAAGATTTTGTCCACTGAGGAAATCTGGTGTCAGGGTTTTTCCGAGCCCGACCATGGCTCCGACTTGGGTAATGCGCAGTTAAAAGCCGTGCGCGACGGTGACGAATTTGTGCTTAACGGTTCTAAAATATGGACCACTTTGGGCACCCAGGCGAGCCGAATGATCTTGCTGGCCCGGACCCAATCTCATAGTGACAATAAATACAAAGGCCTAACGTTTTTTCTAGCGCCGATGAATGTCGAGGGCATCGAGCCGCGGCCTATTCAGAAGCTCACTAACGAATACGGTTTTTGTCAGACCTTTTTCAATGACGCTCGTATCCCCGCTGATTGTATTATTGGCGAAGAGGGTGAAGGCTGGCTGGTGGCGATGAAAACGCTGATGTTTGAGCGCGGCGCTGAAGGCGGTCAGGCCGGTGGCCACACGGCGATGAAAACGGTGGTGGAAGAGGTGGTCGATGTGGCCAAACGCAGTTACCGAGATGGGGAATTATCCACTAAAGATCCGCTGGTACGTGACGAATTGGTGAAGCTGATTATGTATTCCCAATCGATGCGTCTGAACGCGGTACGCGACGGTATTCCCGGGTTAGTGTCCGAACGGCCCAGCTCTATTGCTATGGCCAGTAAGATGTTAGTGACTGAATTCAACAAAAAAATGGGTGAAGTCGGCACCTCAGTACAAGGCAGTAATTCGCTGTACTTTGTCGACGACGACAATGCAGTTGATGGCGGACGCTGGCAACAGGCCTATTTTCAGGGTTTTTCTGGCACTATTGGCGGCGGCACTACCCAAATTCAAAAGAACATCATTGGCGAGCGGGTTCTTGGCCTGCCGAAGGCATAGGAGGTGACTACATTGAAAAAAGTAACAACAGCGGAAATCGTATTTACTGAAGAGCAGGCGCAATTGCTGGATATCGCAGAAAGTTTTTGTCGCGATAAGTCGCCAATCGCCGCAGTACGCGCGCAGCTCGATACCGTCGACGGTTTTGAACAGGGACTGTGGCAGGAAATGGCGCAGCTGGGCTGGCTGGGTATTGCCATTCCCGAAGAGTTTGGCGGCTCCGGGTTGGGGATAGCCGAGGTGGTAACTATTGCCGAGCCTATGGGGCGCAGTTTATTTGCCACGCCCTTCGCTACCACCAGCTTAGCGGCGCAGTTACTATTGGACGCCGGAACCGATGCCCAGCAGAAAGCATATTTACCCCGTATCGCCGAGGGTTCGATCACTACGATCGGCAGCAGTGAAGAGCACGGCGATTGGAACTTGAGCCATATAGACTGTACCGCCACTCTCGATAACGATCAGCTTATTTTGGCCGGCACCAAGACCCTAGTCGCCGACGCCAGCAACGCCGATACGTTTATTATTACAGTTAAGTACCAAGGCTCCAGTGCACTGCTACTTGTCGATCGCTCTGCGATTGATGATAGTGCGATGACTCGGGAGGTGGTATTGGATCAAACTCGGCGTAGCTATCGCATTAACCTAGACGGTGTCAGTGTACCCGCTGCCAATTTATTGAATGTCAGTAAGACCGCAGCTGCGCTAACACGTCACCATAAGCTGTCGTGTTTATTATTTGCGGCAGAAGCCTGTGGCGGTATTGCCGGGGCTATGGATGTGACCTTAGAGTATCTGAAAACCCGCAAGCAGTTTGAGCGTTATATCGGCTCCTACCAGTCACTGAAACACACTATGGTGGACATTCTTACCGGCCTGGAGGCAGCGCGTTCGTTTTTGTATCATGCAGCCACTGTTATCGACGACGGTGAGAAAGGTGAAATTGCCGTGCGTATGGCTAAGGCTCAGGCTGGCGAAGTGTTTTCTCATGCCGGTGACCGCGCAATACAGTTTCACGGTGGTTTTGGTTTTACCTTCGAGTGCGATGCGCAGTTATTTCGGCGTCGGGCTTTTTGGACAGAGAACCAAGCAGGTGATGCGAAATACCACCGCAAGCGGTTGGCGGCCTTACTGTTGGATTAAGTGCGTTAGATTAAACAGTGCTGCGGTAGAGTGCTGTAGGTTAGAGCACTTGCGCACTGCACTACCGTGGTTATTTCGTCCTGTCTGCTTATTCTAGGGTGATATTAACGCGATAGAATGCAGGTAAAGCCGAACGGCGGTGGGGCGAGAAATCGGTTTGAAACCTGCTTTATAAGAGATGTTTCCAAGATTTTTCACGCCGCTTAGCAAAATAAAAAACGGGCCTATAAGGGTCCGTTATACCCTCTGAAATAGCTTAAAAGCCGCCGACTATCTGCTAGCGGCTCATTGAATCAATCATTTTTTAGGAGACAATATGGCCAATCGTTTGCAAGACAAAGTTGCTATTATCACCGGTGGAACCAGTGGTATTGGCGAGGCGACCGCAGAGTTGTTTATCAACGAAGGTGCGATCGTAGTGCTGACCGGTCGCTCCGAAGAAAAAGGGCAGGCGATTGCCCAGCGACTAGGTGAACGCGCTCACTATATGCGCGCCGATGTCTCAAAAGAACAAGATGTTGCCGATACTATTACCAATACAGTTGAGCAGTTTGGCAAGTTAGATATTTTATTTAATAATGCCGGCGGTCCCACCCCGGGCAATGTCAATGATATCAATAGCGACAATATTCACTACGGCGTAGACCTATTACTGAGCAGCGTCATTCTCGGTATTCGCTATGCGATTGAGCCGATGAAGGCCAATGGTGGCGGTGTTATTATTAACAATACCAGTGTTGCCGCGCTACGCTACGGCCAGGGCAACATATTGTACGGGGCACTAAAAGCGGCGGTAACGCACTATACCAAGCTTGCCGGTGTCGATTTGGGGCCCGTTGGTATCCGGGTTAACTGTATCTCTCCAGGGGCCATCGCCACGCCAATATTTTGGGGGGGGAGTGCCGTTGCCAATACCAAGTCTGATGAGAGCAATGCGCGCAAACTGGAAAAGCTGAAAGACAATTTAGCTAAAGCTACGCCGCTGCAAAAAACAGGGCTACCAGAAGATATTGCCTACGCTGCGTTATTTTTAGCTAGTGAAGAGGGCCGCTTTATGAACAGTCACGACTTAGTAGTCGACGGTGGCCGCACCTCGATGTTTGCCGAGCCCCAGTAAGCTGAGGTTAACGTATTAATAAAAAGGACTAGCCAACGTTGAGAGTCTCTGGTGTCACTGATAAGGACCAGCCGCTCTCAGCTAAGCTTGATGTCTTCAAGTGTGAAAGGGGAGCAGAGAGCTATTTTATTAGTGCCTCTTCATGTTTAAGCAGTGTTTAATTAATATCCAAACAAGGCTTAGTCAGAGACGTAATTGCTCATGGTGAAATGAAAAATCATCGCCCTTGACCATTCTGTCATAGAGAATAACATTAACGGTGGCGGCTAAGTTCATGCAACCGTGAGTAGGAACATAAATGGTATCACTGCAATACTGAGTAATACTTTTTCCCAAGGTGCCGTCTTCTGGCCCAAAGATATAAAAAGCACGGGCCGGGTGTTTGTAGCTGGGTAGGGGTTTGGCCCCCTCGATAAGATCCACCGCGATAGGAACACAGCCTACCGGAATAATACTTTCAAGTTCATCTACGCCAATCAGCGGTAACTTTTGATAACTTTTCTGGGTGTCGGTATAAAACGCCTTGGCGGTATCATAACGCCGACCGGTATAATAAACCGAGTTGACGCCATAGCAGCCAGCAGCGCGCATAACGGATCCCACGTTGTCCGGTGATTTTGGATTATGTAGTCCAATACAGGCATAACTACTACTCATTGCGTTTCAATCTACCTAAAGGAATAAGTGGATGAGTATACGTGGTTTTTTCTCCTGCCAAAGCGTTGTCTGAAAAAAATAGCCTTTATGATGATAAGTTGCAGAACAAAACCACCATTTTCCCCGCTAGTTGAAAAAAACATCGGCTAGAAGTGGCTGTCGGTGCAATGAATAAAAGGACAGACCACTTTCGCCAAGTGCCCTGTCTGCCGGATAATACTCTGCTGAGCACCAAACTATTCTGCTCTCAGTGTTGCTTGGGGTTGTAGAGTAAGACAACCTATCTACGCAGTGGGCATCCAATACGCGATAGTTATTTGCAGTAGTGAATTGCTCTAGTTTTTTCTAGGTATCGCTTCTAGGTATGATTTCTAGGTATCACTACTAGGTATGGTTTTTAGGTATCGCCTCTGGGGATTGCTTTTGAATGTTGTCTCTGGGCAATTGCTCTAGGCCATAGTTTTAGGTAATTGCACTAGAAAATGGTCCTAAGTAATCGATCTTGTTAATATGTTTGAAAGTCAGTTAAACAGTTTCCGACCCAGGGCAGTAAAAAATAATTGAGCTTGATCAAGGAAGGTTTCCCTATATGATTTCATACGCTAAGAAAATATTTCAGGCTCGAAAAGCCAGGCGTAGAAAAGCGCTTAAAAAGCAATGGT
>JBLHLU010000120.1:0-10537 GCA_047623385.1 Paraglaciecola psychrophila
CAGTACTATAGCGCTGAGTGTGTCGTTGCTGAGTTGTTCCAAAAGAGTATCGACTTCCTGGAGTTATGGGTTAAGTAGGGCGTTAAGTAAGGCGTATCATTGGCTGTCATCCGATGGCGTTTTTTTTGCAACCAAGGTTTTTGACTTAGCCAATATACGGGAGAAGACCAGCGCGACTGAAAAATAATCATCTTGTTTAACCAGCGGGCTGTCTTCGCTGGCAGCACCGTGTAGGTCATAATAGCCCGCCGACAGGCTGACATAATAATGGTTAAACCGGCGTTTTAGGCTAACTGAAAACCGTGTTGCCGTTAGGCCAGAGTTAGATTGATAAAAGGCGCGGTCGGCGCGTACATCTTGTTGATCAATATTGTAGGTATAGCCATGATAGCGGCGATCGCTAAATACCGGGCCCAGTTTACTGGTGAGCTGCCAAGGTCCCAGGTCGACAGAGTGATGCAGGCGCGGATTAACAGTCCAGCCCTGATGGCGGAAAAAACTGTCGCCAATGGTAAAGGCGCCGTGCAAGGGGACATCGAAACGCAGCAAGTGCTTATCGTTCTTGAATAACTGGTACTGTAAGGTAGGGCCCAGCTCGGCTATCCAATCCAGATCATCCATACCCTCTCGAGCAGTATTGTCTTCGCTGTTCACCGGCAGAGCGCCGCCGCCACTAAGTTGAATGTTCAGCCGCTCACTAGCATAAATGGAACTGTTAATACCGTCGCGGTCGGCGCGAAAAAAATCACCGCGGTAAACCATGTAGGGCACCGGTAAAGCAACAGTTTCACGTTGGTCAGAACCTAAGTAATGGGGGTTGTCGAGGGTTGCAATACCCAGCCCTAGCTCCCACAGAGGTTCTTTTTCTGACCAAACCGGCGAGCTTACGAGCATCAGTAACAACGAGACAATGTTTTTCATAACAGCAGGCTATGGTTTGTTAGGAGGAATAAACATCCGGCTACTTTGCCAGTGCTCGGGTGTCGCCAGGCTGCAGCCATTAGCGACTTTTGACGGCGTTGTCGATTGTCTCAGCCGGATACAACTTGGTACAGTGGTAAGCATAGGCGCCATTAAGTGCCTGTTGTTGGAAAGCCTTAAGCCCCAAATCGACAACGCTGGCCAACAGTGGATTGCGTTTTGTCTGCTCTTTGATTACAGAGGGGTTAATAAGGCTTACCGGCAGCGAGCTCAGTTGAATAGCTGTCTCCAATTTAAAGCTAATGGCACTACCGGCCAGTTTACCTTTCAGTGGACGTTCGATAACTGCAACTGCGTCTACTTGATAGTCTTCCATTAATTTATTGAAGGCAAAATGAAAATCCCGCAGATCCTCGGTCGTTGCCGATTTTGGAAAGGTGAACAGTCGCTGACGGCAGTCCGGTACATTAAATACCCCGGTTTGGTGACTCAGTAGGCAGATTACTGCCTCATTGGCTGTTAATTCGATTCCGCAAACCAGCATAAACTATCCGTTATTTGTCGTAGGGCTCTAGAGCCGAGGGCGGTATTGTAACCGGAATTAGCCGTCATGAGTATCCACTGAAGAGTGCGATGCTGATTGTTCCTCAAAGCGGCTGTACTGCTGCATTGGCTATTGTGACCGCTGTAGTTGTGGCTGTAGTTGTAGCTATACTTGTGGCTTTAGGTGTAGCTGTACTTGTACTGTAGTTCTAGTTGCAGTTGCAGTTGCAGTTGCAGTTGCAGCGGTAATGTTGGACTGCAATTGCTGTGCTGTTTTTCACCACATCGGCTAGTACTGGCTGTTATCGCAGGGAATAGAGTAGGTAGGGCCACCGATGCCACTTGAGCATCAGCGAGTCGGATTGCACTGGTTTTACCCGCCAGCCCTTATTCACGCACAAGCTCGGTTCTTGCAGGGACATTACTGGAAATATATAAGCAAAAACAGGTCAGAAAAAAAGCCAGGCAAAAAAAAGGCCCGATATTAATCGGGCCCGCCGGTGCTGATAAACCTTATAGCTGAGGTTTGATCAGGGTTTTTTCACCGGTTGCTTGCTTAGAGTAAGACTTTATAGCGTCGGCGCTGAGTACATCGGCTAATGACACTTCCTGGGTGTAGTGACTCTCAAAGGTAGTGCTGATTTCATTGGCGACACGCTGGCGCAGTGCACCAAACTTCTCCATGCCAATCTTGCCAATAAAGGGGGTTAATAACCATCCACCCAAGCCCCATGACATACCAAAGGCTCTGTTTAATATTGTCGCTGAGCGATCCAGACCGCCGTAGATATAAACCTGCTTATAGGTGGTAGAACCGTAAATACTGTGGCCATCGGCAGACTTATTAGCGGCAACTTCCATCGCGGTTAACAGTTGACCGGCCAATTTACCACCACCGGTAGCGTCAAAAGCGATGGTGGCGCCAGTGGCTACAAGAGCGTCAACGAGGTCTTCTTTGAATGTTGGCGCGGTAGAGTTACACACGTGCACTGCACCGAGGGCCTTGAGTTGATCAACGTGCTCTTGCTTGCGAACCACGTTTACCAGCTGAACGCCGTCTGCCAGACAGATTTTAACCAACATTTGGCCCAGGTTTGATGCCGCAGCGGTGTGAACTAGCGCAGTATGGTTCTCCGCTTTCATGGTTTCAACCATGCCCAGTGCCGTTAATGGGTTAACAAAACAAGAAGCGCCCTGCGCTGGAGTGGTACCTTCGTTCATGACCAGACAGCTGGCGGCGGGTACGCAGCGAAATTGTGAGTACATGGCACCACCGGCGACACCGACGGTTTTGCCGATAAGGGCTTCAGCACCAGCTCCAGCGGCAATAACAACACCGGCGCCTTCGTTGCCAGCAGGCATAGACTTGTCGAGGCGTGCGGCTAGGGCGGGCATCATGGCCTCGGGTACGTCCATGGTGACGACGGTATCGTCGCCAGAACCGCTATGGGTCATGGTTGATACGTCGGCTGGTCCCAACAACAGGCCCAGATCCGATGGATTGATGGGAGTGGCTTCAATACGGATCAGCACTTCACCGTCTTTAGGTGCAGGCATAGGCATCGATACGATAGACAGTTCCAACTTGCCAGCACTGGTGATATTGGTCCGTAATTGCTTGGATGTTTCGTTGCTCAAAATGATTTCCTCGTAGGTTAAGTTTTGGGAGGCCTAAATTGACTTCCATTAGTGGGTAAATTCGCGTCGTGGTGATGAATTTGGGGTTGTATCGAAAATAACAAGGGCTAGCGCTGTCACCTCGGCGCAATGGTCCAATCACCTATAACTGCTCACCGTTATTAGTAGTTCGGCAATTAGGGCCTTACCATAGCCAGAAAGCAAGCTCCGAAAAACCTACTAAGCCGAGTATCAGTTTTGTCTTTTAGACAATAATAGTGGATTTTGATGAGGCTTAATAGTCTTAAGAGGCAGTCACGTTAACCTAAAAGACGCGTCGTTGCATGGTGTTCACGTATTGCTGAACGCGCGGAACGCCTGCTACAGGGTAACGATAGAAGCCCTGCAAATTCATTACAAATTCATTACAAACTCATTACGAACTCATTACGAACTCATTACGAACTCATTACGAACTCACTACAGGTGCTCTACAGACTAAACACAGACTCATTACAGTTTAACTATAGGTTCAGCACCGTTATAACTTTTCGGCTCAGCGTCGGGCAGGCCAGCAGGGTACAGGGTGTTATTAGCGAGGCAGCGGCCAGTCAGTAGCAGCAGCGGTGGCGTGCTTACCGGCCGCGCTGTTTTTTGTCGAGAAAACTCCAGGCGATAAAACGGCTGGTTTTCTGCCCCTGAGCCATATCAATGGTCGTCACCTCGACAGCACCGGCTTTTTTCAGTAGCTGTCGCAATACCGGCAGGTGGTCTTTCTTTGAGATGAGCGAGCTAAACCAGAGGCACTGCTCGGCAAAGGCTGCGCTCTGTTCGATCATGGTGGCCACAAAGGCCAACTCGCCACCAGGACACCACAGCTCGGCGTTTTGACCGCCAAAGTTGAGTGGGTTGGCTGGGCTCTTGCCGAGGTTTTTCCACTTGCGCGCAGTCCCTTTATTGGCTGCCTCGCTAGAGGCGTGAAAGGGCGGATTACACAGGCTTAAATGAAAATGATCGCCGGGGTCGATTATTCCTTTGAATATATCTGCAGGGCGCGGTTGCACTCTCAGTTCAATCTTGAGCTTATTAAAGTCACAAAGCTGTTTCGCCACCTTAATGGCTGCAGGGTCGATGTCGACAGCGGTGAAATGCCAGCCATATTCGTGTTGGCCGGTAAGTGGGTAGACCAGGTTGGCGCCGGTGCCTATGTCCAGTACTTTGATCGCGCGCCCCCGGGGTATGTCACCGTGGTTATCGGCGGCGAGTAGATCAGCCAAATAGTGAATGTAGTCGACTCGCCCGGGAATGGGCGGACACAGATAATTGGCAGGGATATCCCAAAACGGTATCCGGTAGTGCGCTTTTAATAAGGCTTTGTTGAGTGCGCGCACTGCTTGTGGGTCGACAAAGTCTATTGTCGTCTGACCGTCGGGACCGGGCCGACAGAAAGCCTCTAGCGCCGGGCTATAAGCTATTAAATGGTTGAAATCGTAGCCTTCGCGGTGCTGGTTGCGCGAATGTAATTGACGGTTGCTGGGCATAGGCTGGCGATAACTCTAAGGGCTTGTTAGCTGATAAATACAGCGGCTGCGGTCAATGGTTATGGTCGGACCCGCTACTCGGTAATGTTGTCAGCGCGAATTTGGCGGCACTTGTTAATTCACACTGAGCTACACTGCATCGGCTGCTTTACATTGGCATGCAGTAGAACTATTGCTTCACATCGGCATATACAGTGCGTCTATTGTTTTACAATGCCCTACAGCGCTTTTATTGCTTGACGCTGTCATACAGGGCATCGACTAAGGCGATATTACGTGGGTCGCGCCAGGCTCGCCCCTGTTTATTCATGGTGTAACAAAAACTCAAGTTAGCATCGGGGTCGGCAAAGCCCAATAGTCCGGCATTGCCGTAGTGGCCAAAGGTGCGCGGATTAGGCCCCAGTGGTCGCTGGGGCAGGGTCAGCATAAAACCTAGGCCGAAGCGCGTCGGCCTCGACATCACCGCATCAGTGCCGTCTGCGCTAATGGCGATGGCTTGCTCAATAAGCTCAGGGCTCAGCAGTTGTACGCCGTCTATTTCACCGCCGTTGGCCAGCGCCGAAAAAATCTTGGCGGTAGAGCGCGCGTCCGATTGCCCACTGGTACTGGGAAACATCGCCTGACGCCACCTTTTTGAATTGAGACTAAACTCTCCCTCGTCAGAAAATGCGGGGTTGTTACAGGTTAAATCCACCATGCGCTGGTCATCTGACAGGGCCGCTAAGTTGCTGGGATCAATGGCGGCGGTCGCTGCTTGGGCAGGACCGATGTAGGGAATATTATCGGCAATTCGCCCCAGCGCGTTGTCGGGCACACCGTAGAAGAAGTCAATATCCAGAGGCTGGCATATTTCATCTTGGAGATACTGGGCAATGCTGCGGCCATCGACTCGCTGCAACAGTTCACCGAGTAAAAATCCGTAGGTGTGCACGTGGTAACCGTGGCGTTCGCCGCTGAGCCACCAAGGCTTTTGTTGTTCCAGAGCGCGCACGTATAGCGGCCAGATTGCCCAGGCACCGGCGGGCAGGGGGGTATCGACGGCAACTAGACCGGCGCGGTGGCTTAATAATTCAGCTACTGTAATGGCCGCTTTGCCATTTTGAGCAAATTCGGGCCAATGTTTAGCCACGGTGTCATCGAGTTGTAGTTTGCCGGCATCGACTAAGCGCAATACGCACAGCGCCGCCACCGCCTTGCCCAGCGACCACACTGTGAATAGTGTCTGCTGCGACAGCGGCCGCTGTTGTTGGGCATCCAGATGACCAGCCCACAGATCGACTACTTTTTGATTGTGTTGATAAACACTGACGGCGGCACCCACTTCGCCATGGTCTAAAAAGTTTTGTGAAAATGCCGACTCAATGGCGGCAAACTTAGGATCACAAAAACCGTTTATCGTTATGTCGTGCATGGGTGCCCCGCAGTGAAAAGTATCTATGTTACCGTTACTGCCAGCAGGTGTATAGTTTGCGCCGCGGCGGCACTCGCTAAAGCTACAGAGTAAGCCCTGCGATGCGGCGCTGGCTTTAATAAGCGCTAACAGCGGGGCAATGCAATCAAGGTGTGTTGTTATATAAATTGATGATGATTTGTTCATAGACGCCACCTCGTCACGCAGCTACCGGCTGTTGCCCGGCTTAGTTAATGGCGCGGCACCATTGAATACCGTCCTGAGCGCCGCTCTGCATTTTTCTTTCTTTGAGAATAATAATGATGAAAAACCCCCACAGTACATCGAATCCAAGCACGGCAGCGCTCCCCAAACCGCACTTGCCAGCGCCGGCCACAGCGCCGCCGGGCAGTCCCAATATTGTGCTAATGATGATGGACGATGTCGGTTTCGCCGATTTTGGCTGCTATGGTTCGGAGATTGATACCCCCGCTATCGATGCTGTGGCCAGCCGCGGTCTTCGCTACAGCGGATTTCACACCACCGCGATGTGTTCAACTACCCGCGCTGCACTGCTGACCGGGCGCAATCACCATGCGGTAGGGGTCGGCTGTTTAGCCAATTTTGACAGTGGTTACCCCGGTTATAGGGGCAAAATATCAGCATCGGCACCGACCTTAGCGGAGACGCTGCGCACGGTAGGTTATCGAAATTATATGGTGGGCAAGTGGCATGTTACCCCGCTAACCGAAACCGGACCTACCGGGCCCTTTGACGGCTGGCCACTGGGCCGCGGTTTTGATCGGTTTTATGGTTTCTTAGATGCGGAAACCGATCAGTACTCACCAGAGCTGGTGCAGGACAACTCGCATATACCAGCGCCGGGTAATTATGCCAGTGGTTACCATTTAAGCGAAGATTTGTTTAGCAAAGCCATAGGTTATGTACAGGGGCATATCGCGGTATCGCCGCACACGCCTTGGTTTATGATGGTAACCCCGGGAGCCTGCCACGCACCACACCAAGCGCCCAAACCGCTGATCGACAAATACGACAATATTTTTGCCAAGGGCTGGGATGCCACCCGCGCCGATCGCCTGGCCAGACAAATAGCGTTAGGTATAGTGCCAGTGGGTACCGAGCTGCCACCGAGGAACGACCATGTAAAGCCCTGGGCGCAGCACAGTGATGATGAACGGCGGGTATTTTCTCGCCTGGCAGGGGCCTATGGCGCCATGTTATAGCATACCGATCAGCAGTTGGGCCGCTTGATGGACTTTTTGGAGCAGGCCGAGCTACTCGACAATACACTGGTATTGCTGTTGTCGGATAACGGTGCCAGCCAAGAGGGTGGCCCCAACGGTTTTGTTAATGCGATGGGGCCCTATAATCTGCAGCCCGAGTCGATGGCACAAAAGCTTGAACGGCTCGACGATATTGGCGGGCCCGATACCCACAGTAACTTTCTCTGGGGCTGGGCAATGGCCTCCAATACCCCGCTTAAGCGCTACAAACAAAATACCCACGGCGGGGGTATTCGCGATCCGCTGGTGATCTCTTGGCCAAAAAAAATACCTACCGACGGCACCGTGCGCGATCAGTTTTGTCATGTCAGCGATCTAAATCCAACGATCTTAGAATTAATTGGAGTCAAGCCTGAAGCCGAGGCGGGGGTGGGTACTGCGGGAGTCAGTTTTGCCGCTAGCGTCAACAATTCACAGGCTAAAACGGGTAAGACGACGCAATATTTTGAGATGTTTGGTCATCGCGGCATTGTGCACAATGGTTGGAAAGCGGTGGCTTACCACCCGCCGGGCACGGCCTTTGAAGATGATATTTGGGAGCTCTATCACTTAGACGAGGACTTTAACGAAGCTAACGATTTAGCAGATAGAGAGCCTGAACGGCTAGCGGCTATGCAGGCGATATGGTGGACAGAGGCGCAAAACAATCAAGTGCTGCCACTGGACGACCGCTTTGCGCCGCGCTTTGCCGAAAATGCCGAACGCCACCGCGGTGCTCGTACCCACTACACGTTCTGGCCGGGAATGGGCCATTTGCCCAGTGAAATAGCACCCGATTTGCGCAGCCGAAGTTATAGTATTACCGCGCAGGTTGATATTGCTATGAAGGCGGAACAGGGGGTATTGATCGCCCACGGCGATGCCACTAGTGGCTACTCGTTGTATCTTGAACACGGCTATTTAGTACACGATTTAAATATTGGTGGCAGCCATCAGCTTATGCGCTCGGCGCAGGTCGTTGCCCCGGGCAGTCGCGAACTCACTTTTCGTATGCGCCGCAGCAAAGCGCTCGACGGCACTGTTAGTGGGCGTGCCAGTTTGTTGATCGACGGCGAACAGGTGGCGAATATGGAAACTAACCGTATCTTCTCGCTGATGATTTCTTGGTCGGGGCTGGATGTGGGCTTCGATCGCGGCACCACAGTTGGCAACTATACTTCGCCCTTCACCTTTACTGGCCAGCTGATTAAGGTCACGGTTGATCTCGATGATGACCAAGATCTGGATCACGAAGCGGTGGGCCATATTGAAATGGCGAAAGAATAAACTCTGCCGCCGCGCTGTTGACCACTACAGTATTTTGCAATGCGCGGGCAAACAGGCCGAGTGCAAGTCCTTGTTGCCTTTTGATCCGAGCAGCGGGCAGTGCTGTTAGTCATAAAAACAGGCGACAACTTTCGCAGTTCTTGCGCCAAAACCCGGTATCGCCGTGCCCAAGGCCAGCTGGCCAAGGAGCGATATTATACTAGACTAACGCGCTTAATTATTGGCGATGGCGCTGTCTAGCCATGCAAAAAAACCGTACCGCAATGAGCCATTAATTGTCGGTCCTTAATTATCAAAAACCCTGTCAGTGGAGTAGGCAATGAGCCCAGATCAATTTAGAGATATTGATTACCAAAAAGATTCAGAGGGCATCGTAACCGTAACGTTTAATACCCCTAAACGTAAAAATGCGCTTAGCCTGCTGTCATTTTATGAAATCTATTGTGCCGTGGAGCTATTGGAACAAGACGATAGCGCTCACGCGATGATTTTCACCGGCGCTAAAGACCCTAATTCTGATGATCCGAGTAAAGAGGCTTATAGCAGTGGGGGCTATTTTAGCCCCGATGCGCTTGACGGTGTGCCCGCAGAGATAATACAGCAACTGGACACGTCTGATATCGCTCAAAAGCGCACAACACTAAAGCTCTTCCAGTGTGATAAGCCGATTATAGCGGCGGTTAATGGGCTGGCGATTGGCGGCGCATTTACCCTAACGCTGGCGGTTTGTGATCAGGTCTATATGTCTGAGCACGCTTGGATACAGCTACCTTTTGCCAAATTGGGCATATCGCCAGAACTGGCGTCATCATTTTTATTGCCCCGGCTGATGGGGTTTCAGCGCGCCAAAGAAATGATGTTTTTCTCAGAGCGCATTGATGCGCAGCAAGCGGTCAATTTGCAGTTAGCCAATAAGGTACTGCCGCATGCAGAGCTGATGGACTATGCCCGAGAAAAAACCTTACAGCTGATTCCGCCCAAGGGGGCAGGTCTTGCAGTGAGAAAAATGAAAAAGCTAATGCACCAGCCCCAAGTAGCGGCAATCAGTGACGCCTTGGACAAAGAAAACGAGGCGCTGCAAATACTGTTTAGTTCCGGCGACTTTGCTGAGGATATGCAGGCGCGAATCGAACGCCGTGCGCCGGTGTTTACCGGGCGCTAAAACACCGGGGCTGCCAGTGAATGACTAACAGCGAATTGGCGGTAGTCTAATGCTTGTGCGCTTTACGCTATTGACCGGTAGACTCAGTAGTAGCTAATAATGGTGACAGCTAGCACTGGTGGTAGTTAGCAGTGGTAATAGTTAGCACGGGTAGTGGTCGGTAGCGCTATAGCCCCTGCGTTGCTAGACCACCTGCTCCTTTTGTGCTGTCTGTAATAGTGACCAGCGACACCCCCTTGTTATGCTCAGAGGTAACGCTTGCCCGGTGATGGCTGCCCCAAGCCTTAGCCTTTCAACACTATGTTGAGCCCCCATCCAATAAATACCTACTAATACTTACTCTTTAATCACCATTGCGGCAGCTGCGGCTATGCCATCGACATAGCTAGCAATGCGCTTTACCTTGGGCTGGGCGAGCAAGCTTTTGACTAGTACCTGTGCCACGCGCTAATCCGGAATGTCAGCAGCACTGGGGAGGCGGTGCAATAGCTACTCACGTTGTCGTGGCTGCCACCTCAGGCCATTCGACCTTAGCTCAGTCGAACTCTCCTAGCTGCCTTATGGACGCTATGCCTGAGTGCAGCGCTAACGGTTAACCTAACGTTTTTTTAATCTGCAGCGCTAGATAATAGCAGCGTAGCGGTAGATCATGGCCGCCGTGATTGAGTTTAGCGAGCCGGCTTCAGCGGCGGCTGTGCAGTGTTTATGGTTGGCGCTAGCGCGGGCTTTGAAAACGCCTAGTTGCGAATAGCCTTGCGGCCTATTAGCCTGGCAATTAGATATGACCACTCAA
>JBLHLU010000121.1:0-10451 GCA_047623385.1 Paraglaciecola psychrophila
ACGCAAATTCACCCTGTCACCACTAACAACTTAAGACTGTAGCGGATCGGTTAAGTTCAGCGAAAAGCTCTCAGCAAGAACCACTGCAGCACTGCAAAGCGGCACTACAAAGCAATGCTACAAAGCAATGCTACAAAGCAATGCTACAAAGCCACTATTATGGCTACCGGGTCGTTTCCCCATTAGGGTATTAGCGTGGTTCATAAGTCCGCTTTAAACGAAGCGCCAATAGTCAGCATAATCTCGCGAATTTCTTCAATGGCAAATTTTGGACTGCGGTCAAAATACAATACGCCGTTAATTTCCTGTTGCACATCGGTGAGCTGGGTCCAGACAAAACCGCTGATTTGCCGCGCCGAATCAATGGTCTTGGCAACCTGTAAAAAACGTTCACGCAACTGCGCCGGTGATTCCGGTAAATCGCCATAGGCAAATTCGTCGCCGGCAAGTAGCCCTGAGGTGTAACCAATGCCGCCGCATTCGGTTAATAATATGGGCAGGCCAGTCACATCGGCGCCAGCCAGCGCACCGACTTTTTGCCCCACCGCGCTATCGCTTTTATTGATCGGCGCCGAGGGATCAATCATTAACTCGCGCAGACGCTGCTCAATACTCGTCGATTCACCTTCATATAAGTGCAGCGTCCACAGGTCGCCACTGGAATACTCCCAGCCGTCGTTGCCGACCACCAGCCGACTCTGATCCTGCGCCTTAGTCAAATTGACTATCCCATCGACAAAGGCGCGCTGTTCGGGCCGGTCAACTTGATTCCAAATACCCCAGCTCTCATTAAAAGGCACCCAGGCAATAATACAAGGATGTTGTCGATCTCGCCGCAGTACCGCTGTCCATTGTTGGCTCAAGGTTCGCACTAATTCATTGCTAAATACCCGGCCCGAGGGCATTTCTTCCCATACCAGTAGCCCCAGCCGGTCGGCCCAATACAAGTAGCGCGGGTCTTCAATTTTTTGATGTTTTCTAGCGCAGTTAAATCCCAGCGCCAGGGTAAGCTCAACATCACGCGCAATAGTGGCGTCGTCGATCGCGGTATACCAACCCTGTTCGAAGTAGCCCTGATCCAACACACCACGCAGATAAATTGTTTCGCCATTGAGGCTAATGGCATTGCCATTACAGCTTACTTGACGCAGCCCCACATAACTTTCTGCGCTGTCAACCATTACATCGTCACTATTGTACAAGCGCAAAACCAGTGGGTGCAGGGCTGGCGATTGAGGTGACCACAGACTCACCCCCGCTACATCTAAAACCACCTTAGCCTCGGCGCGGTCAGCAAACAGATTTTCGCTGTGGCAAAAAGGCTGCCCTGCAACCAGCAACTCTACCTCTAGGCGATAGTTATTTTGCCGGTTGCTCTCAACCCAACAGCGCAGGGTTGAAGTGGCTAGATCAAAATCACTGTGGATGGCATCGATATGAACCTTGGGTACTGGCTCCAGCCACACGCTCTGCCATATACCGCTAACGGTGTCGTAATCGATCGGCCATTTTGTGGTACCGGCCTGCTTGCCCCTAGGCTGGGTCCAAGACAATGAATCCTCAACACGAATAACGACTGTATTGTCACCGGCTTGCAGGGCGTGACTAATATCGATATCGATAGGGTCAAAGCCACCGCGGTGCTGGCCCACCTGCTGGCCGTTAACAAACACCCGCGTCCAGTGATCAGAGGCGCCAATATGCAACAGCAACTGCTCGTTCCAGTCGCCGGGCAGCACAAAATCTCGGCTATACCAATTAACCGCTGCCGGCTTGAGATTATGTTGCCCCGATGCCTCGGACTCGATTGGAAAAGGCACGATAATCGCGCCGGAGAAATCGCCCGACAAATACCAGCGCTCACTGAGACCGCTGTCTTGCGGGTCGGGCGCAAAGCGCCAACGGCCGTTAAGATTGAGCCAGCGCTCTCGCTGCAAAATAGGTCTGGGGTATTCGGGCCTAGGCTGTGCGCTCATTATTCAGTTCCTGCATTGCCCGTTATTGGCTTGCTCAGTAATAACGGCGAGATCGCCACCATCAGCAACGCTAATCCCACCTATTATAAGCAAGGCTCTAGCTGCGCGGCCGGACAATCTCAGTCGATATAACAAAGTACCTAAGCCTGAAGCTCAGCTAAGTATTGCAGCAACTTTTGTGCAGTGACGGTACCGTACTGAGCCATTTTTTGTGCGGTCTGTGGATCGGGGGCACCGTCATCGGGCAGAGTAAATCCGTCCAAGCGGGCATTTTTCAGCCAATGCTGCAGCGCTTCGTCTTGGCCCCAGCGCACCCCATTTATCATGTTAGCGAGGGTGGTACGCATATAATCGGTGTCAGAATCTGGGTGGGGAACCGGCTTGCAAAGTTCATTCTTAATGTCATTACCTTGATAGCTGGCCTCAACATGAGCAATAAACGCCGCACTAAACACCTGTTGGCAGGTTCTAACCGCCTGCAGGGTAATAACATCATCGCTAAAGACAGCCGCCTCTGGGCGTCGCTCTAAACCGTCGGCGGAACAGTCGATATGCAAGGTGTTGGGTTTTATCGGTAGCTCGCCTTCGTCTAACACCAAGGTATCGCTGTCGATACGCTGCACCCGCCCCATTCTAATAATGTTTTTGATCCGCTGTAACTGTTCCAGCTCAGCCTTGGTCACGGTAGCGCAGCGGTACATTGTCGGTTTTACCTTGTCATCGAAGCGCAATAACTGCCCAACCGCGTTTATTCGGTTAAACATATCCTCTACCGATTCAGATTCGGCAATAGCTTGAAACTCTAATAAGAAGCCCTCGGGCACACCACTACCCGATTCGCGAGGCTGGATATTGGCGCGGTCCATTAACCAGGAGTCGCGGGGCATCACCCAGCTTATATGGTCGGGATCGACCGCGTTTTTGAGCAAAAACAAACAGGCGTCCATGCCCGTTTTGCCGGCACCCACCACGGTATAATACTGGTATTGCCCGCTGACTTTGGGCAGTGCATTGAGTGCCTGGCAGTGGGCACCGGCGGCCACCGGATACTTAGGTGGGCGCATTGAGGGCACGGTTACATTCATATAAGTGGCATCAACCACTTTGTTAGCCTCCACCTCATACTGGGCACCGGATACCAGTGAGCTAAATTTTTTGTCGCCGGCGTACTCGCACATAGGAAAATACTGCACCCGTCCCGAAGCGACAAATTGCTGCTGCATCACTTGGTCGAAGTACGCCACCACTTCCGAGTTGGTTGCCAACTCGTGCAGCCCCTTGTTCCAACCTGTGGTATCAATAGTATCACTACCCAGAGATCGCGAATTAACCCCATAAAAAGCTGAAGGCTGGTGCAGGCGCACAAACGGATAAGCATTATTCCAGTGCCCGCCCGGCTGATGATTGCGGTCCACCATAATGACTGTGGCATCGGTTTCACTCAATAAAACATCGGTAAAGGCCATTGCCATTGCGCCCGTGCCAATAACTAAATAATCAGCTGATAGTTTTGTGGTAGCCATGCAATTACTCCGCGATATTATTGTTAGTAAAAAATAATGAGTACAAATAATCCGTACAATTCGGTTGCCAAAAATGATTGCGCTATGGCACTAGCTCGCTGCGCTAACGCATAAGCCCAATCATCCCAGCGATAGCAATGCTAAGTGCCCAATTTCTGCACACAGTTTAACACTTCAGCTTGGTATGTTTTGCCGCGCTCGTTGAACAAATCCAAAATATTGAGCGAGGTCGGCACATAGCCAAAACCAATTTGATGCTGGCAATTCCACTGGAAGATCGAACCACCTAGCCCCATCCAGCCGTAAAAACCCTCTCTGCCGACATTAAATGCCCGCTCTACCTTGGTACTGGCCGCTGAGGTGTCGACAAACTGTGCCACTCCGCCCTGGGTAAAGGTGGTGATGCTAAAACCCATGTCTTTTTTCGACGGCTCATCGTGCAGCGCCTGCCAGCCTTGCGTCGAAAGATATTCGGTTCCCTCAAAGCTGCCACCGGCGGACATCATCGCGCCAATTTTCGCCAGCCCCCGGGCCGTACACTTGGCACCGGCGGAGGGTGTTTCACCCATTGCCACTAGCTCCTCGTTGAAAACACCTACGTCTTTCATACCCACCATAGCAGCCGGCGCACCTTTGCCAGAGGTCTTTCGCATCAACGGTATTAACCGCGCCATGCGAGCTATAAGCTGGAAAATATTGTATTCCATATGCCGCCAAAACTTCGGTTTCAGGCCCTCTACAAACTGATAAGACATAGCCAGTGGTGTCACTTTAACGATGCGCCCTAGCTCTGCTTCTTTGACCCCGATAATAGCATCGACCTGCAATGGCTCGCTAATATCCTCGCGCAAAAATTCACCCATGGTGCGCCCCGCCGGGTCGACTCGACGAAACAACTCGTTGACGATCCAGCCCCGAGTAATAGCGTGATATTCGCGATCGCTACCCTCGGGGAAACTCTGGCCATGGGCTTCAATAGTACTGCCAACTTTATTGCGTTTGATGTTCTCCGGCAGCAAGGCCTCGGGATCAATAGACACATTAAATGACGCCAGCCCCGCTTCATGACGCATCAGTTGCGCCACTGTTAACCCCTGTTTACCGCCGCCGGCGAATGCTGGCCAGTGGTCACTCACTAGGTCGCTGTAGGCCAATAAGCCCTTGCCAACTAGAGCGGCGATAGCGATAGCCTCAAGACTCTTACCACTGCTGAACACATTGACCAGAGAGTCCGGCGAAAAGCCATTGTCCGCACCCGCCGTGGCCCATAGATCGACCACCTTCTCGCCTCGGTGATAGACACAAAGCTGGGTGTTTAGCTCTTTCAAATTGTGCATATTGAGCCGATAAAGCGCTTCTACCGACTCGAAGCCAGCGGCGACTGTGCCTTCAATCTGAACGGATTTACTGCTGTGGGTGCCCATGAATTTATCCTTTTGATTATTGGAGCCACAGTCTACTGCAAATGAAAGGCGCTGACGAAGTAACCGCGGAAAGAGTGCCCAGAGCGCCACTGAACCGTTAGTACTGTGGTGATCTGCTGCTGTGCTGTTGTGCCGATGTACTTCGAGCAAGATAAGCTGTTAGATCACTGGATGCGGGCCCAAACCTAGCATGAAGTGAGCACTGGCTATCACAGCAAAGCCGTTTTAAAAGGCTCTACTGTTATTCAGCGAACAATAGCGCAATACTGACCATCGAATGAAACACTACTTGCCCATGCTAAAGGCCCCAAATTCTCTCGATAGTCCAAAACATAGCGATAGTACCCACCGCCATCGCCACCGGTTTTTCAATCGCCACCAATACTGCCGAGGGGCTGGCTTTTAGCTGTTTGAAACACTGCGCAAATGCGAAGCAACTCAGTAATAGCAGCGCAACAAAGGCAAGCTGACCGATCTCTACGCCGATATTAAAAGCCAGTAGCGCCGCTGGAATCTCTCCCTGAGGCAGACCGATTTCACTGAGCGCCGAAGCAAAGCCAAAACCGTGCAACAGACCAAATACCACAGACACCACCACCGGATAACGCCAGGTCAAAGTATCGCGGCGATCCAGCATAATCTCTCGGGCCAAAAACACAATTGACAGGGCAATGCAGGCCTCGATAGCCGCCATTGGCAGTTGCAGCCAGTCCAGCGCCGCCGCGGTTAATGTCAGCGAGTGGGCAACAGTAAAGCCGGTAATGGTCAGCAGTAGCCGGCGCCAGCGCTGGGCAGACACTCCGGCAATAAAAATAAGACAGGCCACCAGTAATAAGTGATCAAACCCCGACAAGATATGCTCAATGCCAAAACGCAAATAGGTGTTAATTGTATCGAAAAAACCCGCCGCCACCGCCACTTGAAAGCTGTTAGCGGTGGCACTTAATCGCGCCGTTTCTGCGCTGCCGTCCAAGTGTTCAATACGCACCAATACTTCGTTGACAGCGCTATCCATACCGGCAATTTCGACAGTGGCCCCGGCCAGACCGCCGCTGCGGGTAACGCTAGAGCGCTCAGTCAGAACGCCGACGACGAGTTGGCTGTGTACCGCGCTGACCGTTACATCTGCGGGGTATTTTGGCCTCGGTTTTTGCCCGCCGCTGAGCATAACAGCGGGCACCTTCCACAACACCGCAAAACTGTCTTCGCTAGTTTGCTGCAACTGCAGATAGGCCGAGCTGTATTGGTCGGCTTTAACCGCTGTTGCAGCCAACAACGCCATTAACAATCCAATCGAAAGTGTCCTCGTCCAAGCCACGCTCATCCCAGCCGCCCTCATCATAGAGCTACCGCTGCGGGCATTAACTCAGCATCAAACCCTGTGAGGTCAGTGTCGATACGCACCGCGTAGCGCTTGATAATGGTCTCATAGGCTCGCTCCAAGCTCAGGCTAACCTGCTGGCGCTGCAGATCTTGATAAATTTGGTCCTGCACTTCAGCCAGCGGCGGATAGCGACCGGGCTGCAAACGGCTTAACAAAATGACATGGCTGCCATAGGCTGACTGATAGGGGCCACGCCACTGATCGCTGATCAGTGCTGCGTCAAACACCTTGGCTGCTAACGACTCACCAAAGTGGGAGGCGACAAATGCCGGTGTTCGCTCTACGTAGTTAACATGGTAGGGAAAACGCTCACCGTGCTTAATGCCCTCAGCAAAGCTGACTTGCCGCTGGTTGAGCTCTCGCCGCTTGGCCAGCGCTAATTCTCTAGCCTCTTTTTCGCCCCGCGACTGGGCATTAAAAAAGATATGGGTAAACGTGGCAAAAGGCTCGATATAATAGTTTTGTTGGTTTTCGCGGTAATAATCTTGCAGCTGCGCCGCGCTAACGTTGAGCGCTTGCTCGCCGTATTGCTGAGTGATAAATTCCAACTTTTGGATCAGCCGGCTCTCAATAAGCGGATCGTTGTCGCCTAAGCCCAGCGCCTGAGCCTCGCGGTACAGTGCCTGCTGACGAATATAGGCGCTAATCCACTGCTGGCGTTTCGCAGCCGACATCTCATCAAAAGATCGCAGCAACACGGTGCCATCCATGACCTTTGTTTTTTGCTGGATAAAGCGCAGCAGCGAAGCGCGATCAACCAGGATTTGCTGCGGGTCATCGAGGGGCTGTTCTGACAAAAAAGACCCTGCAAAAATCACCGAACTCAATAGCAGAAAATACACCAGCGGTTCACGCCACAATAGTTTCATTGGTTTCTCTTTTTCGGTCAGCCGAAGCTGGGTAGATTTTTATCACTAACATCGAGCCGGAAAAATGGTTAACGCGCGCCGCGCAATTGTTGCTCCAACGCCCTGATTGACTCTGGCGGGGCAACCGTTTTCAACTCGGCCAGACACTGGTGCGCCTGAAACGACCGATGCCGAATTTGCATTTCGCAGAGCGCATACAAATGCTGCACATTGCCACCCAGTTGATAAGCCTGGCGAATAGCCTGTTGCGCTGCGCCCACTTGGCTGGCCTCGAGACTCAAACCGTAGACATAGTGAAACTGCGCATTGCCTGACTCAACTTGCGTCGCCTTGTGTAAATATTCTATCGCCAGAGCGGTATTTTTTGCTCGAATATAGGCCAGACCCAAACTGTAAGGCACACTGCCATTGTCAGGATTGGCTATTTCACCGGCCTTTAGCACCTCGATTGATTCGGCCTCACGGCTTTGCGCCCGGTATAAATCCGCCAGATTAACGTAGCCATTGGCAAAATGCGGGTCGATACGAATACTGTTTTTCAAGGCGGCCTCGGCCTCACCGTATTTTCCCTGTTGCATCAGCACATTGGCCTTATTAGCGTGGGAGAAACCGCGGTCGGCATTGAAGTCTTGAGTGCGTAAATAACCATCTAGCGCCGGCGTTAGTTGCTGTTGCTGGTCTGCGCTTAAATCGCGCCATAACGGCATTAATACCAGCGCTGCCTCGTTGCGCACCGCCAGCACTTTATCGGTTAACAGCGGTGCTAATAATGGCCAACGCTGGCGACCCTCAATACCCTGAGCACCGCGAATGGCACCTATACGAATATGTTCGTTGTCGTGACCCAGCCCTCTGGCGATAGCAATAACTGTATTGTTATTAATAACACGGTCCATGCGTTCCAGCGCCGAGGCGCGAATAATCGGCGCTTGCTGGGCATTTTGGGCAACGTGAGACAACGCGTCGGCGGCCTGGCGGTAGCCTTGGTCAATAGCAGAAAATACCGGCGCAAAGGGTTTATCGGCTTGCCCACTGGCAGCGGCAGTGTTGCCCCAACTCTTCACCGCCTGCTCACTCCACTGCGAGTCCTTATCCTGATGGCAGCTAAGGCAGGTGTCCGGGGTACCCAGACTATTGGCAACATCCGGCCGCGGTATATGCCAGCGGTGGTCGCGGCGAGAGTCGATCTCCATATAAGTGGTACTGGGCATATGGCAATTAACACACTGGGCACCGGGTGAGTCTTGCGGGTGGTGGTGATGCTGGGTGTTAGCATAGGTTTTTGGCTGGTGGCACTGCAGACAAACTGTGTCCTTGGGCAGTATTAACTTGGCCGAGTGCGGCTCGTGACAGTTGCTGCACACCACCCCCATCTTGTTCATTTTACTTTGTAGAAACGAGCCGTAAACATAGTCTTCGTCGTAAACCTGGCCATCGGCGTAATAGAGCCGACTATTGATTAAACTCAAACTGTAGCGGTCGCCAAAGGCACCACTGGCGACATGATCGTCGGCACTAATTTGTGTATGGCGGCTATGGCATTGCGCGCATACCAACACTTGTTGGCTGTCGGCCCCTGCGCCAGCCGCCGGTACTGGCATATGGGTAGTTTTACCGGGCACTGCCACCCAGCGATCTACCGGTTTTGATAAGTCTCTATCAAAACCGGCATCGATCACCGATCGGTCGGCTGTCTTCGTCCAGTCGATATGCACACTAGCCGGACCATGACAGGCCTCGCAGGCCACGTTTATTTCACTAAAGGTGGTGTTATAGGTATTTTTGTCGACATCAAAATTCTTTGCCACATTGGTCGAGTGACAATCGGCACACATATAGTTCCAATTTTGCCCGGTGTTAGTCCAGAAAAACTCTTGATGTTTCTGCTTTTGCTCAGGATATAGCTTGAACCAGCGCTGACCGCCATCAGCGGCGACCCGGCTGTCCCAAGCGAAGGGAATTAACTGCACCCGGCCATCGGGAAATGCCACCATATACTGCTGCAGTGGTTCCACTCCAAAGGTATAGGTAATCTGGTAGTCTTTAAACACCCCCTCTGGACCGGCAATATTCACCCAGTATTGGTCAGCCTTCATAAAAAAACGGCTGCTGCGGCCATCCAATACCACACTGGCATTGTTGAAATCACCGCGCACCGCCTCGGCAGTGGCATGGCGCATGGCCATATCGTGGTGCGAGCCCTGCCAAGCCTCAGTCTCGGATTGATGACAGCTGGCGCACTGCGCTGCCCCAACGTAGTCGGCCGCCGACAATTGGCCGGCGCAACTGGCCATCAACAGTACCCATAGAACCCGCGCGTTGATCGGTGAGCTGAGCAACAGTGACTTGAGAAATACTAATTTGGGAAGCTTTGACTTGAACAGCAATAATGTTAAAAGCTGTAGCCCGAAATGTGGTTCGAAAAGCTGAGATTTAAAAAACTGGAATGTACAGAATTGGAATTTACAAAGCATAGCATCAATAACTCGTAATAAACGGCAAACCCAAGGGGCGCCTGACGCACAATATCAATAACTCAGAACAGATAATACCGGCGCCGCGGGGCAAGCTACTATCTACTGGTAAAACCACCACCGCTGCAGCCACTTGGCCGCGTTGAGCCTGATTCAAAGCGCGCAGATATTAACTTTAAAGCGCCGCCTATGCGACTCCACTAAGAGTTTGCCAGCGCCGGCACCCTCAAGCTAGAACGCCAGTCGGTATGGTATAACACCCCAATATCGGACAATATTTTCGCCGTTACGATCTGCCATAACAGCAGTTCACAGCAGCGATCATACAGGGCAAAGGAGCCACACCCAAGCCCTGCTTGGCCATATTGAGCCGCAATAAATAGCGTTATAAAAACCGATTACTGGCAAATGGCCGGTTAGCAGGCAAGGCTGTCAACTTTCAGGCCCGCCATAACCGATCAGCGGGGACTTGGAAACGCTGCGCAGTGGTCGAGAATGCTCAGTGTAATACTCGCTGGCATAGGCTGCTATAGGCATGGTCGAGCTGACCCAGCTTCACCCGCATTAAACGGTGGAATACCGTGAATTGTTCCGCTTGATGCAAATAGTCGCCGATAGTAGCTATCGGCGCTTGGGCAACAGGTGCTACCCGCTGCGCCAATAGCCTGTTGAGGTAATAATGTACTGGAGTAGTGAAGTGCTGAGGTAATAAAGTGTTGGCGGCTAAACGTTTCCGGCAGAGCTATCGACTAAATGACTCGTTACCCGTGGTCGAAAAAATGCCACTGCGATTATCACTAA
>JBLHLU010000122.1:0-10346 GCA_047623385.1 Paraglaciecola psychrophila
GTATTTGCCATAAGGTGGAACAATTTGGCTAAAATTCAATCAATACGCGGCATGAATGACCTGTTACCAGGGGATTCTGAGCTGTGGCAGTATCTGGAAGCTACTATCGCCAAGGTGTTGCAGCAATACTGTTATCAGGAAATTCGCTTTCCGATACTCGAGCATACCGAGCTGTTTAAACGCTCTATTGGTGAAGTGACCGATATTGTCGAAAAAGAAATGTATAGTTTCAATGATCGCAATGACGAGAGCTTAACACTGCGCCCAGAAGGTACTGCAAGCTGCGTGCGCGCCGCTCTGCAAAACGGTCTGCTGGATAATCAACAGTTGCAGCGGCTATGGTACTTGGGGCCGATGTTTCGCTATGAGCGTCCACAAAAAGGACGGCTGCGACAGTTTCATCAAATCGGCGTTGAATTTTTTGGCGTGGCTTCCGCTGATGCCGATGCCGAACTGATTGTTTTGACAGCGAGACTGTGGCGGCAGTTGGGCATAGCGCAAGAGGTAAGACTAGAGCTCAATAGCATCGGCAGCTTGCAGGCCAGAGCTGACTATCGCGCCGCGTTGGTGGCTTATCTGTCAGATTACGTCGAGCAGCTTGATGAGGACAGCAAGAGACGTTTGCACACTAATCCGCTGCGTATTCTCGACAGCAAATCAGCAGACACTCAGCGGGTGTTAGAAGGCGCGCCGCGATTGAGCGAGTATCTCGATGAGGAGTCTGCGCAAGACTTTGCACTGCTAAAGCGTTTGCTCGATAGTGCCGGTATTGAATATCGACTCAATGAGAAGCTGGTTCGAGGCCTAGACTACTACAATAAGACTGTGTTCGAATGGGTGACTGATAGTCTCGGTGCTCAGGGCACGGTTTGTGCTGGCGGTCGCTACGATGGCCTAGTTGAGCAACTCGGTGGTAAGCCGACAGCGGCAGTTGGTTGCGCCATGGGTATGGAGCGCCTCAGTCTGCTGTTACTGGAGACTGGCGCGCTGCCAGCACAGTTGGGCGCAGGCCCCGATATCTATTGGGTTATTGCCGGTGACAAAGCACAACTGGCAGCCACCGCGCTGGCCGAGGTTGTGCGCACTGAGCTGCCCAATATTCGTCTGCTCAGCCACTGCGGTGGCGGTAAATTTAAGAAGCAGTTTAAGCGGGCCAACGACAGTGGCGCACGGCTGGCGCTGATCATTGGTGACGATGAAGCCGAGCAGCAGGTAGTCAATATCAAGTGGCTGCGTGAGCAGCGCGAACAGCAGAGTGTGCCAATGAGTTCGCTGATAGAGTTATTAACAAAAGAATTTAATGACTAATCAGCTAATGTCGGTAAAATCCGTCTCAGGTATTTCCAGCGGCTGCTAACGCAGCGCCGGCACGGGACTACACCCTTGTTGTGGCACTAGGTATTGCGCCAGCAAAGCAGCGCCGGCATAGCAGGTAAGTCTAGATGATGGCAAACATTGAATTCATCGGAATAAAAGAATAAAGATACGAACCAATACGCAGTTATTTCATCTAACATTTATTAGTGAACACAGATAGAGAATAATATTATGGCTGAAGGCTATGAAAGCGACGACGAACAAATTGAAGCGCTAAAACAGTGGTGGCATGAGCACGGTACCTCAACGGTGGTAACTGTGGTGGTGGCACTGGCCTGTTACTTTGGTTGGCAGGGATGGCAGTCGCAGCAACAGGAGAGCGTAGTCACTGCATCTTCCATCTACGAAAATATGCTGGTTGCAGCCGGACCGGGTGATGGCACCCTCACCAGTGAACAGCGCTCAACGGCTAATCACTTGGCGACAACCCTGAAACAAGATTTCCCTGATTCTACCTATGCGCAGTTTGCCGCACTGTACAAAGCCAAACTCGCTGTAGCGGCAAAGAATCTGACCGATGCCGAGCAGGAGTTGCAGTGGGTTATGGACAGTGCAGACAATGCCGATATCGTATTGCAGGCCACACTAAGGCTGGCCCGGGTGTTATACGCCCAGCAAAAATATCCCGAAGCACTGGCCTTGCTAGATAATGACAACGCGGTTTACGCAGCGGCCTTTGAAGAGGTTCGCGGTGATATCTACAATGCCCAAGGCGAGCGTGACAAGGCTAAATTGGCCTACCTAAAAGCCTCAGAGTTGAACCAGCAGGCGCAAAGCCCTAGCCCCAATCCGCTGCTTGAGTTGAAGATAGAGCAGCTAAATAGCAAGTTGGAGCTGACTTCGACCGCGCCCTTGGCCTCAGAGGATTCATAACTTGAGCAATGTAAAAACATTATTGGCACTTAGTTTGTTGTTCTTTCTCGGTGCTTGCAGCGTGTTTGATTCCGACGAAGAGCAAGACGTGCCCGCTGAATTAATCAGCTTCGAGGCAGAGCGTGAGTTTGACAAGTTGTGGAGCCGCAGTATTGGCAACGGTCAAGGTGCAAAATATAACCGCTTAACACCGGCTATCGATGGCCAGTTCTTGGTCGCCGCTGCAGCCGACGGCACCGTGTCGCGACTCAGCGTAGAGGATGGCGAGCAGCAGTGGTCAATTTCACTGGAGCAGACCTTACTCGCCGGTGTCGGTGTGGGCGAATCGCAACTGCTGGTGGGCACCGTCGCCGGTGATATTATCGCCATCGACAAGCAAAGCGGAAAACAGCTTTGGACCAGCAACGTTGGAGGCGAAGTGTTGTCGCCGCCGCAGAGTAAAAAAGATAAAATTTTTGTGCAAACAGTCGATGGCAGAATGTTGGGGCTCAGTGCACAAGACGGTAGTCAATTGTGGTCGTTTACCAACAATGTACCTGTTTTGACACTGCGCGGCACCAGTACCCCGCTGTTATTTCGCGACGCAGTTATCGCCGGCTTTGCCAATGGCAATGTGGTTAGTTTCAATCAGCAAACCGGCACGGTGCAATGGACTTCACGGGTATCCATCGCTAAAGGCAACTCCGAGATTGATCGTATTGTCGATGTCGACGGCAACCTGTTAGTCAGTGGCAATTTGTTATATGCCAGTAACTATCAGGGCCGAATAGTGGCTATTGACCCCAATTCCGGCAGCCGCGCCTGGGCTAACGAAACGTCCTCCAGTGGCGGTATGTCGACCGGCTTTGGCAATATTTATGTCAGTGGTTCCGATGGCAGTATTACCGCCTTTGAAAAAAACGGCAACGGGGTACGCTGGGCGCAGACATTGTTGTCAAACCGGGTAGTAACCGGTTCGGTGACCCAGGGTAGTTATGTTGTGGTGGCTGACTTTGAAGGTTATCTTCACGCGCTGTCGCAGGTTGATGGTCATGTGGCCGGCCGCACTAAGTTGGGTGGCGATGGCGTTAGGGTAGACCTATTGTCTGCCGGTGACCGAATTGTTGCCTATGCCAATGACGGCACCCTGGCTGTTTACCGCCTCAAGTAAGGCCTGCGGCGGCGGTTTAGATAAACCCGCCCATGCCTATTATTCACCCCGCTGTCTCCGGCTGGGTGTTCTCCATTTATTAGTAAAAGTGTGGTTTAGTTTATGGTCCCGGTGATTGCGTTAGTTGGCCGCCCCAATGTTGGCAAGTCGACATTATTTAACCGGCTGACTAAAACCCGGGATGCCCTGGTAGCCAACCTACCCGGTTTGACCCGGGATCGAAAATACGGTGAGGCGCGCCTCGATGATCGGCGGTTTATCGTTATTGATACCGGTGGTATTACTGGCGAAGAAGAGGGCATCGATGCCGCTATGGCGCAGCAGTCACTGTTGGCTATTGAAGAAGCGGATGCGATCTTTTTCTTGTGCGACGCCCGGGCAGGATTAACCGCCGGTGACGAAGTGCTGGCCCACAAGTTGCGGCAGACCGCAAAACCGGTGTTCTACATTGCCAATAAGATTGACGGCGTCAACCCTGACGTGGCGATGGCCGATTTTTACCGTTTGGGTATTAAACAGCTGTACCCGATGACCGCGACCCACGGTAAGGGTGTCAAGATTCTACTCGATGCTATGTTTGAGCATTTTCCTGTACAGCAAGGCGATGGCTTGGGTCAGCTATCGCGGGGTACAAAAATTGCCATTATTGGCCGTCCCAATGTTGGTAAATCAACGTTAGTGAACCGCCTGCTAGGTGAAGAGCGGGTGGTGGTATTTGATGAGGCCGGCACCACTCGGGACAGTATTTATATTGACTACGACCGCGATGGCGAACCCTATACCTTAATCGATACCGCCGGCGTGCGGCGCCGCAAAAACATCAAAGAGACGGTGGAGAAATTTTCCATCGTCAAGGCGCTTAAAGCCATTGATGATGCCAATGTCGTGGTGTTGGTGCTCGATGCGACCGAAGGCGTTGTCGACCAAGATTTGCATTTGCTGGGACATGCTATCGACGCCGGCCGGGCGCTGGTTATCGCCCTGAACAAATGGGACGGGCTCGATCCCGATCACCGCGACTGGGTAAAGGTCGAACTGGAGCGGCGTCTGCAGTTTATCGATTTTGCCGTCATTCACTTTATCTCGGCCCTGCACGGCACCGGTGTCGGCCACTTGTACGAGTCGGTTGACCAGGCTTATGCCTCGTCGATGAAAACGTTGCAAACTAATAAGCTGACGCAGATATTGGAAAGTGCCACTCGCGATCACTCTCCACCGATGGTTAACGGTAGGCGTATTAAGTTGCGCTACGCTCATGCCGGTGGCCACAATCCCCCGATCATAGTTATTCACGGCAATCAGACTAGCAAAGTACCGCCGAGTTATCGGCGCTATCTTGAAAAAACCTTTCGCCGAGAGCTGGCACTATCTGGAACGCCTATTCGCATTGAGTTTAAAACCGGCGATAACCCCTTTGGCCCCGACGAGGCCAAGATGACTAAGCGCCAGTCTGATCGCAAGGCGCGGATAAAAAACCAGGGTGGAAAGTTCAAAAAACGCTAGTATCAGTGGTGACTACTAGCGGCCAACAGTCGGTCAAACCCGACCTAGACAGCGCCGAATCTATTCAACAGATGGTGCGGGCGTTCTACCAGTTGTTGCTAAACGATCCGCAGCTGGCACCCTTTTTTGTCGGTGTCGATCTGCCCAAACACCTGCCGCGAATCTGCCAGTACTGGGAAAAGTTGCTACTCAAGCAAGCCGGTTACAAAGGCCATACAATCAATGTTCACCGCGCTTTGAAGCGCCGTAGAAACCTCAGTAGCGCCGATTATGCGCGCTGGTTAGTGGTTTTTAAGGGTGTTCTCGAAGACGGTTTTCACGGTGTTAACACTGACCGGGCGGTGGTGATTGCCAGCAAAATTGCAGCTAATATGGAACGTGCGCTAGGTATTAGTTCTCAGCCCTAGCTAACCTTCAACCTCTGCTTGAGCCTAGGTTGTGTTAACCTAATGTGCACCCGTGTCGCTGCTGGCGCCGCCGGCTTAGGCACGGCTACATTGACACTTCTTGTTAGCTATTGTAGAACCTAAATTCACCACTATATCGACCGCAGCGTTGTTAGGGCACTGCGGCACCCTTTACTGGAAGCCATTATGAATGCGCTAAAAATTGTTAAGGCGGCACTGGTTGTGACGCTACTGTTGCTTACTGAGGGCGTGTACGCCAGCGAACAAACAGTGCTGATCAGTGGGGCCAATCGCGGTGTCGGTCTGGCTTTGGCAGAAAAATTCAAACAGCAGGGCTATCACGTTATCGCCACTGCTCGCCAACCAGAAAAGGCTGTGGCGCTGAAGGCGTTGGGTGTTCAGATAGAGCAGCTCGACGTGGTGAGTGCCGATAGTGTTGGCCAGTTGGCGGCTAAGTTGAAGGGTCAGAATATTGATGTGCTAATCAACAATGCTGGCATCAGCGGCCACAGTGCACCGAGCTTTTCGCAGCTAGATATTGAACAGCTCAAGCAGGTGTTGGATGTCAACGGCTTGGGTGCGCTGCGGGTGGCACAGGCACTGCTGCCCAATATGCAAACTAGCCAGCAAAAAGTCATTGTTGGTATCAGTAGTATTATGGGTAGCACCGGGCTCAATAAACGCGGTGGAGCGATCGGTTACCGGGCCAGCAAGGCTGCTTTAAACAATTTCAACAAGTCGCTGTCACTCGAATACGGCGAGCGCGGTTATGTTTTCGTGGTATTGCACCCCGGCTGGGTTCGCACCGACATGGGTAGCGACCGAGCGACCTATTCTACCGAACAAAGCGCTGCAGGTTTGTTTGAGGTGATTACCGGACTCAGTGCCAAGGACAATGGCTTGTTTTATGACTTTCAAGGCAATGCACTGGCTTGGTAATGATAGTGCAGGGGCTTTGGCGTAATAGCGTGTGGCCAATAACGAAACTTACCGGCGGCGCGCAGTGCGTGTTAGTGTTAGCTGTGGTGCAGCGGTGAGAGTGCTGCTGCTGTCGGCCTACGATGCCGAGAGTCACCGGCGCTGGCGCCTGACCATAAGCGCATTGTTCAGTCACTACGACTGGACCCATCTGACTTTGGCTCCACGCTATTTTAGCTGGCGGTCGCGGGGCAATAGCCTGAGCTGGGCCTTTGGCCACAGAGCGCAGTTAGAGCAGGGCTACGACTTAGTGATTGCCACCTCAATGGTCGATCTCTCCGCGCTGCGTGGTTTTGTACCTGCTCTCGCGCGTATCCCGACGCTGGTCTATTTCCACGAGAACCAATTTGCCTACCCCGGGTCCGGTGGCCAGCACGCTAGCGTAGAGCCTCAAATACTCAACCTGTATACCGCCTTGGCCGGTGATCGGGTGATTTTTAACAGCGCTTTTAATCGCGATACATTTTTGCACGGTGTTGCCGCGCTACTGGCAAAAATGCCGGATCAAGTGCCGCCCACTATCGTCGAGCAGTTGCGGCAAAAAAGCGCAGTAGTGCCAGTACCGATAGAGGACAGCGCCTTTGCGGCGGCCACTGAGACTATCGATAGTGAGTTGGTTGCACTGTGGCACAACCGCTGGAAGCCAGCGGCTAAGCTGAAGATCGTTTGGGCTGCGCGCTGGGAATATGACAAGGGCCCGGAGGGCCTACTGGCTATCCTGCAGTGCTTGGAGCGGCGCGGTGTTGACTACCGGATAGCGATAGTCGGGCAGCAATTCAGACGCTGCCCTGAAGCATTTTCAAGCATCGAAGCGCAGTTTAAAAGTCGCTTGGCGCACTTTGGCTATATCGATTCAGCGGCCGAGTACAGGGCCTGTCTGGCCTCGGCAGATATCGTGTTGTCCACCGCGTTGCATGAATTTCAGGGGCTCAGCGTAATCGAGGCAATGGCGGCGGGCTGTGTACCGGTGTTACCGAATCGGCAGGTTTATCCGGAATTAGTACCCGCCAGTTACCTCTACGCCACTTCGCCTGACAATCTTGCAGCCGAGGCCGAAGCGGCGGTGGACTTGATCGAGGCCTACTGCCCGCAGCGCTCAAGGGTGCCAGCTGCAGGACTATTTTCTGCGGCGCTATTAAAGCCTCGCTATCACCAAGCCTTTGTGGATACGATCGAGGCCCAGCGCTAGCCCAAGGGTATAGCTTTTTCTGCTGCTGGCAGCCAGGCATTGGATCAATACGTTAGCTCGCGAGGGCAAGACATAATGGGCTAGTGCTTGCCGGGAGCGTTTTGAATAAACGATAAAAGGGTTATTGGGCGCACTGACAACAGCGTTCTTGCGCTCTGTGCCAAGCTTTTGAGTCTGGTTACAGTACAACCACTCGACAGGGATGTAGGCTTATGCCCCAAAGCACGGCTGCGCAGTCAGTTCGCTGGAGGGGGTTATCGATAGTGTTATCGACAGTGCTATCGATAGTGTTATCAATGGTGTAGCCGATACTGGGGCCCAAAGTTGGCGACAAGCTGCCCAGCATTCGAGTTATCGGGCTTGGCTAGATTAGCCGGTTGTCAGTAGGAGGCGGTTACGATTCTACGCGCGTTATTAACCGGTGGTAACAGCAGTTGAATAATAACTGACACAAAGCGGCGTCGATCGTAGTCAAGCCCCTGCCAAGTCCGTATTATAGCTGCCAGTACACCTCATTGACCTCACACAAAAGTTTAGTTATGGATAAAGAACGCGTATTAACCGGTATTACAACCTCAGGCACGCCCCATCTGGGTAACTATGTAGGCGCCATTAAACCCGCTGTCATCGCCAGCAAGAACAGTGAACTCGACTCCTATTTCTTTCTTGCCGACTACCACGCGCTGATAAAAAGTCAGGATCCGGAACGGGTGCGCCAGTCAACCAAGGAGATTGCCGCGACCTGGCTGGCGCTGGGTCTGGACACCGACAAATGTACCTTTTACCGGCAATCCGATGTCCCTGAGATCACCGAGTTGAGCTGGATTCTTACTTGCCTGACCGCTAAGGGCTTAATGAACCGCGCGCATGCCTATAAAGCCGCAGTTCAGGCCAATAGTGAAGAGGGTGCTGATGCCGACAAAGCGGTGACCATGGGGCTTTACAGCTACCCAATACTGATGGCGGCCGATATATTGATGTTTAACGGCAAGCAGATACCGGTTGGCAAGGACCAAATACAGCACGTGGAGATGGCTCGTGACATTGCCCAGCGCTTCAATCACCACTACCGAGAACTGTTTACCTTACCAGAAGCGGTCATCAGTGGTGACGGTTCGGTGCTCAGTGGGCTGGACGGGCGCAAGATGAGTAAGAGTTATAATAATACGATCCCGCTCTTTTTAACTGAGAAAAAGTTGCAAAAGCATATTAACAAAATCAAAACCAACTTGTTGGAACCAGGCGAGCCTAAAAACCCTGATGATTCGACGCTTTTTCAGTTGTGGCAGGCTTTTGCCAGCGCCGAGCGCAGTCAATATATGCGCGAACAGTTCGCCGCCGGTATTGCCTGGGGTCAGGCCAAAAAGGAGCTGTTTACACTGATCAACGAAGAGCTGGCCCCGGCTCGGGCTCGCTACGAGGAGCTGATGGCGGACGGTCAATTTATCGAACAGGAATTGCAAAAAGGCGCGCTTAAAGCGAGGGCACAGGCTTCAGGCCTGATGCAAAAAGTACGTTCGGCGGTGGGTATAGGTCCTATTGTCTGAGCCGCACTGCTAGTAGAGCTGTTATCGGCCTTGAGCAACTGCTACAAAAAAGCCCGCAATAGCGGGCTTTTTTGTAGCAGTGATTCGGTGCTGCGCTGTCGCAGATAGCGTCCTGCTGGCAATACCTTTTTCCCGCGGGGCGGTTATGACAATCGGATTTAACAGCACCCTGTGCCGGTCTCTATGGACCGGCTACAGGTCGATTTGCCAGCACTGGCAGGCAGTGATTAAAAGGTTAATTGCACATCGGCAAACAGCGAGCGGGGCTCACCAATAAAGTAGCGGTCGCCGGCAAAGCTCGAGTAGTCGGCGCGCTCGGCATAATCTTTATCGGCGAGGTTAACAATACGCAGTCCGCCGGAAAATTTGTCGCTAAACTGATGGCGCAGCCGCAGATTAAACAGCTCGTGACCGCTATAGCTGTGCTGGTTGCCGATGTCGGTGTAATATTTTCCCATGGATACCCATTCCAATTCCGCTCTAGTTGCCGAACTGAGCTGCCAGCCCAACTGGGCCGAGCCCATACGCCTAGGGGCGGTATCAACATCATTGTCTTTAGTGGCGATAATTGCCTGCGAGCCCGGCGCCGGCGCGGTGACGTCTTTGCTGTATTTATGTCGTGCAAAAGTGCCTGATAGTGTTATATCGACCGTGCCTTCGGCGCCAAAGCTGCGGTAAATTTCGTATTCGATACCGTAGTGACGGGTTTCTCCGCTGTCGGTATTGAGGCGATCATTGTCTTGAAAAATGACATTGGCCTTGTCCATATAAAAACCACTAACGCTGTAACTAAAGTTCTGGACAGTGCCACGCAGGGTCAGCTCTAGGGCGTTAATTTCTTCGGGGTCTAAATCAGCGCTCACTTGGCCGGCTTGCAAACGGTACAGCTCAGTGGCCTGAGGAGCGCGGAAGCCGTGACTGAATCTGGCCACTAAGGTGCTGCGCGCAGACAATTGATGCACGATATCAGCAGACAGCGACCAGTTATTGAAGTCGTCTTTGCGATCTTCTGGACGGCTGTAACGACAACCTGTTGCACCGGTAAAACCGTTGACGCAAATGCGCCCATCATCAGCGGTATCACCGGCAATCATGTGATTGTCGTAATCGTATTTAATCGCTTCAAAGCGGGTACCGGCAGAAATGATGGTGTCACTGTTAACGGTATAGCTGCCATCGAGAAAAGCAGCTATTACCTTGGCGCTGACCTCATAATCATATTGTTTGCCGCTGGGGAAAGAAGAAAACCCGCCGTCCTGGCTCTGCTTTAGATAGGCGTCGGTATATTCGATATCAAAGCCGTTAGTTAACGTCAGCTGGTC
>JBLHLU010000123.1:0-10330 GCA_047623385.1 Paraglaciecola psychrophila
CTTAAAGACCGGCCCGGTAGAGCCGCCAAAAGAACCGCCACGAGCGCGCTCGCCGGATAGCGTGTCAAACTCTACAGCGCTGTCAAAGTCCCAGATGATCTCGCCACTAGCGCTATCGTAGGCTCGTAAATGCCCGTCCATGGAGCCGGCCACAACCGCTCCTGGTATCGCTGTGGCAGCGGCCGATAGTCCGGGCTGACAAAACTCTCGGCCCTCGCATACGTCTACCGCTGGCGTCGTCCACAACAGCTTACCACTGCTAATATCCAATGCATACATGCCCGGCTTCGGTACTCCGGGCCAGCGATCGCCACCCTCAAAATCTGAGATTGGCACAAATAAAGTGTCTCCAGATACCGCCATACCAAAGTGTACGCCGCCCTGAATACCGCCACGACCAACTTTATTTTGCCATAGAATTTCACCGTTGTCGGGGTTGATGCCAAAAACGTCACCGGATTTTTGTCCCGCTAACAGCACATCTTGTCCGGCCGAAGAGGTAGCCAAAATAGTTGCGGCACCAAAGTCATAATCCGGGCCGTCCTCAACCGGGCAGTTCGCTTGATTTTCAGACTCACAGGCCATATTCCAAGCATCGTCGGCGGTGGCTTGTCGCTTCCAGCGTATCTTACCGCTGTCCAAATCAAAGGCAATAATCGCATCGCTGGAATCATCGGCCGGTGACGAGTAATTCTCACCGGTGCCGACATAGATACTGCGCCGCTTTAAGTCGATCGATGGCGTGCCCCAGATCGGCGCACCGGAGGGTGAGATAATCGGCGTACCGACAGGATTTTTTGCCACCTGCTGACCCGGTTCAGCAATGGTGTGGGTAGTCCAAAGAGCCTCACCGGTATCACCTTGGTAAACCGCGATACCGCCGCGAAAGGTACAGCAGGCGTAATTGGGATCGGCGGCGGCGGTCACCTCCAAAGACGACATCGGCACAAACAATTTGCCCTCAAACAATACCGGCGTTGCGGTCAAAGTTAAGCTGGGATGGTCACTGGCGCGGCGTTTCCAACGCTGCTCGCCGGTCACCGCGTCTACCGCATGAACATAGCCGAGCAGATCACCAAAATACATCAGCGGATTGTCACCGCCATCAGCCCAGGGCTCGATCACAAAGGAGGTGCGCACCTCGGCATTATTTTGGTAGGCCCAGCGCACACAGCCAGTTTTTTGGTCTAACGCGTATACCGTGCCATTGTGGCTGCCGACAAATAGTGCGCCGCCGGCGGTAGCTGGCTGGGAGCGAGCCCGAATCGCTTCGGGAAAGGCAAAAGCCCAGGCCAACTTGAGCTCGGGCAAATCTGCCGCCACTAAGCCGCCCTGTGCTACCGGCACATGCCGAGTATTTTGCAAGTCGTTACCCCAACCTTGGGCATCGGCTGGCGCGCCAAAATCAAAAGGGCTGGCATCGGCAGCACACATTAATGGCGGCAATACGCTGGCATTGGCACGCTGACCGGTCAAATGCTCAGCTACGGCTATGCGCTGCTGCGCGCTCAGACCAGCGGCTTGGGTACTCATAATGCCGCCGTCCATCGCCTTAACAATCGATGAAACCGTCATAATGCCGAGCAGACTCACCGGCGGCGCCTTCGCTACCCGGCCTTCGTGGCAAGCCTGGCAGCGCTCGATATAGATCGCTTGGCCGTCGATGGCTAGCGGCGCTGAGGTGGTGGTATTAACGGCATTTTCTGGCAGTGCTGCAACGCCGGCGTCTTGGTTATTGCCACAGGCACTCAGCAACAATATCAATGTGCCAAACCATATTATTTGGATCATAGTGCTCACCTTTTTTCTTTTTAGTATAACCGTTTTAATAAGTCACCATCCAGACGCATAGTGTTTTTGTGGTGCTTCTTTTGAAGCTACGGTGCAGCGGCAAAGGTCGGTTTTATCTTGTCGAAGGGGTTTACCCTGAAGTCTTGCCGGATGATTTAAGTGATCGGATTACCTGGGAGGGGTAGCTGCATGAGGTAGATAGCTCGAGCTGTCTGCTCGAGCTATCTACCTCGGTTAACACACAAGCTACAAAAACCACGCCGGCAGAAAATACAACAGATAAAGACGGCAGACGCCGCCTCTAACGACTGCCGTTTTTTCACCCTTTGTCGCCCGTTGTTACAGGCCCGATTTACCGTCTTCACGAATCATCGGCTGGTATTCTTGAAAGGCAGGCGCAAGCGCTGTGGAACCGGTGGTTATGCCGGCATCGGTGGTCAAAATATGACCGTTGGTATAACCCGACTCATCACTGGCTAACCACAGTGCAGCATTGGCAACATCGAGCGCAGTACCGGCGCGACCGGTTAACGGCGAAGCGTCGGCCAAAGCAGCTGCAGCCTGATCGAGAGCGGAGGGATCACCGGCTAGCACACTGGCAACCATCTCAGTGGCCATACTTGCCGGGGCAATGGCATTAACACGAATACCGTGGTGACACAGCTCGGCGCCGACATTTTTAGTCAGGCCGACCACTGCGTGCTTGGCTGCAGCATAGGCGTGGGGGCCCAAACCGCCAAACAAACCGGCGGTGCTAGACATACTGATAATACTGCCCGTTGCTCGCGGCTTCATGACTCGTGCCGCGTGTTTCATACCGTAAAATACACCGTTCAATAAAATATCTAAGGTCACCGACCACTCTTTCGCCGGGGTGGAATCAATAGGGCCGACCGCGCCGACAATACCGGCATTATTGAACATTATATCCAAGTGGCCAAATTCACTAACCGCACGGTCAACCAACGCCGCTACCTGCTCTTCACTGGTAACATCGCAGCGTTGAAAGCAGGTCTGAGCCCCCAGCTCTTTGGCCAGGGCTTCACCCTTGTCCAACTGAATATCACCGAGCACCACCTGCGCGCCCTCCGCTACAAACCGACGCGCAGTGGCCTCGCCAATACCGCTAGCGGCGCCGGTGATAACCGCTATTTTTCCCTCAAGTCGCAATGCCATACTTATTCTCCTGTTATTTTATGAGTTCAGCGCCACTACAAACGATAGCGCTAACGATTTTTTCTATGTTGGATAACGCTGACTGCAAAGAATGTAACACCAAGCGACATGTCCTGCTACTGCAGAGCCTTTCAATTTATAGCCCGGGAATTTGATGCCTTTCAACTTGATACTTTTAAACCAATGCCCGACGCTTACTCACGGCGCCGAACACTTGAGCAAAGGTGTAAAGCTATACTGCGCGGTGAGTCATTTGCATTGATTGTACGCTTGCGGTGCATGCGCTGTTTGGCGTTTATAGTTAGTATTTATTGCTGTCGGTAAGCCTTATTTAACTGCCGCAATGCGGTCGGTATTGGGCGCCGGAGAAATCGTCGCTTTCTTAGCCGCCAACGACCAGTGTTCAGGCATTACCCACAGTGCATAAAATACCGTTTTGGCAGCAGTGCCGCTGAGATAGCGAATTTTTGGCCGCACCGCAGCCAGCGCGTGACAAATATCGTCGACCGCACACTGCGGGTCTTGAGCAATAGACTCCAACCCCTTTTTATTTTTTCGCACATAGTGTTGCAACCATTCTCGAGGCCAGGACTGCTTCCATTCGCCGTCAGGATCGCGCCGTTCCATATCTTCCCACGTCACTGTAGCGGCCTCAAAAAACTCCATCGCCAGCGGCGTGCGCAAGGTTGATGGGTTGATAACAGCGACCTGCACCTGCCAGAATGACAGCTCGGCGCGCAGCGCGTCGGCATAGGCCTCGGCGGCAAACTTAGAGGCGTCATAGGGTGCATTTCCCGGCAGACTAACAATGCCGTCAACGCTAGTAACAATCACCACACGACCGCTGCAGGCTTTGACACTGTTTAGCAGCCGCTGGGTAATATCGGCGATTGCAAAAAAGTTAACCTCCATAGTCTTGCGAAAATTGTCCATCGACTGGAATTCGATAAAACCGGGCTGGGCGAAACCGGCAATATGCGCCAGCCCCCAAAGCCTTCCACCGCACAGCGCGTTGACCTCATTACAGGCCTTAGCAACCGCTTCACTATCGGTAATGTCCAGCCTTGGTGCCAACTTGGCGCCGGCAGCCAGCGCCGCAGCAGCCCCTTGCTCAGTAAAACAAAAAGCGATAACGCTGGCACCATCAGCGGTCAGTTGGTTCATCACCCCGGCGCCAATGCCACTATCGCATCCGGTTACCACCACCCAGCGATCCTGCAGCTGCAATTGTTGGCGCTGCCTAAAAAAAGACCACAGGTGGCTGAGCAACCAATAGCCAATGATTAACCAGCCAACAATTCCCACCACTGTTACCGCCAATGACACAATAAACTCCCCTCGGCGCCGATCGCCATAATTGAATATTATTCAAATAGTACGTTAGCGAGCACACATGTCAAGTACTAACGGGCCGAGCAGCCCGCAGATATTTGAACTAAATTCAATTAATGTTATGATCAGAAACTGTCCGGCGCTAAGGCAACAACCGGCACCGCTGGCAACAACAATAGTTGCTTCAATAATAATTACCCAGGAATTAACAGCATGCATTTAAGCGTGAATATTCAACTGGCCAAGCTTGAGCGAATCGCCAAGCTAACGACTCTATTACTGGCAGCGCTGTGCTTCGCCATACCCAGCGGTGCCGCAGAGATCGACTTCACCCGCCACCTATCACATCACAGCGCCGACAGCGGTAGCCTCAATAGTCGCCAGATGGCTTTTTTTGGGGTAACGGGTAGCGCTCGGCTGTTAGTCAGCAGCTCCGATCCGGCATTGAAGGCTACTATCGCGCTCAACGGCAAAACCGTAATAGCAGCGAGCGACTTCGGCGCCAACAACCCCGTAGAAATAGCTGTCACCCTCAACCGAGACAACAGCCTTGCCATTAATCTGGTCGAGGGCACTAACGGTTCGCTTTCGGTGCGAATTAAGCAAATCGCCGACATCGAATTGAATGTGGTGTCGCGTATGCACTTCAACGCCAATGTCAGCAACTTTGTCGCCGCCCGAGAATTTTTTGACAAGCTCGGTTTTAAGACCTTAATGGGTTTCCCCGACACTAATACTCAGGCCATGGCGCGAGCCATCGGTATTGAAACACCCACTAGCTACAACGGCGCTCAGGGCGACTACCCCGGCGGCTACTTATTACACGGTGAGTTGATCGGCATCAATGGCTTTGATGGTGGCTTGATCGATCTAATTGAATTCACTATTCCCCGCGACGAATCACCACCTTATGCCTACGTCAACCATTTGGGTATGGCCAGAGCCGCTATGTATACCACCAATATCGACGCTGACTATGTTTATATGCAAGGTGTCGGCGCACAATTTATTGCCGCCCCCACCCGTCGCTCCGACGGTACTCGCTTCGCCATTTTTACCGACCCCGACGGCGTACACTATGAATTGATTGAGATCGAGGGCGAAATAGAAGAGACAGAAACTACCCATATCACGCAATTGGGCCAGCTCAATGTCAATGTCAGCGACTTTGAACGCTCCCATGCTTGGTATCAAATGATGGGTTATGAGATTGATAAAAAACTACCGGCCAACGAATCTATCGAAGTCGGTAGAGCGATGGGCTTCGAGCAAGCTATCGAAATTGACGGCGCCATCATGCGCCACCAAACTGACGATTCAACCTTGGAGTTAGTGCAGTGGCTTTCGCCCTATGATGCCGAACAGCCCTACCCAATCCCGGTCAACCATATTGGCATTCACCGTACGGCCTTCGCCACTACCGACATCGTCGCTGACGTAGCCATGCTCAAAACTCAAGGTGTTAGATTTGTCTCTCCAATAACTCCCTGCTGCTCTGGCCCCGACTCCTCAGGCAGCATCGTCGCCTTTTACGACCCCGACGGCACCATTGTAGAGTTGGTAGAGCAAAGCGCTTTTATTATGACTTTACTGGCGGGTATTACTTGGGTGATGGGACTATTTTAAGCGGCTCACCTTGAGCGGCTCAAGCTGAGCTGTTAACAGTGGAATGTTAGGAGTGACCACTAAGACTGGACCATTGAAGTTGTGCCGCTCGAGCTGCTGGCTCAGTGATTTTACAACCGTCACCGGCCAACCCATAACCGCTTTCGTTTGCCAAGCCACCCCCCTCTAGCGTTGATAGACCGTGCACTGGCTACCGTGTGACAGGCTGCGCTTGATAGCGGCAGCGGATGTTAGCGTCGCGATACCCGCGGCACAGGCAATGGCCGTCTCTCAGGCCACAGTGTGTCTTTATCAGAAGTAGGCTATCAATCAAATAGAGCTTTGCAATCGGGGCGCAACGGGATTGATTTTCGGGGATAATTTCTGGAGATAATTTCCGGGGTTGGTTGCCGGGGTTGGTTGCCGGGGTTGGTTGCCGGGGATAATTCTTGGAGATGGCTGCCAACAGAGCATTGCCGGGAATGGCTACACCGCTAAACCCGACGCACTAACCTGCAGTGTTTTAAGTAGCAGCTTGAGCCAGTAAACGTACCCAGACCGAGACAAAACCCACTTGCAGGAAAGACCCTATTGTTGCACGGCAGTACTAGTCAGCCAGCCCCAATACCACCAGCGCATTGCCAGGGATATGGCTGTTGTAACCATAACCTGCATTCACGTATAACAAACCTTTAGCCACTAACACACCGCCGCCGCTAAATGCTCCGCCTTTGGCCGTCTCGCCGGAGACTGAGTCGTAATCACGCAACATATTCATTTGCCAAATAACATGGCCGTCGTGTTTCGAATAAATACGCAGACGACCGTCCAAATGGCCTGCAATCACCGCACCGGGAATGGCGGTAACCGCCTGAGAAATACCGCGATCGCAGTAGACAGTATCTCCGCAGACATCCGGCGCCGGTGCTGACCACAGTAGCTCACCATTTTGTGCATTAACTGCATAAATACCCGGCTGCGGTGCTCTATCATAGTTATAACGCACATCGTCTATAGGGTATTCTAAATCGTTAATCGGCACATAAACTGTGTTGCCATCGGCGGCGATCCCAAAGTGTACACCGCCTTGAATACCCCCCCGGCCAACGCGCGTTTTCCACAGAGTCTTGCCATTGGCGGGATCAACCCCCACCACATCACCGGACTTCTGGCCGCCGACTAACACCTTAGCACCGCTGTCTAGGGTCACCAAAATGGAATGCGAACCGAAGTCAAAGTCGGGGCCGTTCTCCTCTGGGCAGCCGATATTACTAATACCGGGAATACTGATGTAACAGGCAATATTCCAAGCATCGTTACTGGTCTGTTGGCTGGCCCACAGCTTTTCGCCGGTGGCTAAATCATAGGCTAACAGCGAATCAGAGTTGCCGTCAGCCGGTGAGGAGTAGTTCTCGCCGGTGGCGACATAGATTCGACCGCTGACCTTATCAATAGTCGGGCTGGACCAAATTGGCGCACCAGAGGGAGCCAATACAGTGGCACCGGCAGCATTTTTACCAACCGGTTTTGGCGCTTCATCAGTGGTATAAGCTTTCCAAATTTGTTCGCCGGTAGCGCCATTCACCGCCAGTAGTGCGCCGCGAAAGGTGCAGCACTCATAAGCGGGATTGGCCGGAGCGATAACCTCCAGCGAAGATACCGGCACATACACCACGCCATCGGTAACCGTAGGTGTTCCGGTTGCAGTGGCATAGGGGTGGTCGTCGGCTTTTATCTTCCAGCGCAGTGCACCGGTCTTGGCACTCAGCGCGTAAATATTGGCCATGGTGTCACCAAAATACAACGTCGGGTCGATAGTACTGTCATCAGCCTGCCACTGAGAAATAGCAATGCCGGTACGCACCTCGGTAACCGCTTGAAAAGACCAGCGCAAACAACCGGTAACCGCATCCAGTGCCCATACGGTACCGTCTTGGCTACCGGCATAGACAGCACCGCCACCGTATACCGGTTCCGAGCGGGCTTGATAGGCACCGGGATAGGCAAAGGTCCACTTCACTTCAAGGCGCCCGACATTGTCGGCATTAAGGCCTCCGGCGGCCAGCGGTTGAAAGCGGGTATTGTGCAAGTCGACACCCCAACCTATCGACACCGGTACTAAGCTCGGATCGAAGCTGTGTTGCGCGTCGCAGCTGGGCGGTACAATGTGCGTTACTGCGTCGCTCAGCTTTTTACCGCTGAGGAATTCGGCAATAGCCTCGCGCTCTTCGCTGGCCAGATGAGCGGCCTGAGCGGTCATCCGCCCAGTGGTCATTACCTTGAGCAAATTCTGCGGTGACAGCGCCGAGATAAACATGCGGCTCGGGGCTTTGTAAAAAGATTTGTCGTGACACTGGGCACAATTATTATCGTACAATTTCTGTCCGGGGGTGACCGACGCTGAAGCAACAACAGCGGTTACCGGTAGTGGTGGTGGAACCTTTGCCAGCTCGGACTGAGTCGAACCCAGATCGGAACAGGCCGCTGTAAAAAGCGTAGCGAGAAATAAGGGAACCAGTGTAACTGAAGGTTTTTTCATTATTTTTTCCAGTGATAGTTCTAGTAGTCGTTCAAGTTCTAGTAGTCGTTGTCATTGTCGTTCTAGTGGTCGTTTAATCAACGCGCCCACATTACTACATGCAACACCCGGTTCTGCTGAAACTGATATCAGCTACATTGACCAGGGCTGCCGGTAAAGCGCAGTTAATCTGACACAGATAATAAGCGAAAAAAAACCGCTGGCCAATAAGACCAGCGGTGTTAGCACTATTAAACATTGCCGGTATGACAATGTTTAAGCATTACTGGGTATTAATACTCCCAGCCGATATCCAAGCCGATAACGCGAGGCTTACTGTAGTGATAGTCTTGCTGCAAAGAGGCAACGTTAACTAAGTTGGCTTCGTTTTCTACATTGTTGATAAAAAACGAGGCGCGCCAGCTACTGTCTTCAGAAAGACTGCGCAGTGAGAAACGCAGGTTTTTCGTCTCGTAGCTAGGAAGCAGATAATTCAGTTCGTTTTTGCCGTTGCCAAACTGCTCACCGACATAGGCGAAATCTGCATGGCTAGTCAACTCGTAGTTACTGCCAATCACCATGGTGTAATCGATGCCAAAGGTAAAGCTCTTATCCGGTGCAAACACCAGCTCGTTACCCTTGTTAGCTCCGCCTTTGACTTCCGAATCGTTAACATCGCCACCAACACGCATATGCAGACCTTCCATCAACAATACATTCAGCTCAATCTCAAGACCGGTAATTTCAGCATCGCCGTCATTTTGGCTATAGCTGTCATTGGGGTTGTAACGAGCAAGAGTTGGATCTTGAAACTCCTGAATCAAATCCTGCCAATCAATGTAATAAGCAGAAGCGGCTAGCTCGGCACGACCACCCCACAATGTGGCTTTGACACCCAGCTCGTAATTGTGCAACTCGTCACCGTCGAAGGTTTCGTTAGTATTGATAATCTGCTGGGCTATGGGACCGAATTCATCGGCGGGGTTGTCCGCTAATAGATTATCGATATTATTTTGCACTAGACCCGTAAGGGTGCCGTTAACATTACCCTGCCGAAAGCCGACTGCATAACTGGCATAAGCCAACAAGTCATCGTTAGGCGTCCAAGACACAACCAGTTTCGGTACAAACTTAGTATCTTCAGCACCCGGGCTATCAGAGTTCAAGTCTTGCTCTTGGTCAGAGAAACGACCACCGGCAGTCACCGACCAATTTTCATTGAGGTCGTAACTCACCTCGGCGTAGATGGCCATTTCAGTCAAATCAGTAGCACCGGAGGTATCGTTCGGATCGTCGGACTGAAATTGATCATCGAGAATAGATTGAAAAGCTTCTTTGCCGGCGAAGGTATCAGTGCGCAGGTAGAAGTCATACAAATCGCTGCTGTCTTTGTAAAACAAACCAGCGGTCCAACGCAGGCGCTGGTCTTCAGGGGAGATAAAGCGCACCTCAAAGACATCGCGCTCGGTGATGACTCGGTTTCGATTGAGCATAGAGCGCAGGGTAGGTCCGCCTACAAATTGATTGGGATAGCCAAATGAACTTAGCGATCCGGTGTCGAAAGGCGGTGCTATTCCAGGCGGTGTAAAGCCGCCAAATACGCCCTCGATAAGCCCGGTCAGAGACTTAGAATACTCGTGAAAAAAGTACATATCACGCTCGGTGTGCGATCCGCTCACCGTCATCGTGGCAAAACCCAAATCGACATTGGCAGTCAGACTGTAAACATCAAACTCATCGGTGGACATCGGCGCCGCATCGGGATGGCGAAAACTGGAGTTTTTATAAGGTGTGCCATTAATCGAGCGACTAACGCCTGCTGATTCTTGCTCAGAGGTATAATAGCTACCTTCAAAACTGATGGTGTCGGAATGATCATATAAAAAGCTCAGCCTGCCACCTTGCGTT
>JBLHLU010000124.1:0-10227 GCA_047623385.1 Paraglaciecola psychrophila
AGCGCTGAAGCCAAAACTGCTCTGCAAGCCTTACTGTAAGGCGCTAACCGGCGAGGACTTGAACCCGACACGCGATATCCAATATGAATGGCCACTGTAAATGGTCGCCATAATTAGCACGTGTCGGTTCATTCACTGCCAATAGATAACGCGGTTTGCCAGCCGCAGCGATACTTTAATAACAGCCTGCGTCGCATAGAAGGACATTGCCCAGCCGGCGTGTCAGGTTGAGACAGATGTTAAGACGGATGTTAGGACAGACATTAAAATAGAGGCTAAAACAGGTGTTAGTTCAGGTGTTAGTTCAGGTGTTAGCACAGGCGTTAAAACAGGGCTTCGGCCTTAGCTGTAAGATTGCAGCCATATGGAATATAGTATCAATGCCAACCGTCGGCCAGAGATCCATTGTGAATCTCAGCACAAAAAAATGCCTAAACCCTAGCGGGTAGAGCGTTATGTAACGGTTCAGACAATAATCTTTAGCGGCGCGATGGGTACAAAAACTGGCTTTTTCATTTGAAGCGAATGATAGAATTTGCTGTAATAGTCGAAGTCGATGAGTCGCTGTCAGCTAGTACTATTATCGGCCATAACAGCCAACAAAACTGCGGTGTATCCTCATGCCAAACAGCACAGCAACCGGTTACGACGAACAGTTAAATTTCAATATTATCAGTCGTGTTGCCATCGGTGACTTACTGCGGCGACGCTCACGCAGCGACCCCTATAGCGAAGCGGTAGTCGAGTTTATCGACGGTCAACGTATCGCGCTCAATTATAGTGAACTCAATAGCCAAGCCAACCAGATAGCCCGAGGCCTTCGCGCCAACGGCTTGCAACGTGGCGACAAGCTGGCCCTGCTAGGGGCTAACAGCAACCGGCTTATCGCCTTAATGTTCGCCTGCTTTAAGGCTGGTATTGTGGTGGTCCCGATCAACTACCTGCAAAACTTAGACGATATTCGCTATAACTTCGAACACGGCGAAGTAAAGGCCCTAGCCTACGACCCTGCAATGGAACCGCTCAGTTGCAAGTGCGCTAGAGGCTTGCCCTCGATAGGATTAAAGCTGTCACTGGGTAGCGCTAGTAATGAGGCCGATATAACCCTCAGCCAACTGCTGGCAGTACCCTGCGACGATGAGGTTCTGGACATTATTATTGAGGACCGCGACAGCGCACTGATTCTGTATACCAGCGGTACTACATCTCGCCCTAAGGGTGTGGAAATTTCCCATTTGGCACTGACCTTGGCCAGCCTCAATAATCCGCTGAGTTTGGGCTTGGCCCCTGGCACCAAACAACTCAACATATTGCCACTGTTTCACACCACTGCAATCAACAACCTCTTTACTATCCTTCAAGTGTCCGGCACCTTTGTACTCCACCAAGGCTTTGACCCGCAGGCTGTGATCGAAACACTGGAGCGCGAACAGATTCAAATGACGGTAATGCTGCCAATGATGTGGGCCGCCCTGCTCACTGTGCCGGCTATGAAGAAAAGAGATTTCAGCCACCTGAGCACCGGCATCTATGGTATGGCCCCGATGAACACGGCGCTGCTAAGTGACCTGCGACAAACCTTCAACTGTGAATTTCACCTAGGCAGCGGACAAACCGAATTCACTCCAGCGCCCTGCGTGTTTTACGATCAGTCACCTACCGAGTTTGGTGAGGGTAACTATTGGGGGCGCCCGACAATGACTACCGAGCAAGCCGTATTGGACGACAACGGCATCGAGTGCGCCACCGGAGTGGTCGGAGAGATCTGTTGGCGTGGGCCACAATCAATGAACGGCTATTTGAAAAACCCCGAGGCTACCGCCCAAGTTAGAACCCACGGCTGGCACCACAGTGGCGACCTCGGCTTTGTCGACGCGCTGGGGCAACTGATGTTTGTCGACCGGAAAAAAGACATTATTAAAACCGGCGGCGAGAATGTGTCCAGCTGTAAAGTCGAGGCCGTGTTAACCGGGCTGGACAGTGTTTTTCTGGCCGCGGTGGTGGGTATTCCACACCCGCGCTGGGGCGAGGCCATTTGTGCGGTGGTGCAGTTAAGCCCTGGCGCAAGTCTGCTGGAGGCTACTGCCATCGATTACTGCCGCGGTCAATTGGCCCGCTACGAGGTTCCCAAGCGAGTCATCATTCAAACGACGATAGCCGTAACCAGCACCGGCAAGGTTAAAAAGACTGAATTGCGCCAGCAATACGCCGATTTATTTACTGACTAATCCGTTATCGAGAACTAACGCTCCCGAGCCAGCTAAATCACCATCCAGCTACGCTAAGGCACAGAGACACACTATGGATATTATCGAAAACGCTAAACAGCTAGCCGAACAGATCAACACCCGCAGCGCCGATATCGAGCAGGCCCGTCGGCTACCTGCTGACATAGCTCAGAGTATCGCCGAAGCCGGTCTTTTTCGCATGTTGATCCCGGCAAGCCTCGGTGGCTTGCAGTGCCACCCAGGCACCGTGATCGAGGCCATCGAAGCGATTTCTAGGGCCAACGCCTCCGCCGGTTGGTGCACTATGATTGCAGCCACCACTGGGGTCAGTGCCGCCTATTTACAGCCCGCCATCGCCGCCGCCATTTTTTCTCCGCCGGCGCTGATCACCGGCGGTGTTTTTGCGCCCATGGGCAAGGCGATCGTCGATGGCGACGGCTACCGACTGAGCGGTCACTGGAATTGGGCCAGTGGTAGCGCTAATTGCGATTGGTTACTCGGCGGCGCCATGGTTATGGAAAACGATCAGCTCAAACGCAATGCCGATGGCAGCCCGCTGGCGCTGCAATTTCTATTTCCAGCTGAGCAGGCAACGTTGCAAGATACCTGGCATGTTACAGGGCTAGTAGGTACCGGCAGTGGTGACATGTTAGTAGATAACCTCTATGTGCCAGCAACCCACTCGCTGTCGCTGGCAGCGGATAAGCCGGTCGCCTCGGGGCCACTGTATGCCTTCCCCGTATTTGGTTTACTGGCCATGGGGATTGCCGCGGTTAGCCTGGGCAATGCCCGCGCCGCTATCGATGATTTGAAAGAACTGGCCCGCGGTAAAAAGTCTCAGGGATCGAGCAAAACCTTGGCCGACCGCGCTACCTCCCAGAGCCAATTGGCGCAGGCCGAGGCGGCGCTGGGCAGTGCCCGAGCGTTTTTGTTCGACGCTGTTCATAAAGCCTATGCCGTCGCCGAAAATAACGGCAGCATTGCCTTGGATATTCGCGCCAATGTGCGTTTGGCAGCTACTTATGCGGTGCGTCAGTGTGCCGATGTGACCCGCTCTATGTATGACCTAGGTGGTGGCAGCGCAGTATTTTTAAGCTCGCCATTACAGCGGCGAATGCGCGATGCTCACGTTGCTACCCAGCATATGATGGTGGCACCACAAAGCTACGAGTTAGTTGGCCGCGTCGGTTTTGGACTAGACACTGACTCCACCTTTTTGTAGCCGCCTACATTCACTCATTATCCCACCATCGTTATTAGCTAAGCTCCGCGGTGATAAGCTCGCTAAAATATATCAACCGCGTTTTATCGACCACGCTGTATCGAGTACATTGTGTCGAGTCCATTGACTAAAGTACATTTTGTCGAATGAATTGTGTCGAATGAATTGTGTTGTATAAATGCATCGACCCAGCTGTATCAAATACGCCGTATCAAGCGCAAGGGCGTAGATCCTGCTTAATCACTAGTGACTTGCCGCAGTTGTGGCTGAGTAGTGGTGATACTCACAATGATTAATAGGTACATTGATGCACCGATCACAATAGCGACCGGTGCCGAGCTCTGACTGGCCAGCCAGCCAGCCAGTAAACCGCCCAGAGGCATCAGGCTATAGGTAATGCCATAAATGCCCATCACTCTGCCACGCAACTGATCCGGCACTTTCAATTGCAGTACGGTCATCGAACAAATCATAAACATCGAACTAAACATCGATACCAAAAAAATAGCGAACAGGGCTAACGGATAAGCGAAGACTAAGCTACCTGCCTTGGCCGCTGCAAAGGCAAACAAGTAAACCGCTATGGCAGAGGCTGCTGCGTTAGCCAGAATAATCTGCGGTAACCGTCGGGAGTGCTGAAAATAGCCTACCAGTAAAGTGCCTACTAGTGAGCCCACACCGGTGGCTGACAACAACAGCCCGTAGCTGGCCTCCCCTACTCCCAACAAAGCCGCAAAGGCCGGCATTAACTGCATATGCGACATACCAAAAAACATACCCGCGTAGGTCAGTGAAAAATACAGTAAGAACAGCTTTTCCCGCATAATAAAGCCTAGGCCCTCGGACACCTGCTGCAAGGTCGACTGGCTTATCGCCCTAGTCGGTACCGCGATCCGCAGACCTGAGACCACAAAGAACATCGACAGAAAACCGCCAGCACACAGCGCAAACACCAGCCAGGTGTCAATAAGCGCGATCAAAATGCCACCGATAGCAGGCATGATCATGCGCGAGCTCTGCCAGATAATAGAATTGAGCGCCACTGCACTGAGCATATCTTCACGCTCGATCAGGGTCGGGAAAATCGCCTGTCGCGTCGGCCAATCAAAACCGGATATAAACGACACCAACGCGGCGATACCGATAATATGCCAGGGACGAACAGCCTCGGTAAAATCCAACAGTGCCAGTGCCGCCATCGCCAACGTCACCAACAGTGAGGTCAGCATTAATACGTGTTTTTTATTAAAACGGTCAGCTACTGCACCGCCAAATAGCGTCATTACAATGGCCGGAATTGCCGCCGCAGCGCCCAGATAACCCAATGCCACCGCGGACTCAGTCAGCTCATAAAGCAACCAGCCCTGAGCCATGGTCTGCAACTGAGTTGCTCCCACTGAGGCAAAAGAGCCGGTCCAATAGCGGAAGTAATCACGGTGGCGCAAAGCGCTAAGGCGACCAGTGAATTGCACGTCAAACTCCTATTGTAGTCATACTATGTGCGCCTGAAACTCGAGCGAGTCACAGTGTAGCCCCTAACAGTGCGCTTAACTGACCCTAAGTACTGTCAGTCGCTTTAACCGATGGTTATAGCCACCGGGTCTAACCCGTAGCCAAGCTCGGTTACACGGGCTCGCGCACAATAATGGATTGGCTGGCAGTAGCTAACAAATTGCCGCTCTGACTCCACATGTGCATAGTGCCGTAGCCAAAGCCATTACCGACAAATTCCATACGGTTGTCACACAACACCCAGTCTGTAGGCTCACGGTTAGCGAAGCGAATAGTATTGTCGAGACTAGTGCAGTGCATAACCCGGCCAAACGCATTACCCAGCACCGAGGGCATATAATCGGCAATAATCGCCAGAGCGCCAGCATCGTGCTCTACCTTTGGCATTCTGGCCCACAGCAGCGAGCTACCGTCACCACTGGCTTGGCCATCGCCGGAGAAGCCGAACATGCCTTTAGCTAGGCGAATGTCCACGTTACTGTGCATAGTCACATGATCTTGTTGGCGACTAAGAGGCTCGCAGTCATCAGGGGATGGTGCCTGCGGACAGCTGAGCCAAGTCCCCGAAATCGCTTGCTCGCGGCTGCCAACAGCGCCGATTATAGTAATAATCTCTTTGTCGTCTAAGTGCCCAACTACCCGCCCCTGGCTGACATTTCGCCCCACGGCAGGCAGTATAACTTCCAGATCTAAGGTCACCGGTTGCTGTATCAATGACAAATACTGGCCTGTTGCCCAGATCACCGGCTTGTCGGTAGCCCGCTCCAGAGCAACGATACCCGCCGCCAGACCCGCTCCGCCAAATAGCGAGTTGCGCCCGCCACACAGATCGGCGGTTATTGGCAGTTGCCAGCGATGGGTATCAATAGGGTGGCTAAGCTTAAGAAACTCGGTCGACGATATTTTCATAATAGAAGTATTTTACCTGTGAATAAGTGGCTTAGCTTACAACGCTTTGCTGTTGCTGTTGCCGTTGATGACGCCGATGTCGTTGCTAACGTCCAGCGGGCTATTCTATGCAATACCGCCAGCTCAATAAAGAGTGCAAGCGCTGTTTAGTGTACTTATTAACTAGACTGCTTGGCTGGGATTAGTTAACTGGAATGGTTAGCTGCGTTTGTTCGCTCAATTTCATAACCTCAGTTGGTAACCTGAGCTGGTAACCCGATTCCTTAGCCGGGGCTCTCAACCCCTTTCTTAAGCTGTTTGTTAAGCTGGTTTCTTAGCTGGTTTTCTCAAAAACACTTACTACCAGCAATTGACCTAGTTCAGCAACGGATTTGGAGAATAATCCTGGGCTGTGGTATTTTATTTAGCTGACTAACACCTTCCCACAGAGGCCGTTCACTATCACTACCAAAACATCTCGTTTTCTTGGCTGGCGCATGGTCTGTGTTGCTTTTTTTGTCGACTTTGTCGCTGTCGGTTTTTTCTTTTACTCCTACGGGGTGTTTTTCAAAGCCATTGCTGAGGAGTTTGGTAATTCCCGCTTAGGCGTATCACTAGGCCTTACCGTTACTGCCACTGTAGGCGCACTCGTTTCACCGCTAGTGGGCCAAGCACTAGATCGCTATCCGTTAAAAAGAGTTATGGGCGTCGGCACCGTATCGATGGCACTGGGCTTTTTCGCCCTAAGTCGGGTATCAACACAAATGGAATTCTATTTAGCACTAGGCATTTTTATCGGCTTCGGTGCCAGTGCCATGGGCGGTTTGGCCACCTCAAAGTTAGTCGCCAATTGGTTTAATAAAAAGCGCGGTATGGCTCTGGGCATCGCCGCTACCGGTATATCCTTTTCCGGTGTGGTGATGCCTTTTATCAGCGCCGCACTGATCGAAAATTATGGCTGGCGCAGTGGCTTTTTACTCTATGCGCTGTTCACCGGCTTTATCGTACTGCCACTGGTATTGCGCTTTGTAATCTCCAGTCCCGAGTCAGTAGGCCTGCGCCCCGACGGCGAACTGGTCAGTCCCGAAGAGCTGGCAGCGGTGATTGACGGCGCCGCCGAAGTAACAGTCGATAAACCGGTGTTAAAAGAACGTAACTTTTGGATTTTGGCCGCCACCGTCGGCCTGCTGTTTTGTTGCCAAAGTGCCACCCTCACCCACATGGTGCCACGCATAACCGATGCCGGCTTCAGCCTACAAGTGGCCTCCTTGGTGATGTCAGTTTGTGCCGGTTTTGGAGTGTTGGGGAAGTTAGTGTTTGGTTATCTCGGTGATTTTTGGAGTGCCCGACGAACGCTGTGGCTAACTATTAGTGTTCAAATCATCGGCCAATTAGCGATGTTTATGGATGACAACTTGATGGTATTTGCGGTAGGTGCCGCTTTTTTTGGTTTTGGCATGGGCGGTGTGGTACCGCTACTCTCGACCTTAATAGGCAGTCTATTTGGTCGCGATAGATTCGGTAAAGCGATGGGGTTGATGCGCCCAGCCATGTTTCCATTGCAGATTATTGGCGTACCGCTGGCAGGCTGGGTATACGATACCACCGGTAGCTATAACCCAGCCTTCTATACTTTTATCGGTTTGTACTTAGTAGCCGCTTGTGTGGTACTGGGCTTTAGGACAACAGGCAGGAATATTGACAGCGCCCGGGCTAAAAAGACGCCATAGATTGTTAGTTGTAACGTCAACAATATCTCTAGCAATAGCATTATTCGACGAGAGTATTAGAGCCAGCTGACAATAAGCAGACAAGCTTCCAGAATAGAGGGTTCTAGAAGGGCTGCTCATTGTCGTCAGATACCTCAATAAGCCGGCAACACACCGGCCCACCAACTAGCTAGTGCCGCCCATTTCCTCGCCGAAGCTGGCATCAAAGTCGTACTTACTAATCGGCAATTCCCGCACTCGAGTACCGGTAGCAGCAAATATAGCATTGGTCAGTGCTGGCGCAGTACCCGGTGTACCCGGCTCACCGGCGCCACCCCAACTTTCCATGCTGTTAATGACATAGGTTTCAATGAGCGGCGCCTTGTCCATTCGAATCGCCTCATAGCTGTCAAAATTGCTTTGTGCCACCCGTCCATTCTCAATAGATATTTCACCGTATAACGCAGCGGTTAAACCGTAGATAACACCGGACTCCATCTGCGCTACCAGTCCATCCGGGGCAACAGCAAAACCGGCATCGACAGCGACTATCACGCGATCGACAGAGACTTCGCCATCGGCGACGGTCACTTCCACCACCTCTGCGACGATAGTACCGAAGGAGTCCTGCAGCGAGATACCACGACCGCGACCATCGGCCAGCGGCGTATCCCAGTTCGCTTTTTCGGCAGCAAGGTCCAGTACCTTCTGGTGCCGAGGACGATCTTGGAGCAATTCACGGCGATAGCGATAAGGGTCTTGGCCTGCCTCAACCGCTAACTCATCGATAAAGGACTCGGTAAAAAAGCCATGCTGAGAATGATCAACACTGCGCCAGGGGCCAAAAGGTACATGGGTCGGGCTATCGGCGAAGTGAATAGACTGATTGGGAATACTGTAGAGAATATGGGACGCCTCAACCGGCTCGTGCTTATCGACAAATTGATTTTCCCAAGCGCTGGGTTTGCCTTCCGCGTTCAATACCGCACTAAAATTAGAGGCCACCGCAGGGCGATAATGATCGTGCTGCACGTCCTCTTCTCGAGACCAGATTAGCTTCACTGGCTGGCCAACTTGCTGGGAAATTTTAGCTGCTTGCACCGCCACATCAGAAATAGCCCGACGGCCAAAACCACCGCCCATGGAATAATTGTTGACCTGCACTTCACTTGCGTCGATCTCTAGGGCTGCGGCGATATCGTATTTAAAACCCAGTGGGTTTTGTGTGCCCATCCAAATTTCACAACGGCCATTGGCAACACTGGCTACCGCATTCATTGGCTCCATACAGGTATGGGCCAAATAGGGCACTTTGTAACTGCGCTCAATCTTTTTCCTGGAAGCGGCAAAAATCGGCGCCACATCGCCCATTTCCATATCAGATTGAGAGTCGCCACTGGCCTTAGCTGCATCCATATCGCGCTGAAACTGCTCGAACAAAGTAGCACTGCTAACTTGATCATGTTCGGTTTTTGTCCACTGAATATCCAGCGCAGCCAGCGCTTGTTTGGCCTGCCAATAACCGCTGGCAACCACTGCAACCGCATTGTCCAATTTTACAATATCAATCACTCCAGTCATTGCTCTGGCCTTGCTATCGTCAACGGTCGCCAGTTTGGCACCAAAAACGGGGGCCTGCTTGATGGTGGCATAGGCCATATTGTCAACGGTGACATCGATACCAAACATTGCGCTACCATCAACCTTCGCCGGAATGTCGTGACGCGGTTTATGCTTACCCATCAAAGTGAACTGATCAGCTGTTTTTAACGTCGGCGTCGATGAGGGGGCGATAGTTCCCGCCGCCGCGGCAAAACTAGCGTAGCTCGCCGACTGGCCACTGGCACTGTGGCTGATCATACTATTGGCGGTAGTCAGTTCGGTCAGTGGCACCTGCCACTGATCGGCCGCTGTCTGTTTTAACACTTCTTTGGCCGCAGCACCCGCCACCCGCATACCGTATACACCGGTAGTGCGAATACTGGCACTGCCGCCGGTCACTTGCAGGTGCATGCCCTTGGTCGCCTGTAAAAACAGACCGTCAACAGTACCCACCAGAATCTTGGGGACGGCGGCATCACCTAAAATAAAGCCCTTGCCCATCGCATAGTTGGCATAGCCATCTTCGGCGGGGGCCTCAGCAAAGCTGACGTCCTCCCACTTTGCATCCAATTCGTCGGCCAGCATTTGTGCCAGTGCCGTTTGTGCCCCTTGGCCCATCTCAGAATGAGGAACGATGGCAGTAATTTTATTGTCGGCGTCAATTTTAACCCAGGTATTGATCAGGGTTTCGCCAGGGTCAGTCACATATTTGGCTAATCCCGGTGCCCGGTGCCCTGGTCTGATGGCAACCCCAACAATCAATGCGGTACTGCCGATAACACCAGCGGTGATAAACCCTCGTCTAGTCCACTTACCCATTTTGACTCTCCCCGGCGACTGTTGTAGGTTCAAATATTTGCACTGGCGCAGCGGCCACCTTTTTAATCGCTCCTTTAATACGGCCATACATACCACAGCGACAGACATTGCCAGACATAGCCTGATCAATATCTGCGTCACTGGGATTGGCAGTAGTATTAAGCAGTGCCACCGCCGACATAATTTGTCCGGACTGGCAGTAACCGCACTGAGGCACTTGAACATCTATCCAGGCCAGTTGCACCGG
>JBLHLU010000125.1:0-10218 GCA_047623385.1 Paraglaciecola psychrophila
GAGTTAATCGAAACGATTCGCGGTCTGCGCACTACGATTGAAGAAGATTTCCTGGTGGTCGACGGTGGCGAAAAGCTGCCCGCCGAGCAAGTCAATACACTGAAAGCCGAGCTGGCAGCACTGAGCAAACAGCTGCAGGACATCCAGGGTGAGCAGCCGCTTATGCAGCCCAATGTCGACAGCCAAGCAGTGGCAGAAGTCGTCGCCAACTGGACCGGTATTCCAGTCGGTAAAATGGTTAGCGACGCGATTGATACTGTGCAGAATTTGGCTAGCCGACTGGAAGAGCGAGTTATTGGACAAAATCACGCACTGGAGGGCATCGCCCAAGCTATTCGCACCTCCCGCGCCGGTCTAACCGATCCACGCAAACCGATCGGGGTATTTATGATGGTCGGTACCAGTGGTGTCGGCAAGACCGAGACCGCACTGGCTATTGCCGATCTGTTATACGGCGGCGAAGGCAATATCACTACGATCAATATGTCCGAGTTCAAAGAAGAGCACAAAGTATCAATGCTGTTGGGCTCACCTCCAGGCTACGTTGGTTTTGGTGAGGGTGGCGTACTGACTGAAGCTGCCCGGCGCAAGCCCTATTCCGTCATCCTCTTAGACGAGATGGAAAAAGCTCATCCCGGCGTGCAGGATATTTTCTACAATCTCTTTGACAAGGGCACCATCAAAGACGGTGAAGGCCGCGATATTGACTTTAAAAACACCCTTATTATCATGACCTCCAATGCCGGTGAAGATGCCATTCGCGCGATTATGTCTCAGGTAGAAGAAAAGCCGTCGCCTGAAGTATTGCTCGACAGTATTCGCCCCGAGTTGATGAAACACTTTAAGCCCGCCTTCCTTGGGCGCACCAGCTTGATGGTTTACTACCCACTGGATGACGAAAACTTGGTCAAGATCTGCGCGATCAATATGCGCCGTATCGAAAAGCGGGTGCGGGCACACTACGGCGCTGGCTTTAGCTACGACGAAGATGTGCTGCTGCATATTGTTGCCCGCTGTCAGGATTCTGAGACTGGGGCGCGCAACATCGAAAATATTCTCAATAGAACACTGCTGCCGGAGCTGGCCGGTGAGTGCTTAAATAGTATGGCCAGTGAGACAGAAATAACCCATATCCATATCGGTGTCGATGAAGAAGGCAAGTTCAACTACGCACTTAGCTAGTGCGCCAACCCCCTACCCGCCGTCCTCGGCGGGTACTTATTCCAGACCCCGGGCTGAGCAGGCCCGAGGTCAATAATCATGCAACCATTGATCGCGAGAATACACTATGACACGAGCGACTATGTCTACCGGTGCCGTCGGCTTCGGCCCTAAACAGGCCCCTTCGGGGGGCCAAGAGCCTCTCAATATGGTGGTACTCGGCGACTTCTCCGGGGCCGGCAACAACAGTGAGACACTGCGGGCAGTAACCATAGATCGAGATAATTTTGATGATGTGTTTGCCAAAATCGCACCGGCGCTAACCATACCGGGCACCGAGGATCTACTTACCTTCACTGAGCTGGACCAGTTACACCCCGACTTTTTATACCGCGAGAGTGCGCTGTTTGCCCATCTTCGACGCTTAAAGTCAGGGCTTAAGAACCCCGCCAAAGTAGAGCGCGTGAGCCAAGAAATACTGAGTTGGAGCGACGCTGAAAAGCTCCCCGCTGAGGCTGCTACCAGCAAAGACACTGCTAACGCCTCTGAGCAGGGCATAACAATGTCGCTGGACAGTTTATTGGAACGCAATAGCCAAAACGTTACTGCCGCCAATGATATCGGCGCTTTTATCAAGAGTGTAGTGGCGCCACATTTGAGTGCCAAGGCGACACCGCAGCAAAATCAGCTGGCACAAACCCTTGCTGATGCCTGTTCTGCGCTAATGGTTGAAGTCTTACAGTGGCCCGCCTTTAAGGTGCTAGAGGCCAACTGGCGGTCACTGTATTGGCTCACGCGGCAACTCGAAACCGGCCCGCAACTGACGATATCGCTAATCGATATTAGTTTACCGCAACTAGCTGCGCTCAGTGAACAGGCTAACGGCCTCAATAAACTGTCGGCGCTGCTGGGAGAAGATCCGCTACATACTGCGCAACGCAGCTATGACTTGATTGTGGGCAATTATCAATTTGATGACGACTTGCAGCAGCTAGCCGTATTGGGACAGTTGACCGATATCGCCGCCGCCAACAACGCGCTGTTTATCAGCGGCGGTCACGAGCGTCTGGCAGGCTGTGCATCACTGCGCCAGAGCAGCGACTCCGACGACTGGAATTACTCGCAACATAGCCAAACTGAGGCGGCCTGGAGTACGCTGCAACAGCAACCCACCTTCGCCAACTGTGTACTGACCTGCCCACGTTTTCTATTGCGTCTGCCCTACGGTAAGAAAACCGCTCCGATCGAGACCTTTGCCTTCGAAGAGTGGAGCGGTATAAACACCGGCGAGCACTACCTGTGGGGCAACAGTGCGCATTTAGTGGCAGCCGGCATCGCGCAGCAGCACCATAGCGACGATCCGCTCAGTATTGGGGGTTTACCGGTACACTATTATCAAATCGATGGGGAAAGTGAAATGCAGCCCTGCCTAGAGGCGGCACTAGGTGATCGCGCCCGCGGCCACTTGCGTGATGCGGGACTACGCCCCTTGGCCCTAGCGAGCCCGGACCGAGCATTGGTAGCGCTAGCTGTCTAGCTCGCGGGTATAACAGCCCGCCTTATTGGTGGGCTTCAGGTTTGCCGAAAAAATAGCCTTGGTATAAGTCAAAGCCGAGCTCTCGGCACTTTTCTGCCTCCTCTCGGGTTTCGACACCCTCGGCGAGAACTTGGGAGCCTGCCTGCTGGGCAAATTTAATCAGTACTTCGACCATCTCCTGACGTGAAGCTGGGGCTTGGTGGATATTGCGAATCAGCGAAATATCAAACTTCACATAGTGGGCGGGTACTTCGATCAGCTCCATCAGCCGGGTTTGACCGGCCCCAAAGTCATCATAGGCTAGCTTTATGCCCATTTTTTGCAGACGCTCGCTCAGTGTCCACATCTGGTCGATATCAGTCACTGCTTCTTCATGGACCTCAAATACTAACTCTAATTCGCGGTACTGCTCGCGGAGTTTGGCTACGCTGTCGAGAAGCCGGCTGAAGTTATCAAATTCGGCGGGGTGGATATTGAAAAAGTAGGGCATATGTCGGTTAGTGCTGGCGGCAATTTCCAGTGCGCGCTCCCGACACAACTCGCTCAACTCAACTTGCTGACCGATACTTTCGGCGATGGTAAACAAGGCAGCCGGTGAACTGGACAATTGGTGATGGCTGCCCCGGGCTAGCGCTTCGTAGCCAAATAGGCCGCTGTTGGTGACAATCGGCTGGAACAAGCTGGTGAGCTGACGCTGAGACATCAGCTCGCGAAACTCTTTGGTGCCGCGAACCAACTTGGCACGGACCTCACCGGTGATCATTCGGGTCACATCACTGCTAATGGTTACCTGCTCAGTCATTGCGGTGCAAACAATGCGAAACTCCTGCTGGGCAATAGTCAAAATATCGCCGTCATTAACCGGCCGTGAGCCAGTGAAAGATTCGTCGTTAACCTGAGTGCCATTGATACTGCCGAGATCGCGCACCAGCAACGCACTACCCTCGATTACCAGTTCGGCATGGCGCGATATACCTGGCGTTTCAAGGGTCAGGGTTGCTGTGTTAGAGCGGCCAATGACGAAGGGGAACGAGTCAACTGACAGACGTGTCAGCTGGCCGCTGTTATTAAGATAACCCTCTAAAAACCAATTATTCACAACGATAAACCCCGACTATAGCAATGTTTATATGGTCATTATGATTTGGACTATGACTTCTTAGAGCATCACTACGCTGACTGTGACTACCTGCACTACTGCCACTTACCCCAGTAATACTAGAACAATATTATTCAATACGTATTCACATTGTTAGTATACTACCAGTATTAAAAAATTTAACTAGCGATGATCTACAGCACTATATTTTGTGCTCGGGTACCAGTAGAGCATTGCAAAGTGACCTTTGTGTCAGTGACCGCCGTCGATAATAACAATGGTATATTGGCCAGCTTAACCATCTGTGACGTATCACAAACTAGCTCAGTCGTGTATTCGCTGGGTTAGAAAGTCTACCGCAACTTTTACTTTTGGCACCTGGTAGCGCTGCTGCTGATACAGCAAATACACGGCAAAAGCACTGTTTTGGCTAACCCGCAACTCGGGATCGAAGAACAGCTCCTGCAACTCACCGGACTCAAGATAAGGCCGCAGCGACCAGCGCGGCGCCATCATGATGCCCTCCCCAGCAATGGCCTTTGTTAGCAGCCATTTACCGCTATTAGATACCGCTACCTGCGGTGCCGAAACATTGTGCCAGCGACCCTCGATCTCGCATAACCAAGGGTTTGGCCCCTTGGGTGTACGGTAGTAGATACCGCGATGCTGTAACAACTCAAAGGCGTGTTGCGGGGTGCCCGCCGCGCGCAGATAACTCGGGGCAGCAACTGGAATAAAATGATTATCCATCAGCTTAATGGCCAGCACTCGCTCGTCCGGCGCATAGCCCCCGCGAATAGCGATATCGACCGGATCTCGGCCCAGCGTAGACAGTTCGTCACTCAGCGTTAAATCAAGCACAATATCTGGATACAGTGCACTGAATTCGTCTAACAGCGGCAACAACACCTGCTCACCAAAGCCGACCAGAGAGCTAATGCGCAACTGTCCCATCGGCTTTGCCTGGTAACTGCGCACTGCCTCGTCGCTATACTCCAGTTGCTCCAGAATATCCTGCACCTGCCGGTAGTAACTCTGCCCTATTTCGGTCAATTTAACCGCTCGAGTAGAACGCGTTAACAAGCTAGCCCCCAGAGTATGCTCCAGGTCAGCCACCCGTCGCGATAGCGATGACGGCGGTACCGAAAAATGACTGGCAGCCCGAGTAAAACTGCCGGTTTCAACCACTTTGCAAAAATAACGCAGCGCGCGCAATTGATCCATTAGATACTTCCTTAGCGGATAAATAGCCGCTCACTATTGCCTAAATGACACCGTAAGCAGTGTTCTTCATTATAAAACAAAAATGCCCACTATGACCCTAACCCTCAGGCGCAGCTGAGCAGCGGTGAATAGTAAAATGATCTACTTGCTGAGCGGGTAAAACGTAACTGTCGTAGATAGTGACCGATCGGAGCAATCACCGGAATAAAACACCGCTATGGGGTCTAATTTACCTCGTCATTCGCCTCTCACATAAGCAGGAACTATACTGAGTATGTTCGAGGCCGTTGGCAACAAGGCGCTATCTTGGCAGCAGCTATCAGTGCCCGGATTAACCACCGATGACTATCTCAATAGACGTCACACACTATGCCCGTTAAAACGGAAATTTCAGACCACGGCAATTGCCTAACCTATATCGCTACTGAGATAGTCAAACAGAGCGATTTTGCCCGCGCTCGGCAAACAATTGTCAATGATCCCCAGCGGCTTAAAAAAGTCACCTATGTGGTGATCGACTACTCCGATATGCAAGAAGTCCTGCGCGCAGAGGATAGCACTGAACAAGCTATCAACGCACAACCGCGCGCCAGTAGCTCCGCCGATATAATTATCACGGTGTTGTGCGACCGTTTGATGCAGCATTCTCACGAGACCTTCTGGCGCGATTACGCTCGGGAAAACGACTGGAAATACGCCATCTTCACCGATCGGGACAGTCTTAACGAATGGGTATTCGAAGAAGTTGCAGAGCGCTATAACGGTGCCCTCAGCAAAAAATCTTTAGCCCAAGCTCGGGTCGCCAGTAAACGTCGTGGACTCGAAAAAATGGGCTTTATTCTAGACCCGTTAGCAAACTATTTAGGGGTTAGTACCATCTTGATCCTGTCCTACCACGACCATGTGTTCGAAGTATTAGAGCGCAATACAACGCACCAGCACAGCCCTTACCAAGCCGGCACGCAAATAAGCTGCGACAGTGATGAACAGTGCTTAGCCACGGTTATCAACACCGGCAGAGAACTGTATATTGCCGACGCCCGCCAGCAGCCTCAATGGCAGCAAGACCCCGTTCTTAAACAGGGTTTTCAGTTTTTTATTGGCCTGCCAATACGCCACCCAGACGGCGACATTTTTGGGCTGGTGTGCCTGCTCAACGAGACCCCTATTATGCTCGATGGCAAAAAACGCCTTACCCTGCTCGGCACCCAGGACATTATGGAGTCTCGGCTGCGACTGAAGTACGACAACGAACACATTCACAATCATTTGCGCGAAATTCTCGAGCTGCAGGTGTCCTTGGAGCGCGAATCTAATACCGATTACCTAACCGGGTTATTCAATCGGAAAAGCTTTCTGCAGATCGCCGAGGGTGAATTGAACCGCTGCCGCCGCCGCGATGCGCCACTGAGTTTTATCTTCTGTGATATCGACCATTTTAAAGCGATTAACGACAACTACGGCCACGGTACCGGCGACGATGTATTGAAGCATTTTTCCAGTCTTATCAAGGCCAATATGCGGGCCTATGACAGGGTTTGGCGCTGGGGTGGAGAAGAGTTTTTAATTCAGCTACCGGAAACCGATACGCTTAAGGCCGGTGATATCGCCAATAAACTGCGCCGTATTATCGAACAGAGCGACTTCTTCGACAGCCGGCAAAAAATTCATCTCACCGCCAGCTTTGGGGTCGCCCAAATATTGCCCGACGAAGAGATCGACGACCTAATCGCACGCATAGATAAGCTCCTGTATCGAGCCAAAAACCAGGGCCGAAATCGGGTGATAATAGCGCCCACAAACACCGCAGGCGATTCCGACTGAGTCGCTGATGGGCATCGCGGTGGTGTTTTGTGAACCGGCCTACAGCGCCCCACCAACACGCAATGTTACTGCCACTGCAGGCAGGCGCTAGCGCGAATAGTTTTTTTGTCAATTTTTCCCGAGGCGATACGTGGCAGCGCCGCTTCACTGAATTCGATAAACCGCGGGACTTTAAACGCCGCCACGCGCTCGCGAAGAAACTGGCGAATAAGCTCGGGATCAAGCACTGTACTGCAATACAAGGTGGCCCCCACTTCCTCCCCTAAACGCTGGTCCGGCACGGCATAGACCGAGGCCTCGATAATATCTGGGTGTTCCACCAGCGCGCCCTCGACCTCTGCGCAGCCAATATTCTCACCTCCGCGAATCACCAAATCTTTGATCCGATCGACAATGGTTAAATAGCCCTGCTGGTCGACACAACCGACATCGCCAGTGCGCAGAAAATGTCCGGCAAAAGCCTCATCATTGGCCTCGGAGCGGTTCCAGTAACCCTCAAAAACAGTCGGCCCTGCCAACAGCAATTCACCGCTCTGGCCCGAGGGCACATCGCAGCCGGTTTCGTCGACGATACGCAAATCCATAACCGCTGAAATACGCCCAGTACTTCCCGGGTGATTGACGTAGTCTTGTCCGGCGATGCCGGCGCCAATGGCATTGGTCTCGGTCATACCCCAACCAATATTGGGCTGGGCAGCAAGCGTGCTGGCAATCTTTTTCACTTGATCGGGGGCTCTGGGGGCACCGCCGCCACCGACCGTCACCAGCGAACTAAAATCGGACTCACTGATCTTCGCATGCTCGACTAAATCGCCGGTCATTGCCGGAGGTGCGGTAAAGGCGGTTATCGACTCCGCCTCGATCAGTGCCGCCGCCACCGCCACATCCCACTTATACATGCTAACCATTTTGCGTTGGGCGCGATAAGACATCAGCATCACCGAGTGAGACCCGGTGACGTGAAACAGCGGAATAGCCAGTAATACTGCAGGCTGCACGGGCAGCGGCGGCGGCGTAAGTTGAAATTCAGCACGGCTGAGGGCTAACTCCAGCTCCCAACTCATTAGTGCTGACACAATATTGCGGTGGCAACACAGCACCCCCTTGGGGTGACCGGTAGAACCGGAGGTATAAAACAGCGTAGCCGGATCGTCGGCGGTCAACTCTACAGCGGGCATAGTGGCAGCGGCGGCGTTAACTAGCGAATCGAAGTCAGCCACGCCACTGGGTAACACTTCGCTAGGGCGCACCACTAATACCGCCACTGCCAGCGTCTGCCGACCCTGACCGAGGCGCGCCAGTCGCTGTTGGTCGGCTATCAGTAATTTAGCGCCACTATCACCGAGTGCAAAGGTCATTTCGTCTGCCAGCCACAGTGCGTTCATTGCCACCGCCACCGCCCCAATCGAGGTAATAGCGTTAAAAGCCAGTACCCACTCCGGGTAGTTGCGCATCGCAATTGCCACCCGGTCACCCTTCTCAATACCGTACTGCGAAACTAACACATTGGCCAGCTGGGCGGTGCGCTGGTAAACCTGTTCGAAGCTATAGCGTTGCTGCTGGTAAACTAAAAATGTTTTTTCGCTGCGGTTGTCCGCAAACAGTTCTCTGAGTGTTTGCGGACCATTCTTAAATACCCGGCAGGGCCGACCACAAACAGTGCCCGGTACTAGTTCATAATCCTGACCAGGGCCGGTTATATGATCGATCCAATGCTGGCGGCTCAGTGTCTTATCGGTATTCATAGTCGGGACTCATAGTCGAGGTTCGTAGTCAGAATTTGTCGACGCGGCTAACAGTTCAAAACAGCTGTCTGCGGCCATCGTCGGCGTGCTTATTAGGTGTGCGTTTCACGGTAAAACTGTATTGAGCTGTGGCCACTACCGCGATAGAACACTGCGGGTAAACCGTATTCACTACTCTGCGCTGGTGGCGATCGATAACTTCTACTGCGCTCAAATGGCGGTCGCCGACGGTGTCGCCAGCGCTGACCAAAAACCGGTGCGCCGCTAGTATGCAGCCCAAAGAGCAGCCGATTGCAGCCCTCAATGACTGCCTCAGCTAATAGGTATCAACTGCCAGTGGTCTATTGTATATCGATAACTAACACAACAGCGATAGCCATCTACGGTCAATGATTGATGCCGGGCGGTGGCACTCAATCGTCCTTGGTCTGGGGATATTGCGGTAAGTCGGCAGCGAACTGCAACCACTGCGAGCGCGATTCGCAAAAGCTCTGGTAGCTGGGCTGGGGAATAATGCCCTCGCTAATAGTACCGACCCGCAGCCGGATAAGCTCTGGCATATCGGTGCGCTGGCTGTACAGCGGGCTGCCGCAACGCGAACAAAACACCCGTTTTTTATTCGGGCTAGAAAAATAGCTACGCATTAACAACGCCCCAGAAACCACCTCAAAAGCGGCGGTCTCGATTGGCGCATTAGTGACAAAAGCGGTTCCCTGAGCGCGTTTACACTGCTGGCAGTGGCATACCGCCAACTCGCCAATATCGCCGCTATACTGGTAGCAAATGGCCGCACATAGGCAGTGGCCTTTAATCATAAGGGCTTCCAATGATCTGTTAGAGGCAGTTGCAGGTAGTGCTGCCGAATATTAGCGCTTGAGCATAATGGCAATGTTCCAGCAATACAACGGTGCCAGTAAAGTTGTTAGCGCTGTACTAGCTGGCCATATAAAAACAGCACCGCCAAGCCCCTAGGCGCGACCGGCGGTAAGCCCCCGCGCGGAATATCGCAAGCGCTGCGCAGCTGTTATAATCGACTGGCGGGCCTACTACGATCGAGTGTCCCAGCAATAGCGCTCAGTAAACGCCGTTAAAGGGACCACCTCAGAGAAACCATGCCGACACTCACTCAGCTAAAGCAAAAACTGCCCGATTATCTACAGCTTATTCGCTTCGATCGCCCGATAGGCACACTGTTACTACTGTGGCCTACCCTATGGGCGCTATGGCTAGCTGCAGAGGGTATTCCCGATATCAAGTTACTGCTTATTTTTACCGCCGGCACCTTCCTCATGCGCAGCGCTGGCTGTGTCATCAACGACTATGCCGATCGCAAAATCGACGGTCAGGTTAAACGCACTGTCGACAGACCACTGGCAGCGGGGCGTATTTCGAGTAAGGAAGCACTCATTTTTTGTCTACTACTGTGCCTACTGGCTTTTGTCCTAGTGCTGTTCACCAACGGGCAGACCATTTTGTTATCGGTAGTGGCGGTGCTACTGGCCGCCGCTTATCCCTTTATGAAGCGCTATACGCACTTGCCGCAACTGGTCTTGGGCGCCGCCTTTGCCTGGAGTATTCCTATGGCGTTCGCAGCCCAAAGCCAAACTCTACCGCCGGCGTTGTGGCTG
>JBLHLU010000126.1:0-10164 GCA_047623385.1 Paraglaciecola psychrophila
TACTCAGTTTTTAAAGGGCCTAGGCTGTAAGGCCAAGTCTGGTAAGTGCATTGTCCACCGCGACTCAGAGATTAAATACTGGTTGCCCAAACCGTCTTTGTTGGCTGCCTCGCCTTTTGATATTACGCGCTATCAACCTCGCGATGCGAATGATATTTATGTTCTTACACCGACGCAAACCGCGGCGTATTTTTTTCAGACCATCGATTTTGATCTAGCAATCTTGGCGATAGGTGACATGATAGAAACCCAGCCGGTTAATATACTGAAGCTGCTGGACACGCTTAACAGTCCGCAGGAGCGGACCTATTACGCCCCGGTTTTGCGGTATTTGCTAGATTGCCAAAAACAGATAGTTAAACAGCCCCGGGTAAAGTTTAAGCGAACTCTTGGCGTCATTTTTGGGTAGGCTTGATGCGCTAATGGTCTAAAAAATGGATTGTTGTGCGTATCTAACAACACCGATCAGACCCTCGTGAATAGCATGTAACGACCTTTGAATTATTTACCCCGGATTTAGCTTCGTCGACCGTAGATGTAGATACCGCGGATTTTTTGTCAGTACAAAATTAACTTATAGCTTTTACTGGCCTCGGTCGATGTTACTAATAGCACTTCTGAGTTTTTGGATATCGTCAGTTGCTCAACTTGCTGAACCCGTCTCGATGTTGACTGCCACAACTGATTGCGATGATGAACAGGCACAACCGATTATCGCGACAGGCCGCTATAGCGGGGTGTTATTAGGCGCTAGTTAAAACCGACTTCGATGTAACGTTATTCAGTTTGGGGACTGTAGACAATGGCGGTATTGTAACCGTTACCTTCTGCATGATGATTGACATGCTACTGCATGATCCATATTATGCTAATCAACGATCGGGTAAAGGGGCGCGGTCGTTGCGCATTCTCAAGAAGAAAAGACACTCATTCGACAATTTTCATGCCGCTGCTTACAAAATCCTCAAAGAGGGTTAAGACGGTTTTGGTATTGCTGAGATTATCATCAATACGGCGCTGACTCGGGGTGGTTTTTTCGCTAACTTTTCTGCTAGTGGTTACTGGGTAGCTACGGTATTTGACCGGAACTTATACGCAGGGCGTGGATCGGTAACGAGGCGTCAAGGCTATTAATGTAGGCTATCAATGTAGGCAATCAATAGAGGCAATCAATGAAGGCTATCACTGAAATACTTCATGAATACATATCATCGTACCGCTCACCGTGATGCTCCGGGTGAGGTTGTGAGGTGAGTGACTGGCAGTGAAGTGGCTTGTTCCGAGGCAACAATTCGGTCGGCAAAGGAGGCATAGTTAATTCAACAATAAAAAAATAAGTTCAAACGCATCGCTGGCAGCAACAACAACCCACTGGTTATACCGCCGAGGTGCATCATGATAGCTGCTGTAATGCTGTCACGCTAGATTAGCGACGACGAAACGGCGAATAAGGTTGCCAACAAATCCGAGTTTTTTGTTCTCCCCACTGGCGATCCCCGGTTATAACGTACTACTGGTTAAGCGGTGTAATACTTTCTTCAAGTAAACAAAGCTATATTGTAATTAAAGACTAATTTAATAAGGCGCAGCTGTCTGTGCTATCAAGATATTGAAAAAAACAAAAATCATAAAAAGGATTAAAGATGAAATATGTAATCACCCTGATGACTTCGGTATTACTGTTGTCGGTTGCCAGTTTTTCAGCTCAAGCAGAAACTAACGCAAATACCCACGTAACGTCTCAAGCGATACCGGAAATAACGATTTACCATCTAGAAGGTCGCCGCTCAGAGCGGATCGTTTGGCTTATGGAAGAGTTGGATATGCCCTATAAGCTCGAGTTTGTTCGTGGTGACCTGCGTGCTTCTATGGCCAAGATTAGGGCGGTTAATCCAGACGTGCCGATGGCGCCAACGGTTACTGTCGGTGACCAAATTCTAGTTGAGTCTGGGGCAATTATTGAGGTGTTGTTGAACCGATACGCGCCAGGCCAGCTACGGCCCGCTATCGAGTCTCCAGAATACGGTACGCATTTAATGTGGATGCACTATGCCGAAGGTAGTTTGGCGGCGCGTTTATTTTCAGACTATCGCGCCTGGAGAACAAACCCCCCAGCAAAGCGCTCTCGGATGGTTGACTCCGAGGCTACAGTGCAATTCGCTGAGAATTTCTTGGCTAAAAATAGTTGGTTTGGCGGTTCTAAATTCTCTGCCGCTGATGTAATGATGATGTTCCCACTTAATGTGGCTACTAAGCTCAATATCGTTGAACAGTCACAGTTTCCTAATGTTGCGGCTTGGAAAAAGCGTATAGAAGCCCGTCCGGCCTATCAACGTATGCTCGCCAAAGCGCGTCCTGACGGTATGATTGGTAATTTGCCAGTATTGCCCAAGCATGCGCCTGCTGGCCCCAGAGGGTAGCCAGCCCAATGGTGCAAAGGTCTAAGTAATGGAATTTACTTGGGCCGATAATAGTAGGTAGCACAGGAGTGTTAACAAATCAGTGTGTTTTCGAGGGCGCTGCGCTGTTGACTATTCCGGCCCTTTTGACCCTTTATATACACCGCAAGGTCAGCTTGTTTAAACGTTAACGCCCTGGATATTGTGGGCGTGGACAAGGTGAACACAGTGAAAGTGAATGCGGCGATACTATGCCAGTCGGCCTGTGTTGGCCTATCGTGGCTGCTAAAAGACGGTTTTGCGTTACAATAGCAAAATAACGAAGACAGAATGCTGTGGAATAATAATGACAGCCTTACAGACGGGCTGATACGCCACAACGATAACCATACTAGTCAGCTACTCATACGCAGTTGAAAAAGCTGTGCTAGCGATGTCATTCTCGGTGCACCTTAATCGATCACCATTGTTAGTCGTTCAGCTTACGGTAATATTTGGTTACGGTTGTTCTAGGGTGTGATTCGCCGGGGCTGCTGCTGATCCTTAGTCAAGGTGTCTGGGTCAAATTTCCTCCCAATAGTCTTGTTATAGAATAAAATAGAAACATTGTTTGTCACATCGTTTGTCACATTGATATCGCGCTGCTGTGGCGCCAGTAAGGACTACTATGAACCGGTTATTATCATTGAGTTTACTTTTAATATTGGCAGGGAGCTTTCTTGCCTCGGTTATACAAACCGATAACGGCAGTGTTAGCGTTCGCGACATTCGCTTTGCCGGAAGTGCAGGGCAAATAATGAGCGGGTTACTTTATGTTCCTGAGACAGCTAGTGCCGCTTCACCCCAGCCAGCGGTGCTGGCAATTCACGGGTATATTAATAGTCGTGAGACCCAGTCAGGTTTTGCTATCGAGCTTTCTCGCCGCGGTTTTGTAGTGCTGGCATTAGATCAAACAGGTCATGGTTTTTCTGATCCTCCAGCCTTCGCCCACGGCTTCGGTGGTCCCGATGGATTGGCTTATCTTCGCAGCTTGCCTTTTGTTGACCGGGAGAGGGTCGGTTTAGAGGGGCATTCAATGGGCGGCTGGGCATCATTAATGGCTGCCTCTGCTTACCCCGATGGATATCAAACGATAGTTTTGGAGGGCTCCTCAACGGGGACACTGGGAACCGCAGCAGGCAATGCTGAGTTCCCCAAAAATTTATTGTTAGTGTTTAGTCGCTTCGACGAATTTTCGTCTTTAATGTGGGGTGCCGACATTGCTGAAGATATTGTCGACACTGAGAAGTTAAAGACGCTATTTAATACGCCCGAGTCGATTATAGTCGGGAACATGTATGGCAACATCGATGACGGTAGTGCCCGAAAGCTGTTGATGCCCAATGTCACCCACCCCGGTGATCATCACTCGCCTGAGGCCATCGGTCATGCGGTAAAGTGGCTTCAAGATATACTAAAGCCAGAATTGTCGTTAGATGCCAGCGATCAAGTTTGGCACTGGAAAGAGTTAGGTACGTTTTTAGCGCTATTAGGTCTGGGTTTATTAGTGATTCCCTTAGCGGACCGAATACTCACAACAAGGTTATTCGAAACGCTGGTGGAAAAACTGCCTGATCATCAAGCTAGTAAGGGCAAAGGCTGGTACTTAGCTGCTTTGTGTACCATAGTAATTCCTATTGTGACGTTTTTCCCCTTGCAAACTCTAGGCTCCTCAGTCATTCCTGCCAATAGTCTCTGGAGTCAGGATATTACTAATGGCATTATTTTCTGGATGCTGGGAAACAGCGTAATTAGTTTGATAATGTTCGGTCTATGGGTGAGATTCGGTGAAAATTCGATAGTGAGTTTGAAGCAACTAGGTGTGGGCAGTCGGTACCAGTTGATACGTTCATTGGGCTTTGCGCTGCTCGTTGTTGGTCTTTTGTATCTTGTCGTCATTGCGGTTGATTTTTTCTTTGTAATTGATTTTCGGCTGTGGGTGGTCGCCTTGAAGAGTATGTCGAGAGTACATTTTTTCCAGTTTTTGTTCTATGCGCCCGCTTTTTGTTTGTTCTTTATTATCTTGGGTGCAACCCTACATACGCAGTTGCGACAACGATATGCCTCGATGAGAAAGGCAATAGCCGTTAATGCGGGTATTTTGTCAGCGGGCTTTATGGTGTTGCTGATAGTTCAATATGCACCGCTGTTTGCCGGCGGTAGCTTAGCGATTGCAACGCAACCGCTGCTGACTATTGTTGCTATTCAGTTTGTTCCGCTAATGATTTTTATTGGCTGTGTATCAACATGGGGCTTTTATCGCACCGGTAGTGTTTTCCCCGGTGGATTTATTAACGGTCTGTTTGTTTGCTGGTATGTGGTCGCCGGGCAAGCCACGCAAGCTATTCCTCTATTCGGTTAGTGGTTGTTCCAAAAGCGCAGTCAACAGGCCAGTGCTGCGCTAACGTTCGGCCAATGTTGATCTGTTGTTGCTAGGGCCTTTGGCAATGTTCGACTTGGCGGCTCCTTGTGATCAAGGGTAATAGCCAAAGTTAATAGCCAGAGGTCACTGCCAGAGTTTATAACCATCGACAAGCGTTTGGTCGCAAGGTGTATTACCGCCAGCGCGGATTTTTTCTACAATAGGGTTTTGCCACATCACGGCGTTAGTGCTGGTGGGCATCCCTCTATGTATTTTCGATGATGTTAATATCAGCGCTGCGCTTAACAACAATGTGGGAGCTACACCTCAGCGGGAGCTACTCCTCAGTGGGAACTATATCTCAGTGAAAACTATACCTCAGTGAAAACTATACCTCAGTGAAAACTACACCTCAGTGAAACTATACCTTAGTGAAAACTATACCTTAGTGAAAACTACGGCCCAGTAAAAACAAGCACGCTTAATACAGCCCTAGCTGTTATGCCGGAGCTGTGATAATTCTGTTTTTCTCTGTAGCGGTTGGCCAGGGTCATATTGCGGCGAAAAGTAGATGATCGACATCTGCACTAAAAACCCCGCTGCGCTCACTGCTATCGACGCCTGGGAAATGCCCGTCATATCGACTCAATAAGCGCCTTCGTCTTTTAAATCAGCAGGTCGAATTGGAAACGGCCCGCACTGCTGACAGCGCTAACCCAATGATCTACGACTGATCGACAATCCCCATTTCTCGCTCTGGTCTGGGACCGCGCCCTAAGGCGTATTCCGGCGGACAGATCTCGCGACCCTCCCCGGCGGGCACAGGGTCACTGTAATAACCGCATGCAGTGCTGCCCATGGTATAGCCCAGCAGCTCTTGCAGCAACGGATCAAGATCTTTGGCTATAGCAGGCGGGCAGGACAAAAATTGATTTTCTTCTTGGCGAAGCCAGCTAAGGGCATAGGTTAGGTTAATGCCGATACGATCTTCGCCGCTACGGTTTTCACCGCCGCCATGAATAACAGAACCGGAGTAGACCAATACCGAGCCCCGCGACATTACAGCTTGAGTAATTTCGTCAGGCATCGCCTGGCGATCGTAATCCCAGTTGTGGCTACCCGGTACAACTTGGGTTGCGCCGTTTTCTTCGGTGAAATCGGTGAGTGCCCAGAGGGTATTCAATTGCGGTTCAATCTCTTTGGGTATCATGTCTCCCCAGGCTTGCCGGTCGCGGTGTAGCGGTTGTTTTACTTGGCCTGATCGAATTCTGATTAGCTGGGTAAGGTGCAGTTGAACTCTTTCACAGTATTGCTTTAGGTAAGTTTCGCTGGTTTCCAATAGAGTGGGGTGGGTAATAAGTTCGCGACAAGCTGCTGAGCGAGCAACTAAAGCACCGGTGCGAGTAGTGTGTGTGCCGGTAAAGGAAGCTTCACCGACCGGTGAATGGGTCATAAACGAGATTGTTTGTTGATAAATTTGATCAGCAAGGGCGGCGGGCATCAGGTTATCAATAATGACAGCACCGGCTTTTTGCACTGCGGCAACCACGTCTTTTGGGCTGGTATTTACATCCAAGTGTTGTAGTTCAGGCATAGCTATTCCTCTTTGCTATTGGTTTATCAACGTTCTCCGGCATACCCAGAATGGGGGCTAACATCAAAGTTAACTGACGCTTTAACTTTTCAGCTGGCCAGGCCAGCGGTTCGATAGTTGCGTGCAGTGAGACACCGTCAATCACTGTGATTACGGCATTTGCTATCTCTTCGGCGGTGGTGCTCAAAAATGCAGAGGGCGGGAGTACATGATTAAGGTCTCGCATCAGCGAGGAACGAAATTTCTTGTTGTAGCGCTCGTGAATTTTTGCCAGTTCAGGGTTGTTGGAAGCACGGCCCCAAAAAGCCAGCCACACCGCCCAATGTGTTCGAGAGCGATCGCTTGTAGGCAAAGCGCTATACAAAGATTCCCACAGCAGCTCCAGACTTGTGTCTTCTGCGTTGTCATCGCCTTCGAGTAGCTCATCAGCCACATACTCGAGTGCGGCTTTTAGCACAGAATCTTTGTCGCCGAGATAGTGGGTCACCATGCCAGTAGTGGCGCCAATCTCTTTGGCGACATCGGTAAGACGCATGTTCTCCACACCGATACGGGCAATAACAGCCACGGCGGCGGCGGCGAGGTCATTTCTGCGGGTGTCGTGATCAACAACTTTTGGCATATAATCGCTTCTTTTTTAAATATAACGGAGATTATATATAAACCGGATGGCCGGTCAAGAGTAATTTGGCTGAGTAATGGCTACGGTTGTAGCCCTTAAAACGGGCTGATGGGTTTGCATTGCTACAAAACAAAAACGATAAGGCGATGTTCTGAGATGGCTTGGCGCTTTACCGTGGCTGTGCTTTTTGCTGCACACAGCCCACTGTTCAGCGCAGACTAACCGTTAAATCGTGCCGGTTTGCGCTAACGCATAGCGGCTGGAGTGACCGTTATGCGTTAGCTAGGTGGTTGTCTATGGGCTGTTGTTCATAGTAAATTGTTATGGGCTTTTAGCTGCAGACTAAATAGCTTAGTCGCAGCTTGTAAGTTGCAAGTCGCCGCGATGACGACTCCAGCTCGGTAGAACGGGCAACACAGCTATGGGCAGCAAGCGATCATAGCGCTCGGGTATCTATCAGTGCGCCGGTTGCTAAATAAACGGCACGACTGCGCTGGCTATACCGGTGAAGGGCTTGAGTAACAATCATTATTGAATAAATGGGTATTGCGTAAATGGCTATCGCGTAAATGGTTACAGCTTGAATGGCAGTACTGCTTGTCTGAATCAGTAAGGATTGCCCGAATAAAGAACGTTTTTTGACCTAGGCGCATACGCTTGTTCCGGCTTGGCGCACATTGAACTAATTTTAATTAGACGATACTAGATAAATTCAGAAGATCGTTCTAGAAGGTCGAGTCATACATTATGCCAGCAACCAAAGAACCCTATTATGTATCTGTCACCGGGTTAAAAGCTAAAAGCTTTCTCTCGACGTTTGTTTTCTGGAGGCATGCGATACCTTCGAGAGCGCAGGCGAAGCAGGCAAATGGGCTGGTATTTCTCGAGGTAAAGCGAGTCGAACAATATCAACACACTCTCTCTGTCTGGAAAAATAAAGATGCGATGATAGCCTATCGCGATAGTGGCGCGCATTTAGTCGCTATCAAAGGGTTCCGAAAAATCGCCACGGGCAAAGTCTACGGTTTTGAAGCGAACTCAATCCCCAGCTGGGAAGTAGCGCTTAATTTATGGACTGCCAATGCCAGCGATGTTTGATGGGTGAAGTGAATACTCGCTTCGTCCAAAAACGAGTCGGCTGAGGGCTGCAGGCTCGAAAAGCAGGGTGGGTAACGATGTCTAACTAAGCTAGTTATGAACGGTAAACGCGATAGTTAACTAAGCCGAGCGATCCACTCTATTGAGCAACAGGATTATTTATACTGGCTACGACAAACTGGCTGATCGTCGCGGTTTATAGGTTGATAAAGTCGTTCAAAAAATAATAAGGTTATCTATATGTACAAAGTCTGTTGTCACCAATTCGGTTTGCCTGCAACCCTAACGCAGGTACAGGTCGATACCCCAGCCCCTGAAGCTAACGAAGCCTTGGTAGAGATCAGCGCTGCGGGCGTGGGCTTTGTAGACGGTCTTATGGTGCAGGGTTTATATCAAGTTAAACCGCCCTTGCCCTACTACCCCGGCAGTGAATTCGCCGGTACAGTTCGCGCTGTTGGCGCCAAGGTCACTGATTGCAGCCCCGGTGATCGTGTTATGGGATTGGCGAGTTCAGGCTGCTTTGCCGACGCGCTAACGATCGACGCCAGTGGCCTGATCAAACTTCCGGCAGCGTTAGACGATGCAACAGCCGCCGGTTTTTTTATCAACTACGCAACCGCGCTATATGGCTTACGCGACTGTGGTGACTTGAGGCCCGGCGAAACCCTGTTGATCTTAGGTGCCGCCGGTGGCGTAGGGTCGGCGGCAATCAGCGTGGCTAAAGCGATGGGTGCCTACGTGATTGCCGCGGCATCAACAGCTAACAAACGCGCAGCAGCGCTGGCTTTTGGCGCCGACGATGTTATCGATTACAGTCAAGTTGGCTGGCGCGATACCCTGAAGGCCATGACTCCGGCAGCAGAACTGAACATGGTCTACGACCCTGTTGGCGGTGATGTCGCAGAACCTGCCTTTCGCTCTTTGTCCCCCGGTGGGCGGTATCTGGTGGTGGGCTTCGCCAGTGGCACCATTGCTAAACTGCCATTAAATCTGCCGCTGTTAAAACGCTCTGCGCTGATCGGCGTAGATTGGGGCGGTGAGTACAGAGCTAATCCAGCGATCAATCAGGCACTGATGAGCACACTGATGACTTGGGTCGAACAGGGCAAGCTTAAGCCTGCGAAGGTGGTCACCAAGCCCATGGCTGAATTTCGTGAGGGCCTAACAGCCCAGCTTGCCGGTGAAATTGTGGGTAAGTTGGTACTAGAAAACTAGCGCGTTCAACAACCCCAATTGACCAGACTCGAGGCCAGTAATAACCCATTACCCGGCATAAGCAAAATTCAGCGCAGCTGTAGGCAAACGCCCAATTCGGCTGCTCCGCAGCGAATGTAGTTTCAAGGCAATTGCCCGAGACCGTTGGTGCTAGTGCCGGGTATTTAACAAAATACTATAATGAGGTAGTGCAATGAGAGTTAACAATAAAGTCGCTTTGGTCACCGGTGGTGGTTTGGGGATAGGCGAGGCAATTTGTATTCGGCTCGCGCAAGAAGGCGCTACTGTAGTGGTGAGCGATATTAATTTGGCTGGCGCCAATGCGGTGGCCGATGCGATTGTCGCCAGTGGTGGTAGCGCGCTGGCATTGCATCAGGATGTGACCGAGGAGAGCCGCTGGGTCGAGGTGGTAGCACAGATTATTGAGCGCTTTGGCAAATTAGATGTGTTGGTTAATAATGCCGGTATTGCCTTGGTAGGTACCGTAGAAGACACCACTTTAGCCGACTGGCGATCCACCCAAAACGTTAACCTAGACGCTGTTTTTATGGGCACTCGCGAGGCGGTTAAAGCAATGAAGGTTACAGGCGGCTCGATCATCAATATCTCATCGGTGGAGGGCATTATTGGCGACCCCAAAGTGGCTGCTTATAACGCCAGTAAAGGCGGAGTACGAGTTTTTACTAAGTCAGCGGCGTTGCATTGTGCTGCAGAGGGCTACGCAGTGCGGGTGAATTCGGTACACCCCGGATTTATCGGTACTGCAATGGTCAGCAACGCGGTAGAGTCAATGAGTGAGGCCGACGGCCAAGCCTTTGAGGCTAGGATTCTGGGT
>JBLHLU010000127.1:0-10144 GCA_047623385.1 Paraglaciecola psychrophila
GGCTGAGGAAAATATTTGGTGATGGGTATCGACGGTTTTAATATCGTCAAAAGTGGTCACTGACCAAAACGGACCAGCCCTGCTGCCGGCGCAGTAATGAACGGGATCTTCTTTGCGCAGTCGGGCAAACCAACGGTCGTGAACATTCGCCGCGTAGAGCTCCGGGCGACTCATGTCAATTTTATCCAGCGGCACGTCGTAAGGGTCGACGTCTACCCAGCTGTCCAACCGCTCAATTTCACTCCAGTTCATCCATCACTCCGGTATTATTGTTGTTGTGCCGTCGTACTGTAGGTTGTGAGTGCAGCCTTCTTATACTACGCGCTGTTTTTCGGTGCAACTAAATTGCGCCTTGCTAACTCGCCAGTAGGCCAATACTGGGTGCTGCTGGCGACTATTTCGAGCTGAGTTATACATCCAGCTGGACCGCCGTTCGGCCCCAGTAATGGCAACCCCAGCCTGCCGTTGTTGGCTCGCAATACTTGCCGCTGATGGGCGTAGGCAAAAGCCTAGGACAGCTAACCGATGAGATCAATTTGAGGCCCGTCACAAGCTGTCACAGCGCGACTTATCGGTAACGTTGCTAGCGCGTGGCTGGGTAAATAGCTACGTGAAAATTACTGGCCAACACCGACTAAGTGGTATTAAAAAAACCCATAGGCGGGCTGTTGGCGTTATTAACAATAGCGTTAGTCGTGCTCGGTGAGCAGTGCTCTTGAGGTGCTTGTCACGGTTGCTTGTAATGATTGATTGACGCAGTTTTTACCACAGCCTTTTGTCACAGTTTTTTGTCACAGTTTTTTTCGCAGTAAAGTGTCGCCATTGCTGGTCACGGTTAGCCCCGAGCATCTAGCTGACAGTCAGTACCTGCGCCAAATCAGTACTAATTACCCAACACTTTACATCGATGTTAAACTAGTAAATTTAGGTATTTTATTATGGTTTTTTACGAACTGCGACGCTACCAAATACACCCCGGAAAAATGGATGAATGGGTGCGCTTTATGGAGCAGACTATCATTCCCTTCCAAGTTGCCCAGGGCATGGTGATCACCGGCAGTTACCGAGACCAAGAGGACGACTGCGGCTATTACTGGACTCGCCGCTTTAATAGCGAAGCCGAACGCCAAGCGCTGTACCATGCGGTTTACGATGCCGAGCATTGGCAGCGCGAAATAGGGCCTAAAATACCCGAGTTAATTGACCGGGATCGCATTGTAGTGCGGCGTATTGTACCGACCGCCAAGAGTGTTACCCAGTAACTTGCCCAGCCCTGTCACAGACTCCCAAAGGGTGGATAGTCCCTGGGTGCGGCGAGTTCCTACCGATGAATTTTTTTCAGCGCCCGAGCCAGTCGCAGCGGGTCCTGTACCCCCATCAACATATACTCGCCATTGATGATAAAACAGGGAACCCCGCCAACGCCCATATTGCGCGCCAGTTGCTGTTGCTCGACAATCAACTCGCGGTCACAGTCGCCCGCTAGCTGCAACGCAGCGCCCTGGGCAGGCAAGCCCTGCAAACGCGCGGCTTCGATTAATACCTGGCTATCACCAATATCGGCACCGCGCTCAAAATAAGCGGCAAACAATTCGGCCATCAGACCATGCTGATGCGCGCCCGCCCACTGCAAAAGACGGTGCGCGTTGGCGGTATTGGGCGTCCGCTTGATCGCGTCAAAGTCAAAGGCAATGCCGTCCTCAGCCCCGGTCTCGGCAATCTGCAAGTAAGCTGCCTGCACCCGCGCTGGCGAACCCAACTTTTTCACTAGTGCTGCCTGCCTATCGAGGCCCGCCGCCGGTGTCTGTGGATTGAGTTGGTAGGGCCGCCACTGCAGTGTCACCGTCATCTCAGTAGCCACTAGTGCCAGCGCCTGGTCGAGCTTTCGTTTGCCGATGTAACACCACGGACAGATGGCGTCGGAGATAATATCGATATGCACTGCGCTAATATTCCTGTGATTGACCTTATCGTTAGCTCAGTGCTGACGCTACCAGCCCATCACCGACTTAACAAAGGGAATGGTTAACCGCCGCTGCTCTTTCAGTGAGGCGGTATCAAGATCTTGCAGCAGCGCAACCAGTGCCGGTGTTCGGCGCTGGCAGCGGTGCACAATAAACTGTGCGACTTCAGGGCTGATATCGAGACCTCGCTGAGCAGCGCGAAACTGCAGCATTTGCATCTGCTGATCATCAGCCAAGGGTTTTAACTGGTAGAGCGTGCCCCAACTCAGTCGCGAAGCTAAATCGGCCAGTGCCAGCGGCAAGGTGCGCACCGCGCTATTGGCCGCTACAAGGAGAATAACCCCGGCTCGTTCCAGCCGGTTGAACAGATGAAAAAGCGCCTCCTCCCACAGGTCATCGCCGGCAACTGCCTGCAACTCATCAATACACACCAGCGCCAATTGCTCTAGCCCTTCGAATAGCTGTGCCGGCGGGTAGTCGGCGAGTTCCGCAAGCGGTAAATAGACACTGGTCAGGCCCTGAGAACTGGCCTGGTGGCAGGCCGCCTGCAATAGATGGGTACAACCGCTGCCCTCACTACCGTACAAGTAGATATAGCGTTCGCCGCCGTTCAGCTGTCCCTGCAACTGGTTCAACAACAAGGTGTTGTCGCCGCCATAAAAGTTGTCGAAGGTGTGATCGTCGCGCAACTGCAACGCCAGCGGCAATTGTTCAAAGGCAAAACTCACAATAACGCCTGCACAGCTGACAGCTGTCGAGCTCGCTGCACCAGGCGACTCACGGATTTTCTCTATCGGCGCGGTATAAATCGCTGGCGGTGTAGCTGCGGTGTAAATGGCGCAGCAACACCATGATGATCGCCGCAACCGGCAGCGCCAATAGCACCCCGGTAAATCCCGCCAACTGCCCACCGGCCATAATCGCAAAGATAACCGCAACCGGGTGCAGCCCGATTCGATCCCCCACCAGTATGGGAGTCAGTACCATCGCCTCCAACAATTGGCCAAAGGCAAATACCCCGGCCACCGCCAGTAGTGGCAGCCATTCGTTAAATTGAAAATAGGCGGCAATACAGGCCGCCAAGATACCGACAATAAATCCCATATACGGCACAATGCTGGCTAGACCCGCCACCAGCCCCAGCAACAGCGCTAGGTCGAGGCCAACAATACTAAGCCCCAGTGAGTACACCACCGTCAACGCCAACATCACTAACAATTGCCCGCGAATAAAGGCACCCAGTATTTCATCGCACTCTACCGCCAGCTCAACAACGGTAGTCTCCGCCGAACGCGGTAGCAGTGAACGAATTTTCTCAGTCAATAAATCCCAGTCCCGCAACAGGTAAAAGGTGACCACCGGGATCAACAACAGATTGACCATTACCGCGATCAAAGCCATGCTGGAACCGGCTAGCTGACCCCAGACACCGGTCAGAATTTTTCCAGCGCCCTGCCAGTTGTCACCTACTACCGCGCGTAAATCCCCCAGCGGCAGCGCCTGCTGAGGCAATCCAAACAGCGCTTGTAGACGCGGTAACAACTGCTGTTGAGCGGCTTCTAGCCACTGCGGGATCTTGCCCGCTAATACGTCGAGCTGGTGGCCAATCATCGGCACTGTCAACAAAATAGTGAGCAGCAGTACCCCCGTTAAGGTAAAAAATACGATGCAAACCGCCTGCGTTCGGCCCATTTTGAGTGCCTCCAGGCGATCCGCCAGCGGATCACCCAAATAGGCCAGTAGCCCACCCATTAAAAAGGGCATCAAAATCGGTTGCAGCCAATACACTAGCAGCGCTGGGACAAGCAATGTCAGCGCTAACCAAACTTTTTGCAGATCTGTCATAAATCGTCCAATTCCCTTAAGGCATACTTATCAGCTGTGGCTAAAGCACTGCGGTTTATTAGGGCCACTGGTAGTCTAGAGCAATGGTATGAGCGCCGGCGTAATCCGACTCCACCGCGGCCTGCAACCTGTTATCTAATGCAAATATTTGCCGCAGCTGAGACAAATGGCCGTCGGCACTGAGCCGAAGGATGATTTCGTCACCGTTTAAATCGACAATATTGGCATGGCGTATCGAGGCGACACCTTCCAGATAGGCCACTGCAGCTGCGTAGTCGACAAAATTTTCAACCCCTGTCAACCGCATCAGCACGCCGTTGTCGGCCAGCTCGATCGGTGCTACAGCGTACTGTGAGGCCATTAAGTCGGCCACGACATTGAGTCCGTCAGCGATGTATTCTCGAGCACTGCCCGACTGTGCACGGTAGTTTTTTTCCAGCGCTCCGGCTTGATAGCGCCACTCACCGAGCAATTCACCGCTACTGAGCTTCGAGAAGCGCCCCAGCAGCAGCGCGTCGCTGCCATAGCGCTTGGCTGCACTGAGCAAACGCCAGCTGTTAAGTGTCCATGCTTCATCGGGGTTTACCGCTAGCGCGTCCTGTAAGTCGAACAGCGGCAACTTCACCGCCAGCCCTCGGCGAGTAGCCGAATCAGTGATGGCTGCGACGATGTCCGGGTCGCTGTCTTCGCTGGCAAAACGACGCCCCTTACTGTCTTCTACCGTCAACCACAAAAGTACACTGGGCCGGTTTTCGGCCCACAGTGCTAATCCCGCCTCCCGCAACGAGCGGTCAACCAAGGTTTTTTCAAACTCAATAACAACCCGTAACTGCTCGCTGTCGGCCTGATTCACACGGCGATACTGGAATTGCTTGATAAATTGTTGCGCGTTGGCAATGGCACGGGCAATCTGTCGGTTATCCGCCACCGAGCGGCTGCCCGAAACGCGAATAAATACCGTTTCTAAGGCGCTCTTGGCAGCTTTTTTTAGCGCAGAATTTTGCTGCGAGAGAACGTCCATCTCAACATCGTAAAGATTCTGGACGTTTTCCGCTAGGGCGCCATTGCTAGCACCCAATAGCGACCACAACAGCAACCAGAACGCTAGCGATGGTGTCGGTTTACTCGGCAAATTAGTTTCCCCTATTACTCAGGACACCGTAGATCGGTGATCCCGCACTGCCCCAAACCTAACGCGCTATCGCAGCGATGGCCCTGTTGGTGCCGGCGCTATTGTAACAAGAGTCGGCGGCGGCACGCACCTATTGATGTGCTCGGCCACAGCCACAGCTACGCTCTCGAGTGTTGGCACTAACAACAATCGCCCACCCGATAGGGATTTACAGTAATTTTTAGTCGAACTCCGGGTCTATTCAAGCTAAAATAGCGCGCACAAAAGCGCATACATCCTTACCAACCTAGTCAACCCGAGCCCTACTATGCCCGACTCCAGTGATAAGCCCTCTTCAGCAAGCCCGTCTTTGAGCTACAAAGACGCCGGTGTCGACATCGATGCGGGCAACAAATTGGTAGAGCGTATCAAGCATGTTGCAAAACGGACTCGCCGGCCGGAAGTCATGGCCGGTCTTGGTGGCTTTGGCGCACTCTGTGAATTGCCTACCGGCTACCGCGAGCCGGTACTGGTATCGGGCACCGACGGCGTTGGCACCAAACTTCGACTGGCGATGGATTTGGGCATTCACGACACCATCGGTATCGACCTGGTGGCAATGTGTGTCAACGACCTGATTGTGGCCGGCGCAGAACCGCTCTTTTTCCTCGATTATTACGCCACCGGCAAGCTCAATATCGATACTGCGGCGGCGGTGGTTGAGGGCATCGGCGCAGGCTGTGAGCTGGCCGGCTGTTCTTTGGTCGGCGGCGAAACCGCTGAAATGCCCGGTATGTACGAGGGTGAAGACTATGACCTGGCCGGCTTCTGTGTCGGTGTCGCAGAAAAGTCCGAGCTTATCGACGGCTCAAAAGTGGCTGCTGGCGATGCCCTTATAGCGCTGGCCTCCTCCGGCGCTCACTCCAATGGCTTTTCGCTAATCCGCAAGATCATTGACCGCAGCGACGACAACTTGCACAGCCAACTAGGCGACACCACGTTGGGACAGGCGCTGATGGCGCCAACCCGAATTTACGTGAAGTCAGTGCTGGCACTGATGAAAGTTATGCCGCTGCACGCACTCTCCCATATCACCGGCGGCGGCCTGCTGGAAAACATTCCACGAGTGCTGCCCGAGCATTGCAAGGCGATCATCGACTGCAACAGCTGGCAACTACCTGAGGTCTTTCAATGGCTGCAGCGCGAGGGCAACGTTGAAGTAATGGAAATGAACAGAACCTTTAACTGCGGGGTCGGCATGGTGATTTGTGTAGCCCGAGATCAAGTCGAGAAGGCCCTCACCACACTCACCGCCGAAGGTGAGCAGGCTTGGTTAGTTGGCCACATCGCCAGCGCCGAAGCCGGCGAAGAACAGGTAGAGTTGCTGGGACTGTAATATGTCTAACACCCAGTCCGCCACAAGCACCAATAGGGCCAGCGCTATTAAATACGTCATTCTGATATCCGGCGGTGGCTCCAACTTGCAGGCCTTTATCGATCGCAGTCAAAGTGGTGCGCTAAGTGGCAACATTGCCGCTGTGGTCAGCAATCGCGCCGATGCCGCTGGCCTACAGCGGGCCAGCGCAGCCAATATTGCCACCGAAGTACTCGATCACCGGGCATTTCCTAGCCGCGAACACTTTGATGCCCAACTCACCCAAGTTATTGATCACTACCAACCGGATTTAGTTATCTTAGCTGGATTTATGCGAATTCTCACTCCCGCCTTCGTCGATCACTACCAGGGCCGATTAATGAACGTTCACCCCTCGCTGTTGCCCAAATACCCAGGGCTCAACACGCATCAGCGAGCGATTGATGCCGGCGACAGCCACAGCGGCGCCACGGTGCACTTTGTCACCGAGCAATTAGACGGTGGCCCGCCCATTATTCAAGCCAGTGTGCCGATTGCACACAATGATAGCCCCGCCACACTCGCCGCTCGCACTTTGCAATGTGAGCACGTTATTTACCCAATGGCAGCGCAGTGGTTTGCCGAGGGTCGACTCCAGCTGGACAATCAATGTGCGATACTCGACCACACCACACTGCCGGCCAATGGCTATCAATACCCACAATAAACTGCCGCACAAGGGCTATCGTCAGCACCTATACGCGCTGCTGGCGATCCTGTTACCAACAGTACCCGCCGCGGTAAGCGCCGACAACGCGCAACTGCAGGACAACTCGCTAGGGCCGACCACGCTGAGCCCCTATCGAGCCAGCTACCGTATTGCCTACCATAATATTGGCAGCACCTTGGAACGAAACCTTACCCTTTCTAGTGGCAATCGCTGGCGCCTCAGTAACTCACTGGACTTGTTCCTGGTCGGATTTAAGGAGTACAGTGTACTGCGCTTGGAGGATCAACAAGTGGTGCCACTGCACTACCACTTTGATAATCAACTGAGTAGCCGCCGCAACAGTGACCTGTACTTCAATTGGACCGCCAATACCGTCACCGATCGTATTAATCAGCGCAGCACTGCTCTGGAGCCTAACACTTTAGACTCGCTGAGTTTTCAACTGCAACTACGCCAGGATTTGATCGCCGCCGAGGGACAGTTCACTGAAAAAGTATACCAATTAGCCGACGGCAAGCGCTTAAAAGACTACCGAGTGACGCTAATGGGAGAGGAGCAGCTGACCACACCAGCGGGTACTTTTTTGGCCACTAAATTACGCCAGCACCGACCCGGGAAAAAGCGTCACACCACAATCTGGCTGGCCAAAGAAAAAGCGTATTTTTTACTGCGTCTGGACCGAGTAGAAGACCAAAAAACCACCTACAGCCTAGAATTGAATGAAGCCAGCCTCGGCGGCCTGCCGCTCTAGCGCAGGTGGCACATTGGCATTACACGCTAGCGTATCGCTATCAATATCAATATCAATATCAATCGCAGCACAACCCAACTCAACAGCATAAGCGCGAGAACCGATGATAACAGCCACCCAGCTACTGACTGACTTTATCCACACTGCCGAACAACGCAGTCACTACCCAGACGAGCAGAGCTGGTATCAAGCCTGGCAATCACTTATCGAGCCCACACTGTCACCGACCCAAGTTGCCCTGACCGGGGGCTACCACGCTAGCGGTGCCGCCGGGTTATTTACCGCGGGCTATCAGGGCGCAGTGCGGGCAATATTCCCAGAAGTGCCGACGACCGGTTGGGCAGCCTTTGCGGTATCGGAGGACAAAAATGACCCGATTGCCAACCCGCCACTGCGACTGGAGCAGCGCGGCAACCAGCTGTACTTAGAGGGCACAAAATCTTGGGTTGCTCAATCTCGCCAAGTCGATCATCTGGTCTTAACCGCTAGCTTAGACAACGGTGAGATAGCCGCGGTTTTGCTGGACCGACACCGCGACGAGGTAACCATGAGCCATCGCCAGCAGCCGTCATTCTTACCCGCAATGAGCCAAGGTTTTCTGCGCTTAAAGTCCTGTGCAGTCGGTGCTAGCGCGTTATTAAGCGGTGATCGACGCAAACAGTTTGTTAAAAGTGAATCCAAGTTTGTGATGCTGGCGGGGGCCGCCTGGCTGCGCGCGCAGTTGCCACCCGAGCCGCTTGCACTAGCCGCCCAAGTCGATGAATTACTGCTCGCATTGATCGCCTGCTGCCAACGCCAAGATCATACTATCGGCGAATTGGCCGAATGCGACGACCAGTTACAAAGCGCATTGCAGGTAATAGAGGCCCACAGCAGCATTACCGAGATTGCGAACTGGCAACAGCAGCGGCGTATTTTTGGGCTCTACAGCGAAGGTATTCAGTCCCGACGCTGAGCAGCCACCACCACCATAGCAGTAGCGCCCCGCAGCGCTTGGCGCAACGGCTAGGTGTTGCCGGACTCGGTAGCAGGCGACCTGTGTCTCAATTTTCCTAGACACTGAGCAAGCTCTACAGTGCTGACGATAGCTGACGAATGAACGGATTAACCGACCGCGCGGTCTCTCGCTATCGCAGCTCGGTAACCGTTCGGCAACACTTCGGCGACAGTCCAAGCAGGTCAACATAGTCGAAGGGCCGGCGTAATATATATTCCAAGACCTACATAACCCCGCCCCCGGCGAGGACACAATTGAGCACCAACGTAGCTTGCCTGCTTCCTAAAATATCACTGCCCGCAAATCCCCATCATGCTCGCCGCTATGCTCGACAATCTGCCTGCCGAGCCTTTGAACGTTGTCGCGCAACTGCAGCGACCATCAAACTCTCGCGCCGTGACGGCAGTCGACAATCGCTCTTGGACGATCGCGGTAGTATTCTACTGGCCAAAACCTGCCAATCTGAATCAGTGGATTGCCAACAACGGATGATCGCCGAACAACTGTTCTATAACCAACTGGCGATAATTGCTGTCAGTCACTGGCATCAACACAACAACTGCCGGTTAGTAGTGGCCACAGCAGCTGACTAACCGGCGACGCAAACTGCCAACTATGCCTATTCTGATGCCCGGCCTCAGCGAACCCCGTGCCAACATAAAAAAGCCGGTACCGAGGGCCTAAACGCCAGTAGTGGCGGCCTTATTATCAACAGCTCAATTATCAACAGCTCAGGGAACAACAATTCAGCCGACCCAACGCTCCAATACGTATCTATGAGAAGGAAATTCTATAGCAATATAATCATTAAAATCAGAAGCTTGAGAGGCATAGTTAAAAATAAATATAGATTTTAGCAAGGGCAGCTACAACCCTTGATTGCGCGCGCTACAGCCAAGTCTGTGAGTTGCTAGCTCACTGTTGGCGCAGCTCAATCGGGGACAACGGTATCCCACCAGCGGCACCGAACAACCGCAATCAAACACCAGTGGCGCGATCGTTGACCGTGCAAATGTCGGCTTCGAGCCATAGTCGCTGGGCGGTATCAGTGAAATTGCGAGCGACAAACGTTATACCGCTGAGGACCAAGGGCACTGGTAGCCCGGTGCCATAGAAATGTAGCCGCGTCAGAGAGTCCGACTTTTTACAACTGTAACAACAAGTCACTTGCGCCTGCGTTAGCAAGACCCGGGTTTGCGGTATTACTGGGGAAAGACACGCAGCGAACGCTGCTGAAACGAAGCGATAACTAGCCGTTACTGCAGCTTGTAAGGATAAAAACAGAAAAAAGACGCGCCGTAGGCGCTATTGTCGGTTTGATTTCAACTGTGGATTTCGCTTTCGGCAGCGCCTCAAACACCGATGCCAGCCTTGGAATAGTGATCCCTTGAC
>JBLHLU010000128.1:0-10139 GCA_047623385.1 Paraglaciecola psychrophila
AGTCGTTAGATTAGTCGTCCTTTGTTATCCCTGAAGGAGGGAGCTCTTAGAGAGCTACGCTTAGTCGAGAATTTCTTCCCTCGTTAGACCGGGGTGTTCACTCAAACATGCTCTTCAAAAGAGAGGCGGAATTGCTTGTTTAATGCGTAGAGTTGCTGCAACTCAGTCAAACTAAATTTTTCTGAGAAACCGCTAATGTCAATATCGATATCGGCAATAGCCTGTTGGTGCGCGCTGCGGCCTAGGTCGGTGATGAAGAGGTTTTTTTTACGCGTGTCTTGTTTTCGAGGGTGTACATCGACAAAACCTTTTTGTCTAAGTTGTTTGATTATTTGGCTCATGGCAGAAAGACTGACATGGAAGTTGTGCGCTATTTCGCTGGCGGTCTCATCGGTATTGGTGGTGAAAATAAGATGGTTAAGTAACTTAAATTGGGAGGTTGGTAGATCCGCGTGTAGTCTAGCTTTTAATATGGCGTCCACCCGTTCTTGAATGATACCTAGCTCTCTAAATATCGCTGCCGTTAGAGTCATTGAGTCCATTGAGTTAAGCGCCTTAATAGTTAAGTATCAAAAGTATGTGGGTTGATTTTGGCAATGACAAGTAATTTTGGAAAAATGGAACATAAGGTGACGTGGAGCTAGGGTGGAGCTAGGGTGTAGCTGGGGTGTAGTTGAGATGTGTTTGAAGCGTAGTTGCCCGGTGGTGAAAAGGTTGATGATATGTTTAGTCGAAAGAACGTCGGCCATCACGTTCGTCAGGGCGATGGTGTTGAGCGGGTGGCCGAGCGTATCCAGTGCGGTAGGCTGCGCGCGTAATGTCTTTGCGTCCCGGGTCTTGCACCCGAGTAACGGCGTCTTAGCAAGGCGCAAACAATGAGGGCAAAGCAACAGCATAGCTGCGCTATCATCTTATAGTCGACAGGCGAGTGTATCTAGCCATTACTTCCGCGGTATGCCAGAACTTGCTTGCTCGACAAGCAACACCATAGGCTTATAGCGAAGTCCTGCCGCAGTAGAGTTCTAGTTATCACTGTTCGGTTAGGGCGCATTGCGCTAGCCAAGCTGATGGCTTTTAATGGCCCAGCTATGGAGTGCGAAACTGACGTTTGTTGTTGGCTTAGTATGAGTGCGCATCGCTGTAGCCTGAGTGATTACTTGTTCTGAACGGTTATAAAGATCAGCAATGGAAAGAAGGTTCTGCGCTTAACTTGCTCGAAGCTTATAGTCCGCCAATTCTGCGATATAACTAACAGATGCCAATATAACCCATCTGAGTCGGACCAATAATCACGATGCTTTGGCTAGGGCAATGCTGAGTAATGAGCCGTCTTTGCATATTCAACGTTTACAGTGACAGACAATAGGGGGTTCAGGTTTTACTTTTGAGGCTCGTCAGCTGCTCATGACTTCGGGTTTTTGGAGCTGAGCTGTTGATTCCCATCCAAAATCATTGTGTCTCGAATATAGTGCCATCGATCAGTGTAACTGGGGTTCATCAAGGTTGGGTCGAGATCAATGGAGGCTAGCGCCATCATCATCAGTGTTCTAGATTTTGCCGCAATCTCGTCGAAGCCGAGGTCGATAAATATCGCATCGAGGTTTTTCATCAGTACTTTGTCATAACGGTGTATTGCATCAAAAGCGCATTGATCTCTGTGCGCCCAGGCTCGCATGGCGACATTCAACTGACGACCTGAGCCAGCCGCGAAGATCGCGGTAGCTGCTCGAAGCCGTTGTTCAGGATCATTGCCGATTAGATTTCGTGCTTCGTCAAAGGGTAGTTGCGCCTGTTCTGTGCCATAAAAGTCAGCCAATGCAGACAGGTAACCTTCAAAACTCTTGAAGTGGTGGTAAAAACTGCCTGTAGATATGTCTAGCTTTTTGCTCAGAGGATGAAGTTTGACGGCATCAATTCCAGCCTCGATAAGCAATGACTGTCCCGCTTTTATCCAGTCTAGCTTTTTTTTACGGGTACTCGTTTTATGTGTGGTAGCCATTTTTTGTATATCTCGAAGTGCTTGGAATAAACCATAACACATGTTATTGTTTTTTCCAGCAGCTATTGCCGAGTTTAATGCCTATGGGTGTTTGCCACTTTGTCTTCAAAAATCTTGTTATCGGAGAGTCAGTATGAAACAAGCAGTTCAGCTACAAGAGTACGCAACACCCGAGCAAGAACAGGCGCACAAAGGCGCAAATATACCGGATGTTAATGATATCGCTATTGAGGACATTAACCCGCTGAATGCGCATCTGTTCAGCGAAAATCGATGGGAAAGCTTTTTTGAGCGGTTGCGCAAAGAAGATCCTGTACACCTCAATGAAATTAGCACTGCCGGGCGCTACTGGTCGTTGACAAAGTACAAAGACATCAAAACGGTCGATGCAGACTGGAAGAGGTTTTCCTCAGCACAGGGAATTACGCTAGGGTTCAAGCTTGGGGCCCCACTCCCCGCTGGCGCAATTACAGGTATTGTCCCCCCTTTTATTTCTCAGGATCCACCCAGTCACGATGACCAGCGAAAGACAGTCATGGGTGCTACGGGCCCAAGTAATCTTGCAAAAATGGAATCATTGATTCGGGGGAGAACCTGTATGGTTCTGGATTCACTACCTGAAAATGAAACATTCGATTGGGTTGAGACTGTTTCAATGGAGCTAACAACATTGATGTTGGCAACATTGTTTGACTTTCCACTCGAGGATCGAGCTAAGCTGACCCGTTGGTCTGACGTGGTTTTTGCTATTCCAGAGCCGGGCGGGGTAGTAGAAACACAGGACGAGAAACGCCGTGAATTTATGGAATGCGCTGAGTACTTTTCTACATTGTGGGAAGAGCGTAAGAAAAACCCTGGTGATGACTTAGTCTCTATGTTGGTACACGGTGAATCCACGAAAGATATGAATGCCGCGGAACACCTAGGCAATTTGTTATTGCTGATCGTAGGAGGCAATGACACAACCCGCAACAGCATGTCAGGGAGTGTTTATGCGCTTAACAAATTTCCTGAACAATACGACAAATTAATTTCGGCCCCCGAACTTATCCCAAACTTTGTGGCTGAACTTATTCGCTGGCAAACCCCACTGGCTTATATGCGCCGTACTGCCAACGAGGACTGTGAGGTCGGTGGCAAACAGATCAAGAAAGATGACCAAATCTTGATGTGGTATGCCTCCGGTAATCGCGATGAAGACGTATTCGAAAATGCCAATGAGTTAGATATTGAACGTGCTAATTCCCGGCAGCATCTGGCCTTTGGTTTTGGTATTCATCGATGCATGGGTAATCGTCTCGCTGAGCTACAACTGAAAATCCTCTGGGAAGAGATTCTGGTTCGATTCGAAAAAATTGAAGTTCAAGAAGAACCAACCCGCACGTTTTCATCCTTTGTGAAAGGTTATACCCGCCTGCCAGTGAAGGTAGCGCGCAAAAAATAACGCAGTGACATGCAGGCTTATCTGACCCGGACTTTGACTGTGCGAGTTGTGCTTTTGAGCTTAGTGTTCTTGGCACATGGAGCCAACGGGCTGTCGTCAGCGAGTGAACACGTAGTATCAATGAGTCAAAAACTCATCAATTGATATTCATGGTGACACTGGCCTGTAGTGTTTGAATAGGGGGTTTGGGTACCGATAAATAGGTAGTCGTAGAGACGGCTGCGTGCGCTACTTTCCTGTCTATTGAAAAATAAGCAGATATGCTGCGGGCAGTGTTTATAACACGATGCTGTCAGTGCCAAAAACTCGGTTGGCTTGATTCAGGCCTCACATGCCCTGTCGGATGTTAGTCTAATAGCTCCGGCAGCAATTACTCAAGGCATGCTGAAAACAACGTGTACGATGTGGCATTCTGGCAATGCTGTTTTTAGAGTTCCTCTTTTCTAACTTATTAGCTCAAGTGCATTACCGCGCAACAAGTCAAAACGTTGGCTTTTCTTCGAGGCTGAGTCGGTGACAATGAGTACTTTGGCGAGTGATGACCCGATATGATAGAAAGGCCAATCAGTACCGAATAGAATCCGTTTGCCCTTGGTGCTGTTGATGATGTGGTCGAGTTTAGTGATGCCCTGTCCATGCGTGCCCAGCCATGCATTGCGATACTTTAATCTTAACTGCAACATCGCATCAACATCACGGGCACCGCCGTGGCCTAAAATGAACTTTACGTTGGGGAAGTCGCGTAGTGCTTTTTCATAGTGTCGTGGCATCGCGTAGCGATGGGACGATTCCGCCTCGATACCGGCACGACCCCCATGAAAAAATATCGTCACGCCTAAACTCTGAGCTTCTTCATAAACCTTCATTAATGCCGGATCGTCTGGGTAAAACTTTTGTACTACCGGGTGCAACTTCATCAGCTTTAAGCCAGATTCGGAATGCGTACGCATTTGCTCAATACAGTTGTTGTCTAGGGGGTTAATTGAGAAGCCCGCTAGCAACCGTTGCTGTTCTTCGGCTTTACCAATTTCGGCGCGCCATAGATCAGTCTGATCATCGCCAAATGGCAAGCCCAATTTAATCGGCAAAATAACCGCTTGCTCTACCCGCATAGCATTCATTTCTTTGACTAGGTTTTTTATTGTATGAGTGCGTGTGACTTCATTGCCCCACAAACCCTGCGTTACAATAGTCTTTTCTAGTTTACTCACGTTTTCTTCACTGAAATTACCGTTGATGTAGATGTCTAAATCTAGCTGGCAATTTGGCGAGTCCCCATCGCAGTCGAGTAAGTGCATGACACGATCGGTTTCTAACTGTAGGTCAAGCTCAGGTTTAAACAGCACTGACATACCGAGGTGAGCGTGCATATCGATCGACATCGGAACACTATCGTTATTACAAACAAGTTGCCCTAGGTTGTCTAGGTCGAACCATGGCAGGCTAGATAAGCCTCGGTAACCTGCATATCGGTGCACACCGAAGGGGCCATTACCCGCAGCAGCCGCTTCTAATTTACGTTGTTGAGCGAGTAGGGCAACGTCTTCTGAGTTATAGCGATATTGCGGAGGGCTGTCGTCGCAGCCGCTCGCTGAAAGTGCGAGGGTGGACACTCCCATATAATTCAAGAATCGGCGTCGGTTTATCATTAATACCCCTAGTTGAGTCAGTGACTAGTGCAGCATGCCACTGTACAGGTGATCATAATTCAGTGCTAGGTTAATCATAGGCACTTGAAAACACTGTTGCGCTGCTGCAAGTGGCCGATAAACAGAGTGGATTGAGCGCCCTAAATGGTGACACTTTTATGGAGATTTGCACGGCCGCAAGTCAATCGCAAGCAAGAAATAAACGAAAGAAAAATTTAGCTATGTCATGACACTTCTATTGTATTTGGCGTAGCGGGAAGCTGCTCTTCCGATGGGCGATAGTCCAGCTCTCTTGTCGCTTTGGCGGCAAGCTCCGCATTCTAGAACAATCGAGCTGTTTTGATAAAGGTCAAAAAGAGACACGGGTTGCCAAGAATATCTTTGCTGAGGTACTACTATGAAGTAAAAGTTCCTTAGTGGGTGTATTTTATTAGGGCATGGGAAATTAGATTTACTGGGCTGCATTCAGCCAATAATAATAGCTTACTATTGGCACGTTAAACCATTGGGGAAATGTGATATTTTATGTTTTCTGTACTTCTTAAACCGCCCGAATTACCTTAATGCTGTATTGACGTAAATGAAAAAGGCATTGATTATTTCTAATAAGGTAGCGTCTCCTTTCGAGTCCGCCAACTATTTTTATCTTCTGGGCGGGACGCTTTTCTACATGTAACGCTATTTCCCTTCCGGCTACTTCGTTCCTTTGTTACCTTGAATACGGTTGTGTCTGACTTGATGCGGCGGCGGGGCCCATGCTTGATTATCTTTTAGTTTAAAAATTTGTGATATTAAACTGCTTCACTAATTTGCATATTCCAGCTTTTTATCCGGCGCTAATTTTGCGCGATTTTTTCTTATTCTACGGATCATCTTTTGCCCTATCCTCAATGGTGAGAAGGCTACAAGGTCGTACAGATTTATTATACTTACGTTATACACATCGTCTTTAATCTGAACAAATCCAAAACAGGTCAATCAGGCCATATATTTATTGGCCTTATCATTTCTGTTAATATAACATTACTTATATCTAAAGTAGGGCGTTGATATGGCTAGCCGAGGGGCAGATTGCTAATGGTCAACATCCTACAGTATACTAACGTAATGCATTTTCTTCTCATACGTTAGAAATACGATACTACATGCCGTACATAAAAAAAATAATTTTTGCACACATACTTTGGGTGGTGCCTTGTGTGCAAGCGGCTTACATGCCTGTGTTAGATTCACCGCTAAATGGCACAACGGTTTATTCCGGCGCGGACTTAACTGTCGGCGCAAGTTCAATAGTCAATGGCAATATTCAGGCAATCACAACCACAACACTCGGTGCGGATGTCACCGTCGATGGCAATCTTGTGGCCGGAGGCAATGTGGCACTCGGTGCCAACGCGATCGTCGCTGGCAGTATCTCTTCGTTTCAAGACCCGATAGATAGTCAGCAAGTACTACTCACCGAGGTGCAAGAATATTTGGCCGCGATGGAAGCGCCCACGGCAAACCAGCTCGCGGCAGCGATGACTGTTGATGCGACCCTTGAATCTGGCGTCTACCATGCAACCTCTCTAACAACGACTGCAGGCATAACCCTCACCTTAGATGGCAAAGGCCAGACTGGCAGTTGGGTTTTTAATATCGATACCTACATTGCCTTTGGTGCTAACTTGACCATAAAGTTACTTAATGTAACCGACGACAGCACTGTTATTTGGAATACAGGAACCTATACAACGGCCGGGGCAGATTCGATTCTCAAAGGCATTTTTTTTGCGGGTACCTACATCACTACTGGGGTAGGCAGTACGCTAAATGGTATAGGCGATGCATGTGGAGGTGTTTTCGCCACTAACGGGGTTGTTACATTAGGTGCAAGCAATACAGCCGTCACGGTTGGAGCAGCCGACTGTACAAGTATTTTCTTACCTTTAACCCCCATTGTTGATTGGCATTTCGATGAAGCCGGCTGGAATGGTACCGGCGGCGAGGTCGCTGATAGTTCGAGTAACGCGCTCGATGGTACCTCTATTGGAAACACTACCACAATCACTGCAGGGCAGGTATGTCGCGCCGGAACTTTTGACGGCAGTGGCGATTATATCGACGTGGTTGGCCTTCATTCCTACCTCAACACCACTGCGTCCCTCTCGTTCTGGATTAATAGCGATCAACTCGGCAGTGGCTCAGTTTGGTCCGCACCTGGAGTAATCGGCGTTGAAGAAAGGGGTGGAGGCGACGATATTTTTTGGGGCTATATTGACGCGTCAGGCCGTATTCGAATTCAAAAAGGTAACGGTAGTTCGGCTACATCCAGTACTGTTGTTAGCGATAGCAGTTGGCACCATGTGGTGATGACCCGCGATAGCGCCAGCGGCGCTGTACAGGTGTTTGTTGACGGCGCTTTGGAAGATAGCAAAAGCTCGGCTACCGGCGACGTTAGCACAATTTTTTCCAGTATCGGCCGAATTGAAAACAGCTACAGCAGTGAGAGTTTTTCCGGGAAACTCGACGAGGTGCTGATTTTTGATTCGGTGATCTCGGCAAGTGATGTCAGCACTATTTACGCCAATCAGTTGGCCGGTGATAACTACGACGGCACACCGAGAGAATGCCCCGTAGAGGAACCCGGTTACTTTACGATTACGCATGACAATAGCGGTATTCATTGCGCGGCCGAACCGGTAACCGTAACAGTCAGGGATGCACTGGGGGCTATTGTAACCGGTTACGCCGGCACCATAGTACTTGATACGCAAACTACTAAAGGCACTTGGAGCAAGGCTGTTGCCACCGGTTTTAGCAATGCGACTGCAAACGATGGTCTCGCTAGCTACACCTTCACCGCGAGTGACAATGGCGTAGCCGAATTTTTCTTGGATTATATCGAAGGGGCTCCTAGTATTGATATTGATGTCTATGCTGGGCCGATGCGTGATGATGATAGCGAAGGTGAGATGGTCTTCGCCGAGACGGGATTTACTATAACGCGATCGGTGCTTGCTAATCCTCCGCCCGATACGATTGACTACGCGATGGTTAATCAGATCGCGGGAGCCGATTTTGACATACATGTTACGGCTTTTGGCACCACACCGGCAGACCCAGCCTGCGGTGTTATCGAAAGCTACACCGGTACCCAGGCTATCGCGCTAACCACAACGCGGATTAATCCAACAACCGGGACTCAAGAGGTTACCGGTGAGGGCGATATTGATTTTACCGATGGCCAGGCTATGATAACGGTTAAATATAACGATGCCGGTAACATTGCGGTTAATGTATCGGATGGAACGATCAATGGGTCAAGTGCCGACTTTACCGTTAAGCCCGATCGTTTTTTAATAGAGGTCGACGCAGCGGTCATTTCCACCGATGAAACCGGTGCTGTTTTCGCCGCTGCAGGCAGTAATTTTACCGTTACGGTAACAGCACAAGGTGTAGATGGAACCACTGTGTTCACCACACCTAGTTACGGTAATGAAGAGTCGGCTGAGTCTATCAATATAGCGCATTCTCTGGCTGCGCCAGCAGGCGGCTCGCCGGGTATTTTTACCCCTGTTAATTTTGTGAAAACCGGTGCGGGTGTTTTCTCGGGCGATTTTAATTGGAGTGAGGTGGGTATTATTGACCTAACTGCCACCGTAGGAGACAACGACTATTTAGGCGCCGGCAATGTGATTACTACCTTTTCGAATTTGGGCCGATTTATTCCGGCGTATTTTGAACTGACCGCAGGGTCGATTACCGCAGCGCATACTAACGCCAGCCCTTTTACCTATGTAGGCCAAGCGGTGACTCTGGTCTATTCATTGAACGCGGCATCCGCGTTAAGCCCTGCGACAACCACTGAAAACTACCAAGGTGCGTTTGCCAAACTTGATTTGAATGCCGTTAGCCATGCGTTGGACGATGTCGGTTCAGCGCCAACCGATGCAGATGTTGCCTATGGCGCAGTCGATATCGCCACTTCAACCAGCTATAACGGGCGTTTGACTGCCGCCGGCCCCGGCGCTACAACAAACTGGCACAGTGGCGTTATTAATGTCATTAATTTGCCGCTGATTATCAATCGAGGTTCAGGCACTGAAGGCCCGCGCGACAGCATTAACATCGGTGTACGGGTAGAAGATAGCGACGGCGTTAAATTGCCACTGTTAGATTTAGACAGTAGCGCCGCTGGCGGCGGTGCAGTTGATACGCAAACGCTGGCTGCGCTGCCCGGCCCTTTATTGTATGGTCGAGTGTTTGTCCCCCCGGTCTACGGGCCAGAAATTACGCTGGGAGCTAGTCTCAACATGCCCTTCTTTATTCAGTACTTTGATGGCAATACCTTTGTTACCCATCGTACTGACAGTTCTACCGACTATAGCCTGTGGACAAGCAGTTGCTCTGACGCTGACCTTAGCGACGACTTGTTGTGTATTGAAGCGCCGGTCGCGATTCCGGCCGCTAACGCAGTCGGTGGCATAGGTGATAGCGCCTTTCCCATTACTATCGCCAGGCCGGGTTTGAACAATAGCGGTTCGTTGGAGCTAACCATTACGGTTGATGACTGGCTGAAATTTGACTGGGATAACGCATCTAACGGCGACGAATATCCTTCTTCGCTCGTTACATTTGGCAGATACCGTGGCCACGACCGTATAATTTATTGGCGTGAAGCGCATAATTAGCGGCTACCGGAGTGCTAATCATTAATAGCGCGTGCAAGTGAGTTGAGCGCTTTTTAGGTCAATATTATTGCGAGCGAGCGGGGTGTAAATTTAGTGCTGTTTTCGGGCTTCGTTGTTAGGGTGTGACTACGGCACAGCAAACTTATGTTTAATCTTTAAAATTCCCTCTGCAATTTTTTGTACCTAGAGTCGTGCCGTATACTATTACGTGTGGCTTTACACGGTGACCTAATTCACCATTCTTATCAACGCAAAAAAGGAAAATAGCTATCACTTTTGTGAGTTTTTCTAGTGAAGATATCAATCTACATCAGCGTGATCGAAGGGCTGGCCCGCCGTAGTTTTCGGCTGTGTTAGTGGGCTTCTCTATCGCT
>JBLHLU010000129.1:0-10131 GCA_047623385.1 Paraglaciecola psychrophila
AAAGTAACGTATTTTCGAACGTCAATAATACCGAACAGCTTTCGTCACAACTGGGTGCAATAGACTATTGAGCGCAACCGCTACACCCTCGACCCAACCACAGCTAGTGCGAAACTATAAGAATGAGGCTTGATCTGAAGTTCGCGGTCTTACCGTTACTCTCATTTTGTTACTCTCATTTTGTTACTCTAATTTTGTTACTTGCTTTTCAGCGCTAGCTGCACAGACTGCTGCCACGGCGAGATTGTCGCGGAAAAATCTATGACGCTTAGACTAGCTACCCAACGGTATTTTATCGCGTTGACCGCCGCACCGAATATAGGTTTCTGGGAATAGTTACCATTAGATAAATACGATTGTTAACACCGACTTTTATTTTATCTCATTTTATTGCTGCCTTGCCAACTCCGCAGCGCTGACCCAATTCACTGAAAGTGAGAAAAAATGTTACATCTTTAGTGCTCCAAAAACCTAAATCTTTAGAACCGTAAAAAATACCGACTTTGGAACTATTTTTATCTCTCTAATTAAATTATTTTCAATAATATAAAAATTAAATCAATGATCGCTAATAAAAAAACCATTATCGTAATTTAGTAAAAAATATTATTGCTTATGTTTTTTTAGAATAAAGACGCTATAGAAAAGTTCATTTTATGATTTATATATAGTGCCATTATTATTTCCTAATAATATTTATCACTAAAGTAGCAAGAATTTATTTCTTATAGCATTACAAATTAACTAAGAATTAATTGTCTGACTATTCACTAAAGTCTTAGGCACAAGGGGTTTTTTCATGTACATTCGCCAAATGCGCAAGCCGCGCAAAACTGTTGGCTTATTGTAGTAAAAGCCGATGATAAAATTAGAATAATAATTGCCTTACAGCCACTGGAGAAAAAATCATGAAATCATATTCGTTTCATTTAAAAGCATTGGCAGCCGCCATTGCTGTTATCGGAGGTAGTGCTACGCCGTCATTCGCGCAGGACGAGTCTATTATTGAAGAGGTCGTTACTATTGGTACGCGAAGTAAACCGCGCTCAGTAACTGACTAAATCGCGCCGGTTGATGTTATATCGTCAACTGATTTTGTCGCTCAAGGTGGCGTTGATACCAGCAATCTACTGCGCAATATTGTGCCTTCTTTCAACGTCAACGATCAACCCATCAGTGACGCTGCCACCCTGGTTCGCCCCGCCAACTTGCGCGGTTTGGCACCCGACCATACCTTGGTATTGGTTAACGGTAAGCGTCGGCATCGGGCCGCGGTTATTTCGTGGTTAGGTAATGGTCTGTCTGACGGTTCGCAGGGGCCAGACATATCCGCAATTCCTTCACTGGCACTGAGCAGCGTCGAAGTACTTAGAGACGGCGCTGCCGCCCAGTACGGTTCAGATGCCATCGCCGGTGTTATTAACTTCAACTTAAAAAATTCAGACTCAGAAGGTTCAGTCGAATTTAAAGTGGGAGAATACGACGAAGGTGAAGGACAAATGTCGATAGCGGTAAACCAAGGTTTTGCTATAGGCGATGGTTTCTTGAATATCACTGCTGAATTTTCTGAAGCTGATGCCACTGATCGTTCAGTGCAGCGCGATGATGCTGCTGGTTTAATTGCTGCAGGTGTTCAAGGTGTTGGCAATCCGGCGCAGGTTTGGGGTACGCCGGAAGTTGATGGCGACATTAAATTATGGGCCAACTTTGGCACTATGATTAGCGAAAACGTAGAGTTCTTTGGCCAGGCTAACTACAACAATAAAGAAGTCACTGGTGGTTTCTATTTTCGTAACCCAACCAATCGCGGCGGAGTTTATGCATCGGGTGACGATTTATTGATTGCTGACATGACCGATGATGGCAGCGGTAACTGCCCGGTAGCTGGCGGCCCGAATGCTATTGCCGGAAGTGCTGATGCCCTGGTTGGAGCCGAGATTGCAGCGGTTTCTGCAGATCCCAATTGTTTCCATTTTAGCGAAACCATTCCCGGTGGTTTTACCCCGAGCTTTGGCGGCGAAGTCACAGATAAATCATTGTTATTAGGCTTGCGCTGTGAAACCAACGACGGCTTTGGCTGGAGTGTCGCAGGCTATTACGGTCAAAACATCGCTGACTTCTTTATCAACAACACCGTGAATGCCTCACTGGGTGCCAAAACTCCCCGTGATTTTAATCCCGGTGATTACGAACAGGCCGATATCGCCATTAACGCTGACTTTTACATGCCCATTGGTGACACCATTAATTTTGCTTTCGGAGCCGAGTACCGTGAAGAGGAATTTTCAATTGTCGCAGGTCAAGAGGAGTCCTATATCGACGGTGGTTTAGGCTCTCAGGGCTTCAGTACTTCAACCAACGGCTTTCCCGGTTTTTCACCCGCCATTGCCGGTGATTTTAGTCGCTCTAACTCATCAATTTATGGTGATGTGGAGTGGATGGCCAGCGATGAACTATTGATTGGTGCTGCTCTTCGCTTTGAAGACTTTGAAGACTTCGGTAATACCACCAGTGTCAAACTGGGCTTTAATTATTCGCTCGCTGAAGATGCAGGTATTCGCGGTACATTCAGTACCGGTTTTAAAGCACCCACACCCGGCCAGTCAAATGCATCCAATATTTCGACGCAGCTTGTCGGATTGGTGCTGACCAACCAAGGTGTTATTCCCTCTACTAGCCCTGCGGCGTTGTTGCGCGGTGGCGATGTATTGCGACCTGAAGAATCAACCAATATGACCTTGGGTGGTTTCTTCAGCCTTGGCCAAGTTGATATCACCATTGATTTCTTTGACGTTGATCTGGAGGATCGTTTGAGCCTTTCAAGTGACTTCACTCTTTCTGATGAAGATCGCGCCACTCTTACCGATCAAGGTATCGATGCCTCTGATATTGCAAAATTCCGCTTCTTCACCAACCAGTTTGATACCAATACTCGCGGGGTCGACATTGTAGCGAATACCTCATTCGAGGCAGCTGACGGTATTATGACTTTGAATCTGGCCTATAACAGGACTGATACAACAGTAACGGATCGCAATCCGGATCTGCTGGGCGATAGCCGCAAGCGCTTGATCGAAGATGGGGTACCGGGTACACGCTGGAATTTCACCGTCAATCATCAACAGGAAAAACTGCGCATGTTGGCTCGGGTAAACTACTACGGTAACTACTACGATAACGAAGCCGGTGCGGTATTTGATAGCGCGCAAACTGTTGATCTCGAACTCGGTTACGCGTTAAATGAAAAATTGGACCTCAGCTTTGGTACCCGCAATGTATTTGATGAGCGAGGTGAAACTACTGTTAGCGCCACCAACGGCGTATTTAATGGCGGCGCTGTACTTGGCTTGCCCTACAGTCAGTTTTCTCCCTTTGGCTTCAATGGCAGGTTCTTCTACGGCAAGATGAGTTACAACTTCTAGTAGGAATCATTAAAGTTTGATCCCAATAGTGGGCGCCGCAAGGTGCCCATTTTTTTGTCTGGCACAAACCCATGCTGGAGGTCTCAGCAAATAAAAACGGCGGTATTTCGACGATTTTATTCGCAGAGAAATACACAGCTGGTAATTTTTTTGAACGTTAGGGTAAGAAACCTGCCTGGTTGATATTTACCAACCCTAGCTAACAGCCACTGAGGCCACAGTGCCGGTTGATACTGACTATTTACGCTTTTTAGCATCACCTTAAAGCTAAAGCTTTGCCAACCAAGGCCGCTAGTTACCTGTAGCACTGCACGCTATTGCCACGGTATACCCTTATGATTAATCAAAGCGCTAATTTTCCCGCCTCGCAAGCGCTACCTTTGGGTGGATCTGCGCCTGCTACTGGCAACCGCCCAGCGGACAGTATTGCCGGCGATACTCGCAGTGATAGCCCCGCCAGTAAACACTCAAATACTGCACCCGCCGGCATTGTGAACCTGTCAGAGCAGGGGCGTACCCTACAAAGTAGCGCCGGTTCGCTGAGTCTAAGTGCCGGGTCCGAGGTCACTGCGGCTGACAAATTGGCCCGTTCGCAACACTCTGCGGATGTCATTCTGGGTTTTATTAATACCCACATTGACCGGCTTGCCAGCGATGGTGCCACCGAGCAGGAAATGGCTGCTGCCATTAATGACGGTTTGGCCGGTTTTTCAAGCGGTTTCAGTGAAGCCATGAACTTTCTTGACCAAGCTGGGTTTCTCAGCGACGCCTTGAGTGAAGAGCTCGCGCTGACGCAGCAATTAATACTCGCTGGCATTGAGGACTTGCGCGGGCAATTTGCTCCCCATTCGTCCAGCGAGACTAGCGAACCTGTGGCAGTAACCTATGCATCGGTTAACAGCAATGTTGTGTCCGGCTACCGAAGCAGTAGTGATTCAGTTAGTACTGCACTGAGCGGCGGCTTTAACGGCACCGTGCAATCACAACAAGCCAGCTTTATCGAAGACTACCAGCGCTACCAGTCTACCAGCCTAGAAGTGGTCACTCGTGACGGCGATAAAATCTCTATAAGCTACCAAGCACTGCAGCAATTGCAACGCAGCGGCGCCTTGAGCCAACACTCCGGCGACAATGGCAATTCACTCTCAGCGGCCTTTGCTGAAGAGGCTTTGGCTGCTGGCGAGTTTGCTATTCGTATTGAGGGTGAACTCGACGAAGGCGAGCTCTTAGCACTCACAGAGCTGATGAAACAGGTAAACGAGCTCGCCGATGAATTTTTTAATGGCGACTTTGAAAAAGCCTTTTCAATGGCCGTTGAGTTAAAAATGGACACCACTGAACTGGCGGCTATGTCTTTGAACATGCAAAGAACAACTAGCTATAGCGCTACTCAGGCCTATAACAATGTGCAAAATTTTGGCGCCAGTGCCAGTGAGCAACAGCAGCAGCTGCCTCCAGGATTACAAAAGCTTGGCAGCTTAGTGAATAACTTGATTGAAATGCTTGAAAAGGCCAATAACTTCGCCGAGCCGATTGCCTTGCTCAGTGACCTACTGGCCAATCGTCTGGCACAACAACAGTTAGCACATCCCGAAAAATCTGCCGGGCCAACCGCTGGCAGGCTGGACCGGCTACTGTCCGATGTTGCCCGTTCTTAATCAATAGCTACAAGAATCAATAGCTACAAGATTCAATAGCCACAAGATCTAGTCACCGGTAAGGCCGATAGTGCCTTATTGACCGTGGCCCCACCCGATCCGTGGTAGCGGCTAGCCTTTCGCCGGTGTTACCGCAACCCGGGGCAGCGACCCCGTTTTTCATCCAACAGCAGTAGCGCAAAACACCATCATCATAGCCGGGCTGTTACCGCCAAGTACTAATCAAGGCAATACCGCTATGAGCGGTGCCTTAAATCCGCCGCACAATTCACCCATCATACCGGCAAGTCGGATGGTGGTGAGGTCACCGCCATAGGGGCCAACAACCTGAACACCGATTGGCAGCCCAGAGGCACTCAAACCCAGCGGCGGCACTGATGCCGGTAGATAGGCCATGCCGGTGAGAGTAGTCCACCGAATCAGGTCTGTGTAGGGGCGAACCTGGCCATTGCATAGCAGCGTGCGATTGCCAAAATCGCCCTCGTGATTGTGTTCAAAGGGCGGCACAAAACTAACCGGCATTAATACAACATCGTAATCGTCGAAAAATTGCGCCCATTTCAAACGAATTTCCTCCCGCCGGGTATTCGCATCCAGCCACTGACGATGACTCATTTGCGCTGACACTGCGCCATCGGTATCAGCAGAGATCTCATCGACATTTTGTAACATTGCCGCGCTGACCAGCGACATACCAAGATAAGATGCTTCACGGGGATCAATATCGGGACGCGCTGTTCGATCGACGCTGATGCCCGCTGCGCTCAACAGCGCAACAGCGTTGTTCATAACCGCCAATACTTCACTATCCACAGGACAAAATACATCATCGAGCCAGGCTGCTACTCGCAGTGAGCCCAACTCTTTAGCAGGGCTCAGTTGCGCGACCAAGGCCGAGTCTGTGCGCAACATAATACCCAGCAACAGCTCGAGATCCTCGGCGGAGCGTGCAATGGGGCCATGAACATTGATATCGGCTTCGTCGTTGCCACCACTGGCATGGTCTAAATACCCTTTACTAGGAACAATGCCAAAACTGGGTTTATGCCCGTATACGCCGCAAAAAGATGACGGAATTCTGATGGAACCGCCGATGTCAGTACCAATTTCAAAAGAGGTTAGCCCAGTCGCCACAGCCGCCGCAGCGCCACCTGAAGACCCACCGGGTACTTTTTCAGCGTTCCAAGGGTTTACTGTAGTACCAAACATCTGATTATAGGCCTGGATATCACCGGACCAACGAGGCAAATTGGTTTTCCCGAATACAATCGCGCCGGCCTTGCGTACCAAGCGCACTACGTCGGCGTCTTTGCTTGGAATATTGTTGTATAACTCGGTGGCACCACCGGTCGAACGCATACCGGCAACTTGCAGTGCGTCCTTGATGGTAATCGGCACACCGTGTAACGGCCCAAGTATTTCACCTCGACTTAGCGCGGCATCAGCTTTATCGGCGGCAACTAATGCAGCTTCAAAATCTTGGGTGATAACAGCATTCAAATGACCGTTAAGCTTTTCTATTCTCGCGATAAAGCGTTCGAGTAACTGCCGACTGGTAATTTCTTTAGTACGAATTGCCAGCGCTTGTCGAGATGTTGACCACAGTGCTATATCGTTTTCTACATTTGTCGTTTTCGCTGTCGTTTTCGCTGTCGTTATCGCTGTCATACAGATACCTATCAGTTTGCATTAGCCCGTCTATCCCCTGTTGCTGTCAATGGCCACCAGAGGTGCTGTCAGCGGTGCTGCTATTAAGACAATAACAGTTTAGTTTAACTCGAGTATAGGGCAGACCGGCCTATACTCTTCGCTAACCTTCTGTAGGCAGATGGTTTTTACCATCGCCTATCGCCAGGCCTATTGAGTTAATAGCCGGAACCGAGACTTAGCAGTAAACGAAGCGTGCAGCGATAAACACGCTATCGTTGATCTAGTCTAAATCGACAGCTGTGGCCGCGCCCAGAAGATCGCCAAACACGCTTTATCGGCAGGTTATTTAAATCGGTCAACCAGCCCAGTGATAAACGCCCCGATCGTATAACATAAGCGGCACTGGCGTTCGATTCAACAAGGCGTCGAGGCAGGGCTTATTCACCGTTTGATCTAAACTACCTTAAAACCCTGTGCCTAGCGGCTTAGCACTGGCTAGCGGCCAGTGGCAACAATAGCCTATTCGTTAACGCGGCGACGAGGCCTAGCCCCATCGGTTGAAGCTGCGTTTGTTTGCAGTGTGGGATTGTTGTCGTGATAATGATTTGTTGAATCAATCTTGGGCGACAGCTATAACCGGGGCTTTAACTTTTGAAGGTAGCAGACCATTGCCGCTAAGTGATTGGCGCCTATTAATAGCTAAAACAATACTGACAGCGCATTGGGGCTATTAAATAATTGATCAGCACTGCATAATTCTGGTCCCATCACATGAGTTGAAAAATAATGAAATTAGCAGCTATTCTATTGTTGTGCCTATCACAATCTGCTTGTCTGGCAGTGGCGGCTGTCGGTGCTGTTACCGATGTAACTATAGCGGTTATAACCGTGCCTATTAAAGTAGGTGCCGCAGTAATCGATGCAGTCACCGATGACGAAGACGACAAAGAAGACGATTAACAGCCTTCAACAAAGACGCTGAACATTGGCCTCAACGATTGGGAAAATGAGCGCAATGGTGCTGCCCCGAGGATTGCACCGGGCACAGTAAAAACAAAACTATTAATGGGAGGTTATATGTCAAATCCACAGATTGCCGATATTGGCTTAGGCCGTACAATATTACGCCGGGCGTCGCTGACCCCTAATGCAAGAGCGCTGACCTTTGAAGGTGAGACTTTGACCTGCGCGGAGCTCGGCGATAGAGTTCGACGTCTAGCGACGCTATTGCAAGATGGCGGTGTCTTACGCGGTGACCGGGTCGGCTATATTGGTCTTAATCACCCGTCATTCCTAGAAATACTCTATGCCTGTAGTTGTCTTGGAGCCATTTTTGTACCCCTTAATTTCCGTTTAACCGGGCCCGAAATTAAATTTATTAGCAATGACGCAGGTATCAAGGTGATGTTTGCAGACAATATGTTGCAACCGTTGATCGAGCAAGAAAAACACCAGCTACAGTGCACCCGCTATTTAACCATCGAAAATGATGCACCGGGCTGGGAGTCGCTCACATCGCTTATGCCGGCAGCCAGTCCGATTGCTGAGAGTGAAGCTGTCGGTGCAGATGAAATCGCCTTTATCATGTACACCTCGGGCACCACCGGGCTACCCAAAGGTGCTATGTTGACCCACGGCAATTTATTCTGGAATAGTATCAATGCCTGCTTTGGTGAAGACACCATGACCACAACTAGTTTGACCTGTGCCCCGTTGTTCCATATTGGAGGCCTCAACGTAACCACTTTGCTGTCTCTGGCGAAGGGTATTGAAGTAATCTTGCTGCGCAGTTTTGATGCCGGAGAGGTTCTCATGCTGATAGAAAAACATCAGGTAGGTAGTATGTTTGGCGCACCCACCATGTTTTTAATGATGGCCCAGCATGAGAATTTTGCCGGCACAGATCTATCCAGTGTTAGTACATTAACCTGCGGTGGCGCACCGGTACCGGTGCCATTAATCAAAACTTATGGTGATCGTAACGTTAGCTTTTGTCAGGGCTACGGGCTAACCGAAACGGCGCCTTTTGCTAGTATACTAAGCAGTGATTTGGCGATGGTTAAGGTGGGCTCGGCGGGCAAGGCACCTATGTTTACTGAAGTCCGCATTGTCGATGAGGCTAACAATCAGGTCGCGGCGGGCGTTCACGGTGAGGTCTGTATCAAAGGGCCTAACGTTATGAAAGGCTATTGGAATCGTCCGGAAGCAACCGCTGAAGCGATTGACACATTGGGCTGGTTTCACAGTGGCGATATTGGCTACCTCGACGATGAAGATTTCTTGTTCTTGTGTGATCGAGTCAAGGATATGGTTATTACTGGTGGAGAAAACGTCTATCCCGCCGAGATTGAAAGTGTCCTGTACGCACACCCCAACATTTTGGAAGTAGCTGTCATTGGCTTGCCAGATAAAAAATGGGGCGAGGCGGTTACTGCTATAGCAGTGCTCGAAGCGGGTGCCAGTCTCGACATCAAAGAACTACGTAGCTTTGCCGGCGAATCTCTGGCTCGCTATAAACTACCCAGTGAGCTACGTTTTGTTGATGTATTACCGCGCAATCCAGCGGGTAAGGTACAAAAGTTCAAACTAAAAGAGCAATTTGACGTTTGAAAAAACCTCCACGGACAAACTACACTCTGTCCGTGGACACACTACGCTAACAACATCGTGAACCGTGCCCCCTACCCGCCCAGTTACTACTGTACATAGTACCGCCCTTGACCGCTAACAGCGGTTAACAGGATCGATACCGTGACTTATTTATTGTCGTACCCGACCCCAGAGGTAGCACTAGCCTCAGTCAAAACGGCGACTGTGAATGGGCAAAATTGGCAAGTTGCTGTTCGGTGTTGTCGGTTAAACTAATCAAAAATGCGTTCTTTTCGATCCCCTCGAGCAGCGCCGCTATGACCGCTGGCGCGGTGTCAAAGTCTGAACCGATATCCACGTCCGAGGTTACTCGGCTGCCTTTATGGCCCCAGGCCACGGAGGAACGAGGGAACGCAGTATCAGTCATTCGCGGGGCGAGGTAATGCACATGAATGCCATATTGTCGACAGTACACCGCCAACGCTTTAGCCATGCCCTGCAAAGCGTACTTAGACGATGCATAAGGCGCATTCATGCCGTTGTTGTTAAACAGTCCAGCGGATGATCCGGTAATAATAATAGTGCCGCGTTTTCGCTCGATCATCGCCGGAAGAAATGCGTTGATCGTTCTGACTGCGCCCATCACATTAACGTCGAAAAGCCGTTGCCATTCAGTCACCGGAATGACCTCAACTCGCCCGCCAATGGCAACGCCTGCATTGGCCATCACCAGCTCTACCGGTCCTCTGCCGCTGGCGGCACTATACAGTGTCGCAATGTCCTGTTCTGAACAGACATCGCACAATACCGAT
>JBLHLU010000130.1:0-10083 GCA_047623385.1 Paraglaciecola psychrophila
GGCCCTGTTCACTGAAAAAAATATCGCTAAGAACTTAGCAAGCTATTTGAAAGGAAATGAGTCATGCGTCATCGTCATAGTGGCCGCCAACTAAACCGTAACGCCTCGCACAGAAAGGCGATGTTTCGTAATATGGTTAATTCATTAGTTGAGCACGAGCTAATCAAAACAACCCTGCCAAAAGCTAAGGAATTGCGTCGTTTCGCCGAGCCGCTAATCACCTTGGGCAAAGCAGACAGCGTTGCTAACCGTCGCCTAGCCTTTGATCGCACTCGTGACAAGGCAACAGTGGGCAAATTGTTCACTAACTTGGGGCCTCGTTATCAGGAGCGTCCGGGTGGTTATATCCGCATTTTGAAAGCTGGATTTCGTACCGGTGACAAAGCGCCGATGGCTTATGTAGAGTTAGTTGATCGTCCGGTAATAGATGACGAGCAAGAGACTGACGAGGATTAAGTTATTGTTGGCTTGGTAGTGTGTTACCGGCCCGCAGTTAGCTTTCGAAACCGAGCTCCGTGCTCGGTTTTTTGTGTCCCGTATTTGCTCAATGTTATATCGGGTAGCGTTCTCTGTCTAGAATAGCCCTCAGTGTTGTTGCTCAACGGGCGTTAGCCGAAGTGAAGCGTGAGCGCTAATGGTCAGTGCGCTTTGTTGTCAGCTATGATTGCGATCGTAGTGGTTTGGAATGAGGAGGCTGCGCGGCTATTGTGGCGCCATAGTAAGGTTTTACACCTAGTTTATACTGGCATTACTCAGTACAGCGCCATAATATATCGATCTAAATCCCACCAAATTAACACTACACCGGCACTACACCAGCACTACACCAGCACTACACCAGCACTTAACCAGTTATAACTCTGCGCTATGTCCCCAGCTTATATCTGATGCAGGATTAACCAGTAGGCCAATACCGATTTTACTGCGCTTCGTCGGCGTGACCCAAGGTTGATTCTAAGATGATCGGTGATAATTGCGAGGGGTGCTAGCGGAGTCGGTTATCTAACCCCATTGAGGGCGGCGGTGGTTTTCCGCCGAACAGCGAGCCGATTTTTTGCGCTAGATACTTGATACCGCGGTACAGCTTTGGCAGTAGCCAAATGACCAAGATAAAAAACAATAATAGTAAGATAAGAAATATCAGCGGGTGGGTTAGCGCAGCCCACAGGCCACCAACAACAACAACGTCTTCAGTGACTGACGCTGTCCAATTACTAAACGGCTCAGGTGAGGTGTTTATAAGTAGGCGGCTACCCGCCTTGGCACCGTGGCTGACGGTAGCCAAACCGCCCCCCATAATGCCGGCAGCAATTTCGATAGCGGGGCTTACGTCACCCACCGCTGATGACGCTAGGATTGCGCCGGCGGGAATGCGAATAAAGGTGCTAATAGTGTCCCACCCGGTATCGACACCAGGGGTCTTATCGAGGACAAACTCGAGCAAGTACATTAATCCTGCAGCACCGATTACCAGGGGATTCTGCAGCACTTCTAAGGGCGCTGGTAGAGCTATATTACCGGTGGCGCCACCGAGGCCAAGCACGAGTAGAGCGGCGTAGAGGTTTATTCCACTGGCCCAACCAACGCCCATAGTAAGAGCTACTAGGCTCAGTATTTCTTGATAATTTTCCATGGTGCCCCTTCGCTCTAAAACCGTTGTAATAAATACCCACAGTTTTGCATAACTTTTATGAATCGCAACTGAACGCAAACTGTTAGTAGCGAGGGGAACTTTATGCGTAGCCCCTAATCGTTCTAGAACTGCCGCTCAATTAGCCGGTATAACAAAGTGCATTAATTCCAGCAACGACTGGTTCCAAATGGGATCTCGGCAGCTACTCTAGCAAATAGCGTAGTCATTTCTCCACAGACCGAGCCTGCGGCCCGGCAATGTTAAGCCAGCTGCTTTTCCAGCATCGACTTAAGAAAGTGACCGGTATAGGACTTCTTATTTTTGGCGACGGTTTCTGGAGTACCCTTGGCAATAATATGGCCGCCACCGCTACCACCTTCAGGACCTAGGTCAATTACCCAGTCGGCGGTTTTGATAACATCGAGATTGTGTTCGATGACCACAATGGTATTGCCGTGATCACGGAGTCGGTGCAATACGTTAAGTAACTGCTGAATATCGTGAAAGTGCAAACCGGTAGTCGGCTCGTCCAAAATATAGAGGGTTTTGCCGGTATCGCGCTTGGATAATTCTTTGGAAAGCTTAACCCGCTGGGCTTCACCACCGGAGAGTGTAGTGGCTGCTTGTCCGAGGCGAATGTACGACAGGCCCACATCAATCAGTGTTTGCAGCTTTTTATTGATAGCGGGGATGGCCTCGAAAAACCCGCAGGCATCTTCTATGGTCATATCCAATACTTCAAAGATATTTTTGCCTTTAAAGCGCACTTCAAGGGTCTCTCGGTTGTAGCGCTTGCCCTTGCAAATATCACAGGGTACATAGATGTCGGGTAAAAAGTGCATCTCTACCTTGGTCACGCCGTCGCCCTGACAGGCTTCACAGCGACCACCTTTAACATTGAAGCTAAACCGACCGGGCTTATAGCCGCGAGAGCGCGCTTCTTGGGTACCGGCAAACAGTTCTCGTACCGGCGTGAAAATACCGGTGTAGGTAGCTGGATTAGAGCGCGGGGTACGACCGATAGCACTCTGATTGATGTCGATGCATTTGTCGACTTGATCTAGCCCGGTTATTTCCACATAAGGGGATGCGGTCAACGTGCTGGCACCGTTGAGTTCGGTGGCGGCCAGTGGGTACAGTGTGCTGTTGATTAAGGTCGATTTACCGGACCCAGAAACTCCGGTAATGCAGGTCATAATACCCAATGGAATTTCCAGGGTGACATCTTGCAGATTATTGCCGGTGGCGCCGCTCAACACCAGTTGCTGCTCTGGGTTGAAAGGGGTTCTTACCTTGGGGATAGCAATCGATTTTTTACCGCTAAGATACTGGCCCGTCAGTGATTTTTTGCAGTCGATAATTTGTTGGTAACTGCCCTGAGCGATAACTTTACCGCCGTGAATACCGGCGCCGGGACCAATGTCAATAATATGATCAGCTAGGCGAATGGCCTCCTCGTCGTGCTCTACCACAATAACCGTATTGCCTAGGTCGCGCAGGTGGTTGAGGGTTTTTAGCAGCCGTTCATTGTCGCGCTGGTGCAGCCCGATCGAAGGCTCGTCGAGTATATACATAACCCCAACTAAGCCCGCGCCGATTTGACTGGCGAGGCGTATACGTTGAGCCTCGCCCCCGGACAGCGTCTCCGCACTGCGGTTTAGGGTTAAATAGTTAAGTCCTACATCGACCAAAAAAGTGAAGCGATCGCGCAGTTCCTTAAGAATCTTTTCAGCGATTTTACCTTTACGGCCACTGAGCTTGAGCTTATCAAAATAGTCGAAGGCCTCTCCCACCGGCATCGAAACAATGGAGGGCAGATCACGGCCTTTAACAAACACGTGGCGGGCCTCGCGTTTGAGTCGGGTACCGTCACAGTCGGGGCAGTGCTGGGTGCTCAAAAACTTGGCCAACTCCTCGCGAACCATTTGTGAGTCGGTGTCACGGTAGCGGCGCTCCATATTGGGGATAATACCTTCAAACGTATGGGTGCGCTGAAAGATGTCGCCACGATCGTTCACGTAGTTAAAGCTGATCTCCTCTTTGCCGGAGCCCATTAGGATGTATTTTTGCTGCTTTTTACTGAGTTGGTCGAACGGCGTATCAATATCGAAGTCGTAGTGGTCCGCTAGCGACTTGAGCATATGAAAATAGTACACGCTGCGTCGATCCCAGCCGCGAATGGCGCCCTCAGCCAAACTGGCCTGTGGATGCATGATCAATCGGTCGCGATCGAAAAACGATTTAGTACCGAGTCCGTCGCAGCCGCCACAGGCGCCAGCGGGGTTGTTAAAGGAAAACAGCCGCGGCTCTAGTTCGCTGATACTGTAACCACAAGCGGGGCAGGCAAACAGCGAAGAAAACACTTGGTCCTCTTCGTCACCATCCATAAAGCTGATAGCAGCGCTGCCACTGGTCAGCTCCAGCGCGGTCTCAAAGGACTCGGCCAAGCGGATACCCAAGTCATCTCGCACCTTAAAACGGTCGACCACCACTTCAATGGTGTGTTTTTTCTTTTTCTCCAGCTCCGGTGCCTCGTCTAAATCCACCACGATGCCATCGATACGGGCACGTACAAAGCCGTTGGCCCGCAGTTGTTCAAATACGTGTAGATGTTCACCCTTGCGCTCTTTGACAATAGGGGCCAACAGCATAATACGTTTGCCCGCGGGTAACTCCAGCACTGTGTCGACCATTTGGCTGACGGTTTGTGCTTCTAGTGGCAGTGCGTGGTCTGGGCAGCGGGGTTCGCCGACCCGGGCAAAAAGTAGCCTTAGATAGTCGTAGATCTCGGTAATCGTACCCACTGTGGAGCGCGGGTTGTGTGAGGTAGATTTTTGCTCGATAGAAATAGCCGGCGATAGACCCTCAATATGGTCGATATCGGGCTTTTCCATCATCGATAAAAACTGCCTAGCGTAGGTCGACAAAGATTCGACGTAGCGGCGTTGGCCCTCAGCGTACAGGGTGTCGAAGGCGAGGGAAGATTTGCCCGAGCCCGAAAGCCCGGTAATCACTACCAATTTATCGCGGGGAATATCCAGATCAATATTTTTAAGATTATGGGTGCGGGCACCACGAACAACAATTGTGTCCAAAAAACTCTCCAGCGATCGGGCCCATGTTTAGGCGACCGAAAAACACGGTAGTATAAGACGTTGTATGGTGACTAGGCAAAGAGCTTTTGCGCTATTTGCGCTGCGCGAGTGATCGGCTGCGCAGCCCGGGCTAGCAAGCTCACTCGTTGCCAGCTAATTACCAGCGGCGGTAGCTACCGATCGTCAAAGCAGTGTATGATTCGACCATTGGCAGGCAGCCTTTTTTGCTGCAAATAGGTGGCTAGCAAGCCCCAAAAATACGCCTTCAATCAATTGAACAACGGAGAGCATCATGGCCCGCGGCATAAACAAAGTGATTTTAGTTGGTAATCTGGGCAAAGACCCGGAACAAAAGTCGATGCCTAACGGCAATGCGGTGACTAATATCACCGTGGCGACCTCTGAAAGCTGGAAAGACAAGCAAACCGGGCAGCAGCAAGAGCGCACCGAGTGGCACCGCATTGTATTTTTTAATGGTTTGGCAGAAGTGGCTGGGCAGTATCTAAATAAGGGCTCGAAGGTTTATATTGAAGGCGCACTACGCACCCGCAAGTGGCAGGATCAAACCGGTAATGATCGCTATACCACCGAGATTGTCGCCAGCGAGATGCAAATGTTAGACAGCCGTGGCGGCGCTCAGCAAACTGACAGCCAAGGTGGCTATCAGCAGGCCCCGCAGCAGCAGGCTCAGCAGCAACAAGCGCCACAGCAGGCCCCGCAGCAACAGCCGCAGTACCAGCAACAGCAGCCTCAACATCAACCTCAACACCAGCAGCAAGCTCCACAGCAAACCCATCAGCAAGCACCACAGTATGCTCCGCAGCAGGCGCCACAACAGCAGGCCCCGCAGCAGCAGGCACCGCAGGCGCCACAGCCTTCGGGAATGGATGATTTTGATGACGACATCCCTTTTTAAGGGTTGCGGTGTGCACAACTGGTTTGCTTAGCAGTATGTTTATATTGAGTTCGGTAAAAGGCTGGGAATCTTGAAGGTATTAATTGTTGTTCACGATGCCCAAATTCGCGAGGCGCTGGAGCTACGCTTTACTGAGCGCGGCCGCGAATATCTGTGCCTGCAATTGCCCGGTGTGATTAGCTCAGAGCAGCTGCCACTGTTTGCAGCGAGCATTGATGTGGTGATCAATGCGCTGAATATTGACAGTGTGCAGCTGGAGTCGGCCGAGCTGCTAGCTAATTTGCGCACCGTCGCCGAAGCCTGCCAGCGCGCCTCGCTGCCTTTGATACATCTCTCTGACAGCCAAGTATTTGACACCAAAGACAACAGTCATCGTCGCGAACACGACCCGGTTAGCACAGGTAGTGCCACCGCAGAGCTGCTGCTGGCGATGGAAGAGATAGTCAGCGCTGACTCGCTGCAACATATTATTGTGCGCACCGGGCCCATCTTCAGCGGTATCGGCGACAATGTAATGACTCGATTACTGCGCGAGTTTAAGAAGGCGCAGTGCGGCGAGACCTTGAGCTTGTCCAATAGCTGTAAGAGCATTCCGGTTAGCAATGTCGATTTAGCCCGAGTGCTATCCGCTATTGTTGATCAGCTCAGTTGCGGCAGCAAGGCCTGGGGTACTTACCACTATGCCAGCTCCGACCCTGCCAGCCATTATCACTTTGCTGAAACCGTGCTGGCGGTGGCCTCGCAATTTACCGATATACACGAGCGCCCTCTGAGCTTACAGCCGACCACTTCGGGTGACCCCAACTGGTCTCGAGCGCAGCTCAACTGCCTGTCGATAAGAGAAACCTTCGGTATTCAACAGCTGCCCTGGCGTTCTTTTGTGGTACCGGCAGTAACCGACTTTTTTGAACAAGAGGCGGCGCTGACGTCGAATCGCAGTATTGAGATAGCTTCGAACTGCATTGCCCCATTGTAGTGTTAGGCGATAGTAATAAGCTTTATGGGTGAGCGGTATTCGCGTACTGCGAGTCGCTTCAGACGGGTCGAGCTGCAGTAAGATCGAACTACACTAGGGCCGAGCTACCAGGTCGAACTACAGTAGTGCTGGGCCGAACAGCCTCGCATTTAGCTGTGAAGTAACACCAATATACCGCCTATGTAGCAGCTGTGTAGTACCAACGTAGTAGCAATGTAGCTCTTATTGAATAGCGAACCATATCGTCACCATTGTCCAGCAGCATATTGCAGCGTTGCTGCAAGCGTAAATCACCTACTCAGTTAAAGGAACATGCCCCCATGGGACAGACACTAACTACGGCCACTGCACCCTTATCGATCGCGGTATTGACGGTATCAGACACGCGGGACGAAAGCAGTGACAGCTCCGGTCATTATCTGGTGGAGAGTTTGCAGCAAGCCGGCCACCAACTGGCAGATAAAGCTATAGTCATTGACGATATCTACCAGATACGAGCGCTGGTCTCTCAGTGGATCGCCAATCCGGATATTCAAGCGGTGCTAGTGACCGGGGGCACCGGCTTTAGTGGTCGCGATTCAACGCCTGAAGCACTCACCGTGCTGTTTGACAAACATATTGAAGGTTACGGTGAATTGTTCCGGCAGCTGTCTTATGACGAAATTGGCACTTCTACTATCCAGTCGCGCACCGTCGCCGGGCTGGCCAATGATACCGTTATTTTTTGCATGCCCGGTTCAACCGGTGCCTGTAAAACAGCTTGGACCAAAATCATTTGCCAGCAGCTCGACAGTAGCCACAGCCCCTGTAATTTTGTCGGCGTGTTGTCGACTCGCACTGCTCAGGCTTAAGTCGATGTCGCAGGGCTCGTCTAAGGGGTTGCCACCGGGATCATCTGATCAACGGACAGCCGGGACACTGTCTAGAGCGACGGCTGGATCGACCACCAGGCCATTATCGGGATCGTCCGCAGAAGCAACCGTAGAGTTGACAGTAGAATCGACCGTAGATTCAAAGCCTCGAGTTGGCCTAACCCCCGTTGACGAGGCGCTTAGGGCGATGCTCAGCGGTGCCCAGTTGCGCGTAGCGACTGAACAAGTACCGCTGTTAGATGCTTTGGGGCGGGTGCTTGCTACAGATCAAATAGCTACAGTTGATGTGCCGCCGCTCGACAATAGCGCCATGGACGGCTATTGCTTTGCCTACAATGACTTGAGCGCAGGCACTGCACTGCCGATTTCTCAACGCATCGCCGCCGGTGAGCTGGGAACACCGCTGGCAGCGGCAACAGCAGCGCGTATCTTTACTGGTGCGCCGCTACCCGCCAATGCCGACAGTATCGTTATGCAAGAAAATGTCGAGCTTATCGACGGCGCTATTGTACTGTTGGCAGCGGTAAAAAAAGGGCAGCATGTAAGGTCCGCTGGGCAGGATATTACCAAGGGCAGCTGTGTGCTGGCCCGTGGAAAAAGACTCACGCCGCCGGAAATCGGGCTGCTGGCGTCGATTGGGGTTGAGCAGGTAACCGTTTACCAGCCGTTGCGGGTGGCGGTAATGTCTACCGGCGACGAACTGCGAGAGCCGGGTCAGGCGCTGGGGCCAGGTCAAATATACAATTCCAACCGCTATACCTTAACTGCACTATTGCGGGCAATGGGTTGCGATGTTGTCGACGGCGGTATTGTCGCCGACAGCTTCGACAATACTTGTGCAGCGCTAACCGAGCTAGCGAGTCGCGCCGACCTGATTATTTCCTCTGGCGGTGTGTCGGTGGGGGAAGAAGATCATGTAAAGGCCGCCGTGCAATCTCTGGGCCGGTTGGATGTATGGAAACTCAGTATTAAACCCGGCAAACCGCTGGCCTTTGGTGCCGTGGGTCAGACCCCATTTTTTGGTTTACCCGGCAATCCTTCCTCTGTGTTAGTAACGTTTAGTATTTGCGCCAGGCCCTATATTCAGCTATGCCAAGGGCTATCGGCAATCGAGCCGCTGCTATGCCGCGTTCGAGCCGACTTCGAGTTGCCAACTGCCGGCACGCGGCAGGAATATTTGCGAGTGCGAGTTGAGGCTGGCGTAGCAGCACTGCACCACAATCAAAGCTCCGGTGTGCTAGCGTCAGCGAGTTGGGCCAATGCTCTAGCGGTTATTCCGATCGGCGCTACTGTGGCCAAAGGTGATGATATAGAGGTACACCTGCTCAGTGAGCTGATGGGTTAAGGTCACTGCGCTGTGGTGTCAAAACCGGCTTTAAGACAGCGTGCAACTTGTCCGGCTAGGTCCCGGTCCACCAGCCGCTGGGCAAAGTAATAGTAAAGTTATCATCACATTAAAAAGTTAAACCCCATGCAACGACATTAACACCAGGCAGCAACTAGTCCCACGCAGCAACTAGTCCACGTAACAACATTAACGGGCACCACCACACCAATATCCCCGCCAATAGGCGTTTTACTAGTATCCCGCACAGGGGTACGATAGATTTTCGTGGCGACCACTTTCGAAAGCGCGTGTCGCCGCCAGTACTAGCGTCATCAATAACGTAAAGGATTATGTTATGACAAAGCATCCTGCCATTTATATTCTGACTAACCAGCCCCGAGGTTTTATGTATTGCGGTGTTACCCGCAATTTACCGCGCCGTATTTGGGTACATAAATACCGAGTGCTCGGCGGCACCGGTGCCAAACACAAGTTGACGCAACTGGTCTACTTCGAGCTGATTGACGATATTACCCAAGCAATCTGTCGGCAGCAGCAAATTAAGAAGGCGCCGCGCACGGAAACCATTCGTCTTATCGAACAGCACAATCCGCAGTGGCTTGATTTGTACTCAAATATCGTTGATTAAACCCTGTCTTCGCAGTGGTTGACGCTAAAGGGTGCGTGCGAAGCTGGGCTAATAATGTGGTCTGAAGCGCCAGAGTTGATTGATGGCAGTTGGAAAGACTGGTCAGGGCTTGTTGATTCTACCTATTGGCTGGAACAACACATAGGTGCAATCGTTAATGTCGAGGTATAGGAAATAATAACAAGTGATGGAGAGCTTGAGCAGGTAAAACTTGTCGATAAGAGCTGAATAAAATGCCTACAGGCGAGGCTGATGTCTAGAAATTGCTAATAGGGTTTGTTGATAGAGCTTGTAGCTAGGGATTGTAAATAATGACTGCAAAGGTTGCCCGTAAACAGAGACCGCAAATAGCCTCTGCAAAAGGAATCCACGAATAGCATTTATAACCAGCGCCGACTAAACAACGCCTACAAATCGTCTACCGCAGGCATAGTAAGGATTTGCCACCCGCTCAAAGAGGGGTGGCTGAATGGAGCTCAATCCTTAGCTGCGTAGGAACTAGTCTTGCAATTTTTGAAATACCAGCGAGGCATTGGTGCCACCAAAACCAAAGCTGTTAGACATAGCCCGAGTGATAGTGACATTGTCTTGGCGTTGGCGAACAATGTTCAGGGA
>JBLHLU010000131.1:0-10067 GCA_047623385.1 Paraglaciecola psychrophila
GTAGGGAACGACATTTATATCGGACATTGGCTTGCGGCGTTTATGGCGTCGGGACATTGGAATCTAACCCTTTTGAATCACGGTTGACTCACTCGTCTCACCAGCGATTGGTGCATCCGCAGCAGCGCTGTTTACCGATGCTTTAGCTGGTGCTGGGGTCGCTGGCGCTGATGTCGCCGCTGGCTCTGCGACGACAACAGTATGGGCCTGGCGATGTAAAATACTGTAAAACTCGTCGGCAAATGTTTCGTATTTATTCAACATAATATCCATGCTATGGGAATAACGGTTATAAAACATAACCGCAGGAATAGCGGCAAACAACCCCATCGCAGTGGCTACTAAGGCTTCAGATATACCCGGGGCCACCGAAGCCAGCGTTGCCTGATGCATAACCGCCAAACCCCTGAACGAAGTCATAATGCCCCACACCGTACCCAAAAGACCGATATACGGGCTGATAGAGCCTACTGTCGCGAGAAAGGACAAGTGTTTGTCCATCTGCTCTTCTTCCCGCGAGTTGGCCACTCGCATTGCTCGCTGAGCGCCCTCCATCACCGCATCAGAGTCAACACCGGGTTGTTGTCGCAGCCGGGAAAACTCCTTAAAACCTGCGCGAAAAACACTTTCCATGCCGAAAAAATGGCCGCCCTGCTCAGCCTGCTGGGAACCCTGGCGAAACAGCTGGCTCAAATCTACACCGGACCAAAACTGGTCCTCAAACAGATGCATAGCACGCTTTGTGGCATGAAAATACAAGCCCCGCTGCACAATGATAAACCAGGACATCAAGGAAAAAACAAACAGCAATCCCATGACCAACTGCACCGGGAGGCTGGCGCCCATAATAAGCTGCCAGACCGACATTTCTTCATTCACTACTGTGTGCTCCTGCCTGTTAAGTTACAAATACTATAAACACAAGACTGTAGCCGCTAATTCAACGATAGACCACCCGAGTTGATCACATTGTTGCCGCTAGCACTGCCTGTGATAGGTCTTTTTAACGTGCACACTACTGAGCTGTTAAACCCGGCAGCCCTTTTTGGCGCATCTATTGACCCAACTATTGCCGCAACTATTGACCCAACACAGTCGTTACGGCTAAAACCACTGGACTGTAGCTGTGGCCCTAGCCCCGACCTTGCGCACTGTGTTACAGCCAGCACCCCACAACTACTTAACTTTACTGTGGCACCTTAATGAGGCGCTTTACTGTGGCAATTTACCGTGACACTTCACTTAAAGCGTTATACATCGTTGCCGGCAGACGCCTCGGGCGCAGCGTGTCCCGCCCAACACAGGCAATTTTGACTTCTCCGCGGCACAGTAATTCCCTGTTGTCGGCACTTTTTTCAGTAACTGGTGCAAGCTCTTGCTGCCGATAAATAATCTGTTCTAGCAATACAAAAGCCTTGCCGCACTGCAGTATCCGGGTAGATACCAGTAGACTATCATCCAACACAGCCGGGGCTCGATAGTCGCTGCGCAGCGAGTGCACCACAAACATCAACTGGTCACTAAACAAACCACTGGCAGTGAGATCGAGACTGCGAAACATCTCGGTTCTCGCTCGTTCCATAAACTTTAAATAATTAACGTAATAGACAATGCCACCGGCATCGGTGTCTTCAATGTACACGCGTAGCGGCCAGTAAAAAGCCCGCCCCCGCGCATCGAGGGATGCCTCAATCACTGTCCATGTCCAAACTAATCTGCGGACCGGCGCCCGCTTTGATGGTGCTATCAGGCACCGCTAAACCAAAGTGCAAATAGGCTCTACTGGTAGCCATTCGCCCCCGCGGCGTGCGCATAATATAGCCCTGCTGGATAAGATAGGGCTCAATCACATCCTCGATTGTACCGCGTTCTTCGCTGATCGCCGCCGCTAAACTGTCGACCCCCACCGGACCACCATCAAAGATGTCCAGCAGTGCCGACAGTAATCTGCGATCGAGGTGATCGAATCCCTGTTGGTCAACATTGAGCATGTCCAGAGCTTTATCGGCGGTCTGTTCTGACACACTGCCGTCGCCTTTAACTTCGGCATAGTCCCGCACTCGGCGCAACAAGCGGTTGGCAATACGCGGCGTGCCCCGAGCGCGCCGCGCGATCTCTAACGCTCCCTTGGGATCAATAACGAGCCCGAGAATAGAGGCGGATCGAGTGACAATATGGGTGAGATCCTCGGTATTGTAGAATTCGAGGCGCTGCACAATACCGAATCGATCGCGCAGTGGTGAGGTTAACAAACCGGCACGAGTGGTGGCGCCGACCAGAGTAAAGGGAGGTAATTCCAACTTTATCGAGCGCGCTGCTGGCCCCTCACCGATCATTATATCCAGCTGGTAATCTTCCATCGCCGGATATAGAATTTCTTCAACATTCGGGCTCAACCGATGTATCTCATCGATAAACAGCACGTCACCAGGTTCTAGATTTGTCATTAGTGCGGCTAAGTCACCGGCCTTTTCCAGTACCGGACCGGAGGTGGTTTTCAGTGACACCCCCATTTCGTTAGCCAGAATGTTTGCCAGCGTTGTTTTGCCCAAACCCGGAGGACCAAAAATAAGCGTGTGGTCCAGTGGTTCGCCACGAGAGCTGGCGGCGCGAATAAAAATATCCATCTGTTCGCGCACCGCGGGCTGGCCGACATAGTCGGCCAATGTTTTGGGGCGAATGGCTCGGTCTTGCGGCTCTTCCCGAGGGGCTTCAGCGGTGCTTATCAGCCGGTCTGTTTCAATCATTGCCGATACTCAGCCAGGCTAGGTCGACAAAATAAGCGGTAGCGCCGCTGACGGCCACCCTCATTTGTTCACCATGTTTTTCAGTGCCAATCGAATAAGCTGCTCGCTGCTGTCGGCATCGCCGCGAACCGCCGCTATCGCTTTGCTCGCCTCAGCCGGCTTGTAACCCAGCGCGACCAGCGCACTCTCCGCCTCGGCGGCACTGCTGTTAGAACTGATAGTGGCGCCGCCCAAGGTCGCCGATGAGACGTCGACGTGCCAGTCTTTGAGCCGATCTCTCATCTCTACTAACAGGCGTTCGGCGGTCTTTTTACCCACTCCTGGCAACCGCACCAAGGTGGCGGTGTCGCCGTCGCGCACACAGCGCACAAACTCGTCACCGTCAATACCCGACAAAATCGTCAACGCCAGCTTGGGGCCGACGCCGTTGACCTTAATCAAGGTGCGAAACAGGCGGCGTTCACTGAGTGAGGCGAAACCATAGAGTAACTGCGCATCTTCGCGAACCACAAAATGGGTGTGCAAAGAGACATTCTGACCCAACTCTGGCAGCTGATAAATTGTACTCATCGGCACCTGTAGCTCGTAACCAATACCGCCGACATCGACCAGTATTTCCGGGGCCTGCTTCACTAACAAGATACCGCTAATTCGTCCAATCATTAACTTATCCGCCCTCTGCGCACACCACTAACTCCAACTAGATTAATAAGGCTGGCCTGGGTATGAGCATGGCAAATGGCCGCAGCTAGCGCATCGGCGGCGTCTTCCTGGGGCATTGCCGGCAGCTTTAATAGAATTTTGACCATATGTTGCACCTGTTCTTTTTTTGCCGCGCCGGTGCCGACTACAGCCTGTTTTATTTGTAGTGCCGAGTACTCTGCCACCTCTAGGTCTTTATTGACGCAGGCGACAATCGCCGCACCCCGTGCCTGCCCCAACTTGAGTGCCGAGCTGGGGTTTTTGGCCATAAATACCTGTTCGACGGCAGCTTGCTGAGGGCTGTGAGTTTCAATAAGCTCGCTAACACAGTCAAAGATGACTTTTAAGCGTTCCGGTAAAGACTCAGCTGTGGGCAGCCGGATGACACCACTGGTAATATAGTCGTGTCGATTGCCCTGCACATTAATAATACCAAAACCGGTTTTGCGCGAGCCCGGATCGATTCCCAAAATGAGGGCCATGGCGACCATACTCAGTAATAATAGTAGAGGTATTTTGGCAGGTAGACCGCATAACCACAATAGCGTCAGCGCATTTTCACTGTGTTTTTATTCAGTAGTCTGGCAGTTCTCGCAGCGCGGTCACCGACTCATTTAACTGCGGCAATAAGCAAGTTTGACATTGTATACTGCGCCCAAGTAGCCGACGACATGGTGAACCTTGCCGCTACCCAACTGTGCGATTGGCTAGCAGGTAATCAGCCAGCGGGTAACAGCCATTTTACAGCCGCGAAAACGGTTTTCGGGGCGAGTGCTTAGCCATCAGTAGTCAGCTCATCGATATTGCGTGGTTTTTTGAAGACCTTAAGCTGCAACCGAGTAAACCTATGCAATACCTTCAATGACCGGGACTGCACCACAACGGCAGCAAACGCAGATAGTTACAGCAGCGAAAATTCTCCCTTGAAACTCAGGATTTTTTCTGCGCTACTGAGGTATTAAAAACTAACATAAGGGCTATAGAGCGAACTGGACAGCGTACTACACAGAATAAATACATAGCCGCTACTACCACTCAATCCTGCTGCAGCTGAGCCAGTACTTGTTCGGAGATATCAGCATTGGTATACACATTTTGAATGTCGTCGAGGTCTTCGAGCATGTCGACTAGTGCAATCAATTTCTCGGCAGCAGGCAGTTCCAGTGACACCGACAGTTCGGGCAACATTGCCACTTCGGCATGCTCGGGATTAAAGCCCGCTACTAGCAGTGCGTCCTTGACGGTGAGAAAGTCTTCGAAGCGGGTGGTGACTTCGAAAGAGCCATCAGCGTGGGTCACAACATCTTCAGCCCCACACTCCAGCGCCGCCTCAATCAAAAGCTCTTCATCACCCTCGGCGAAAAACATTTGCCCGACACGGTTAAACAGATAGGCTACCGAACCGTCAGTGCCCAAATTGCCGCCGCGCTTACTAAAGGCATGACGTACCTCGGCCACCGTGCGATTGCGGTTGTCGGTCAAGCACTCAACCAGAACGGCTATACCACCAACGCCGTAGCCTTCATAGCTCACCGCCTCGTAGTTATCCTCTTCGTTGGTGCCGGCGCCACGAGCGATCGCCTTGTCGACGGTATCGCGCTTCATATTGGCACCCAGCGCTTTCTCGACAACCGCTCGCAGGGTCGGATTGTCTTCGGGGTTGGGGCCACCACTTTTAGCCGCTACCACAATTTCGCGAATCAATTTAGTAAATATTTTACCCCGCTTGGCATCCTGCGCCGCCTTGCGGTGTTTGATATTGGCCCATTTACTATGCCCTGCCATGGCTATTACTCTCCGTTCAGGCCCGCAGTTAGCAGCCCGTTTTAATACTAGCGCACACCATTACCGCTTTAGGTTTTACTCAAGCCTCCTCCTCTCCTGCCTTGCGAGCCAGCCGAATATTGAGCTCCCGCAACTGCTTACTATCGGCGATACCGGGGGCGTCGGTCATCACGCAGGCCGCGCTCTGTGTTTTTGGAAAGGCAATTACTTCGCGAATAGATTTAGACCCCGTCATCAACATCACCAGCCGATCCAGACCAAAGGCCAGACCGCCGTGTGGAGGCGCGCCGTATTTCAAGGCGTCGAGCAAGAAGCCAAACTTCTCTTGGGCCTCTTCTTCACCAATGCCCAGCACTTTAAATACCGCTTGCTGCATATCCGCCCGGTGGATACGCAGCGAGCCGCCACCCAACTCGGTGCCGTTTAACACCATATCGTAGGCGATAGACAAAGCCCCAGCGGGATTTTCAATCAAGGCCTCGACAGAGCAGGCGGGGGCAGTAAACGGGTGATGAATAGAGGTCAAGTTACCCTCGCTGTTCTGCTCAAACATGGGGAAGTCGACCACCCATAGCGGTGCCCATTCAGACTCAATCAGACCCAAGTCTTCTCCCACTTTAACCCGCAGCGCGCCCAGAGCCTCGTTGACCACGGAAGTCTTGTCGGCACCAAAAAACACGATATCACCATCGACAACCGCCAACCGGCTCATCATTGCCAGCACGATTTCGTCGGGCATAAACTTCAGGATCGGAGACTGCAAACCCTCGATACCAGCACCGATATCGTTAATCTTAATCCAAGCCAGACCCTTAGCGCCGTAGATGCTAACGAACTTAGTGTACTCGTCGATTTGCTTGCGGCTCAACTGGGCACCACCGGGTACTTTTAAGGCTGCAACACGCCCCTTGGGGTCGTTGGCCGGGCCGTTGAACACCTTGAAATCGACTTGCTGCATCAAATCGTTGACGTCGACCAATTCCATGGGAATGCGTAAATCTGGCTTGTCACTGCCATAGCGGTCCATAGCCTCGGCGTAAGGCATGCGCGGAAAATCACCGAGATCCACATTCAATACTTCCCGGAACAGTTCGCGGATCATCTGTTCGGTTATAGCCATAATTTGCTGGTCGTCCATAAAAGAACACTCAATATCGATCTGAGTAAACTCTGGCTGTCGATCAGCGCGTAAATCCTCATCGCGAAAACACTTGGCAATCTGGTAGTAGCGATCCATGCCGGCAACCATTAATAACTGTTTAAACAGCTGTGGCGATTGCGGCAAGGCAAAGAATTTTCCGGCGTGGGTTCTGGAGGGAACTAAGTAATCTCTTGCGCCCTCAGGTGTGGCCTTGGTCAAGATCGGGGTTTCGATATCAAGAAAGTCATTGCCGTCGAGGAAGCGACGGATAGATGAAGTAATGCGCGAGCGTAGTTTGAGTTTCTCCAACATTTCCGGGCGACGCAAATCGATAAAGCGGTATTTTAAACGGACATCTTCTCCCACTTCAATGTGCTCGTCCATTTGGAATGGCGGGGTGGCGGCGCTGTTGAGAATTTCTAATTCTTTGCCCAACACTTCGATCTCACCGGTCTTCATGTTGGGATTAACGGTGCCCCCAGTTCTGGCCCTAACCCGACCCTTAACCTGCAACACATACTCACTGCGGACACGGTCAGCGCGGTCAAAATGCTCCTGGGTATCGGGGTCAAAGACCACCTGTACAATACCGTTGCGGTCGCGCAGATCCAAAAATATTACCCCACCGTGATCTCTACGGCGATCGACCCAACCGTATAAGGTAACGTCCTGATCGATATCGGCGGAGCTAATTTGGCCACAATAATGACTGCGCATTGCTATTTATTCCTGTCGTTTGAACTGTGTATTGAGTTGTGTTGTCGACGATGACCTGCTCTTAGTATTTAGCAGAAGCGGCGCCAACATGTCGCTATTATAGCCTAGGGCTGTCATTCGGGCTGTTAGTAGCCTCGAACGCGCAGGGCCTAGTCGGCGGAACTGGAACCACCTGCGCTCGAAGCCGGTTTGCTGCTCGATTCACTCGGCGTAGCCAAATTCTTCTTGTTGCCGGTCTTAAAGTCGGTTTCATACCAACCGGCACCTTTGAGCCTAAACCCGGCAGCAGAAATTAATTTTTTCAAGCGAGGCTGTTGGCACTCTGGACAATCTTGCAGTGGCGTATCACTTAATTTCTGTAGCGCCTCTAGTCGATGCTCACAGTCCTGGCATTGGTATTCATAGATTGGCATAGCGTCTCCGCAGAGGTTCGATGTCTAGTTTGCTGTCGGCACAAGAACTCATCACACAGTAGCGCAACTCGCCACAGTGCTACGGTGTTCTGACCCTTGAAAAAGCTGGCGATTATACCCCAAATTATGGCGTTAAGTGAGTAATGAGGACAATATTCGAGTCCGAGGGGGTAAAAAATGCACATTTTCCTGCACAGCCGTAGGCTGATGAGCATAGGAATGTGGTGAAGTGAGTTGAAGTCGCCAGTTATATACTGAGGCGATAGGTACAAAAGCAACAAATAACAACCGCGCTCCAAGGCTTAGAGCCATGCAAGAAGCGCGTTGTGGGCGCCGGCGGGGCTAGTATCCGCGCCGGCGTCAACCGTCATACTAGGCGCTAGTTAAGAAGCGGCGAACTCTTTCAGCTTCTTAAGTGGGCGCACCTTAACGGCCATACTAGCAGGCTTAGCCTTGAATACCTGCTCTTCACCGGTAAAGGGGTTAACGCCTTTGCGGGCCTTTTTCGCCGGTTTTTTTACCGTGGTGACTTTCATCAGCCCCGGTACCGTAAATTCACCGAGGCCACGCTTGGAGATACTGCGCGCTACCAACGACTCCAATTCATCAAATACCGCTGCCACTTGCTTGCGACTTAAATCTACCGACTCGGCGATTTCGGTAAATATTTGCGTTTTTGTCATCTTCTCTTTTATTGCACCTGCTTTCTTCTTAGGTGCAGCGGCAACTTTTTTGGCGGGCGCTTTCTTAGCCACTACTTTTTTCGGTGCAGCTTTTTTAGCTACCACTTTTTTGACCGGTGCTTTTTTAACCGCTACCGCTTTTTTGGCCGGTGTTTTTTTCGGCACTACTTTTTTAACAACAGCTTTTTTCGCTACTACTTTTTTAACAACTGCTTTTTTAACAGGTGCTTTTTTTGCAGCAGCTTTCTTTTTTGGTGCAGCTTTCTTTGTAGTCGCCATGGTTGTTTGCCCTATGTAATTAACATTATTTGCGCTCAATTCGCTACTCTAACAAGACACTGTGGTGATAAATTCATTGCAATCGGCTCATACAACAGACCCTACATATACAGTACCTGCGAGCTTTATAGTTCAGAAAATAACGTAACACAAGGGTTTACAGTGCTTTTTACCGATAAAGAGAAAAAAAACCGTTATTTCACTTGTATTTGCCTATAACTGCGGGTTTAAGCGATTATTCCCGAAAACCTTAGCAGTCTATTGGGTCGCCCATCGTCAAACCGTTAAACTCAGCACTCGACGCTGCCGGCAAAAAAACACTGCTACAACAGCGCGATTTCTTGCACTAGACAGTCTAGCTAACACCACGAAATATAGTACGCAATACAGTACGAAAAATAGCGCGAAAAGTTATCGTAAAAGGTGACTATAAAAAACCGATACCGTTGGCAGCACTAAACGCTGCAACAGTAACGTTTGCTGTTCAGCGCACAATAGCCTAGCCCTTACGTCGCTAATATACCTATAAAAACAGCTCAAACTGAGTTAAAAACGCAGGCCCGATGGCACTAATAGCTCAGCCAAAGCCGCTGGCAGCGAAGTGCGCTCTGCGCCGCTATAAGCCAATGGCGCGAGCGCACCCCAAACCGGCTTAGGCCAACAGGCATCGGTTTTAAAACGCGCTATGTGATGCACATGTAGCTGTGCAACCACATTACCTAGCGCCGCCACATTCATTTTTTCAGCGCCAAAATACCGAGACATTGTCGCGGCGATAAGCGCTGACTCGATAGCCAGCTCGCTTTGCTGAGCTGCACTGAGTTGGAAAATCTCCACGGCATTTTCAACTCGTGGCACTAATATTAACCAAGGAAAATTCTTATCATCCATCAATAGCACCCGGCTAAGCGGCAAATCGCCAACTAATAAGGTGTCACTGGATAGTTGTGGATCTAATGCAAACATAACGGCCTCTAGTGCGCTCTCTCGATCGATTTAAAAGGAATTCACCCTATGATTTAAGACGTTTTGGTGAGCGCGTATCAGCCCAATTGATGGCATTCAAAGAACCCGCCACAACACAGCATGCTAATTATGTTGTACCCTGCAGTCGATCGAACGTAAACTGACTGACTAAATCCACTCACCAGCCCCAGAGTCTGAATACACAATGCGCGCAAGTCAATTTCTCATCGCCACACAAAAAGAAACCCCCAATGATGCCGTAGTTATCAGCCATCAACTCATGTTGCGCTCGGGGATGATCCGGAAACTGTCCTCAGGGCTGTATACTTGGCTGCCCCTTGGGGTCAGAGTATTGCGTAAAGTTGAGGCCATTGTTAGAGAAGAAATGGATAAAGCAGGCGCCCAGGAGGTGTTAATGCCAGTGGTACAGCCACAGAGCTTGTGGATGGAATCCGGGCGCTGGCAACAATACGGTCCTGAATTACTTCGTATCAACGATCGTCATAACAACAGCTTCTGCCTCGGCCCCACCCACGAAGAAGTCGTAACCGATCTCGTTCGCAACGAAATTAACAGCTATAAACAATTGCCTATCACTCTATATCAAGTGCAAACCAAATTTCGTGACGAAATC
>JBLHLU010000132.1:0-10044 GCA_047623385.1 Paraglaciecola psychrophila
ATGCACAGGATTCACGGGGGGATTTTTTGGGGTCTGGGTCTGGGTCTGGGTCTGGGTCATAATCTAATTCCGCTTGATAGCAGTCCTGCACAACAGTTGTATGCGCACTATCATAGCGAAATATCGGAATCAGTCAACCTTATAAGTTATTTTGGTTTACTAATCGACTGCAGTCACCGCTTCAATTTGGCTGCCTAGTACTCGTAAACTCACTTCGCCACCGCTAAAGCACTGCAGTCCGCGTTCGGTTAGCAGCTGATACGCCCCACTAGCGTCTACCCCCTGCCCCACTCCAGTAGTGCGTTGATCTCCCAGCAACATTTGTACCGGCTGCTGGGCACAACTATCAAGTTGCTGCCAGCGCTGACGATAGCCGCTAAAACCGAGCTGTTCAAAGCTGGCCAACAGCGGTATCACCTTGTTTAATAACAGCGCCAGTAATTGACTGCGACTGACATGACTGCCCAGCACTGAATCGAGATCGGTCCAGGGCTGGCCGATGTCCTTGGCGGCAGCAGCGGGCATAGTGACATTGAGGCCAATGCCAACAACTGCCGAACAGGGTCCGGCAGCATCGCCGGTCATTTCCACCAAAATACCCGCCAGCTTTTGCTGTCGATAAATAATGTCGTTGGGCCACTTTAGCTGCAGCTGTGCAACCCCCACCTCAGCTAGGGCCTCGGTAACAGCAACGCCCAAGGCTAGACTGAGCCCCTCCAAGGCCGCCGCACCGGCATCAAACTCCCATACCACCGACAGGTAAATATTGCTGGCAAAAGGGCTAGCCCAGCTGCGCCCTCGACGCCCGCGACCCGCGGTCTGTTGCTCGGCACTGCAGACATAGCCGCGCTCTTTATTAAGCGCTTTAGCCATAGCAACGGTATTGGTCGAATCAACCACAGCCAACAATTCAATGTTATTAAGTAACGCACCGGTCTGCTCGGTTAAATGGGCTCTCACTAGCGCTTCCGATAACAAGTCCAAACCGCCATCGATACGATAGCCTTTGCCTTTAACCGAGATCAATTCAACCCCCAGAGCACTGACTTTTTTTAATTGTTTCCAAATCGCGGCGCGCGTCACTCCCAACGCCAGACCCAGCGCGTCACCCGAGTGGAACTCACCGTCCGCCAAGATCGTTAATAGCTTTTCCATGGACATCATTAACCCACTATTTTTTAATTACAGGATCGGCACGGCGCTTTAACTCTTGGTACATCGGGCCCTTCAGCGTCGTCGAATAGAGTCCGCTGGGACCTTGCCTCAGCGCGTCGCTGTTGTCCAGTTTGAGCGACTGCATAGACCGGTGCCGGTCGACCATTAAGGCATGACCGTCGAAGGGGAAGTCATGCTCGACATAAGGTCTGACATTGTCAGTTAACAAATAAAAGTTACCGGCTGCGAGTTGATCGAAGGCCTGTTGCGCGTGCTGCTCACAACTCATTGCCAACTCGCTAGTGCTCAGTGCGACAGGTTCAATTTCGCTAGCGTCACTGAGCCCACTGTTGACCCGGGCGTTGAGCACACTGCTGGCGGCAAGCCCCGATTCGACAATACAGGGGCACAGTACATGAACACTTATCTGCGACGATTTTCGAGCTAACTCAAATGACAGTGACTCGGTTAGGGCAACCAGCGCATGTTTGCTCGCTTGGTAGGCCGCCGAGCCGCCATCACCTCGCACCAAACCGCCCACTGAGGCAGTGGTACAGAAGATTGACGGCGATGTTTGTTGTTGCAGTCTAGGCACCAAGGCTTGAATGGTATTGACCGCGCCGATCACATTTACCTCGAAGGTACTGCGCCACTCTTGCACCGTACTGCGCATAATACTGTGATTAAAAATAACCCCGGCGTTCGCAAACACTGCGCCAATGACTCGCTCTCCCATAACATGATCAAACTCGCGCAAGCACTGCTGCAAACTGTCAGCACGGGTTACATCAGCGCACAGCCCAATACAATCGATAGCTGGATACAGTTTTGCTAGTTCTCGCTGAGCTGCCTTTACTGGTTTTGGGTGCAGATCTATTAACAGCACATGCATGCCGATAGCGGCGGCGTGTTTGGCCAGTCCCCAACCAACACCGCCATTGGCGGCGCCGGTCACAACCGCTACGGTGCCGCGCAAGCGGGTCAGATCCATACTGTTATTCAATAGCAATGCCTCGATGTAGCGGTGCGAAAAAGCAGACAATTGTATGCTAGCCCTGTGGCCGAAACAAATAAGTGACCATTCGTTAATAAGCCCTGCTGTGCTCGGTATCGAGGTGGATTTTCTAAAAGTGACTGCGTATGCTGCTGCAACCCGCTGAAAAAACTATAAGCGGTAGATTGTACGGCTTAACTGCAACGCCATAAAAAATATCATAAACGAAGCGCCATAACGTTTACTGTTAATAATTCTAATTAAAAGAGAGCGCAATGAAAATAACAAGGTCAATCGTATTAGCTATCGCTCTGGTAGTCGGTTCAAGCACCGCACTGGCCAAAGCGCCTCCCTCCGTTGCCGCTGAAAAAGTCGGCATGTCCAGCGAGCGCCTCAATCGCATTACCCAGATGAGCCAGCGTTATGTAGATCAAGGAAAATTTGCCGGCGTGATCACCATGGTGGCCCGCAAGGGCAAACTGGTTCATTTCGAAGCCGTCGGTACTAAAGGTGCCGACGATAAGCGCACACTGAAAAAAGATGATCTATTTCGTATCTATTCGATGACTAAGCCGATTACCGCTGCAGCGGCCATGCAATTATACGAGCAGGGTAAATTTCAGTTGAGCGATCCCGTGCACAAATATGTACCAGAGCTCAAAGATCTCAATGTACTGCTAAACGGTGAATTGGTTCCGGTCAAAACCCCGATGACCATGCATCAACTACTCACTCATACCGCCGGATTTTCCTACGGCTTTAACCCCGCAGGTGATCCGATCGACAAGCTGTATCAGCAAGCCAAGCTCTGGAGTGCCAAAGATCTGGGTGAATTTGCTACCCTAGTTGGCAAGTTGCCGCTCAAATTTGAACCCGGCAGTCAGTGGCATTATTCTATCGCCGTCGATGTTACCGGTCTTATTGTGCAGCGTTTAAGCGGCATGCCCTTCGATGAATATTTGCAAAAAAACATCTTCGAACCACTGACCATGAAAGACACTTTCTTCGAGGTGCCAAAGAACAAAGCTGAACGCTTTTTGCCCAATCATTATTGGAACCCGCAAACTAAAGCCCTTGGCACGATTCCCAACAAACCCGATGACGCCGCGATGGCCAATTATCATAACGTCAGCCTGTACTCAGGTGGCGGTGGTTTGGTCTCAACGGCGATGGATTATATGAAGTTTGCCGAAGCCATGCGCAGTGGCGGTGTATTAAATGGCCAGCGCATCCTCAGCGAAAAAACGGTTAACTATATGGCCAAAAACCACTTACCTAGCGATATGGCAGCCACCGGCGTAGGTGAATCGCCCGGGCAGAGCGCTGAGCAACGCGGCTTTGGTTTTGGTCTGGGCTTTGGTGTGGTCACCGACGCAGTCAAAGCCGCTGTAATGGGTAGCAACGGCGAATTTAACTGGGGCGGTGCTGCCGGTACTGTTTTCTGGATTGATCCAGTCGAGGAGATTGTTGTGGTCGGCATGGTGCAGTTAATGGGCTCGCCCTGGACCTTTCGCCAGGATCTAAAAATCGCAAGCTATCAGGCCATTACCGAGAGTTACGAATAATCTATACATCGCACTGGCGTTGATGCGCCAGTGCGATGAGTTTAAGAACTCGTGTAGTTTGATAATTCGCAGCGCTTACACCGCAGTAGCAAGCTTGGCAATAAGTCCTTTTTTAACCAGCCCTGAATAAATATCACCGCCTTAAGCGACCTTTCGTCTGCCCTACAGGACCCTCGCAAGGCCTCGCCCATAACGTCAAATCTGCTGCCTTGTTAGGCTATACCCAATAGCTGAAATGCTGGCAGAGCCGTTGCCCGATAGTGGCTGGTGTGTTCTTTGCTGGGCAATATGATGCTATGCGCGGGCTATACTCGGGCAATGCTCGGGCTATTCTTGGCTACTTTACGAAGGCACCGTGACCTGCTGCTCGCGGTCTTCGGTTTTGTCTATGCTAGCTAACCGTGGGTACAGAACAAAGGCAGGGTAATGAAAGCTGAACCGTTGCGGTGAGGCTTGGCAACCAGAGTACAAGCGCGGCCACCGTTCAGGATTAATCGCGCGCAATCCTCTACCACCACGTAAGACCTATCTTGAGCGTCAAGGAGTAGGTAAAGCCTGTTCAATAGCCATAATTTCGCCAGTACTGGTAGCGCTGTGTGACGCTCAAAACTGACATATAGGGCGGCTGAAACGGGTCAAGCTAGAACTGTCGGAGGAATTGGCAGCGCTATAGCCGCAGATCGATGCGCCGAACTGTGGGTCGCCTAAACAACCGTGCAAAAGTTTACCATCGGTGGCCTGAACCTCGTTAAAACGCAATTGTTAGCCATTGCTAAAAATCCTGCGCTAGCCACATGGTTACCACTGTATTCAATAGGGTCGCCACAGCTTAAGGTTGCTGTGGGATTGCTTTGGGATTGTTGGGATGTTGGGATGTTGTTGGAATGTTGCTGCGGTATTGCTGCGACGTTACAACGATGCTGTAACAACAGCGGCAGTGCAGCGCTAGCCAGAGCAATCAAACAGCCACTCACCGCAGTAATCACAAAATGACAGTGCCGCTATCTGCCGGCACAGCCGAGCGCGAACTCGCTGTCAGTCGCTGGTTTTGAGTGCGCGCTGATCGGCCCCAAGATGCATTTCTCCCCGGGCCTTGGCCAAGCGCATTTGTTTTTCACGTTCCATAAAACGCTGGCGCTGCTGGGTAGACGTTTTGTCATAACAGTGCGGGCAGCTGACACCCGCTGCATATTTTTCATCGCACTTTTCTTGCTCGGTAATCGGCAACCGACAGGCGTGGCACTGATCGTAGCTACCGCTTTGCAATTGGTGATCAACGGTTACCCGGTCATCAAAAACAAAACATTCACCCCTCCACTGCGACTGCTGTTCAGGCACCTGCTCCAAATATTTCAAAATGCCACCTTTGAGGTGATAGACCTCGTCAAAACCCTGCTGCTTTAAATACGCCGTCGACTTTTCACAGCGAATACCGCCAGTACAGAACATGGCAATTTTTTTATGTTTGCCTTTATCAAGGTTTTGAGCAGCGTAGTCCGGGAATTGGCGGAAGCTTTCGGTATTGGGGTTTACCGCCCCCTCGAAACTGCCGACTTGTACTTCGTAGGCATTGCGGGTGTCTACCAGCAGTACCTCGGGGTCGTTTATCAAGTCGTTCCAGTCACTGGGTTCAACATAGGTGCCCACCACCATTTTTGGATCGATACCCTCAACCCCCATGGTGACAATTTCTCGCTTCAGTTTTACCTTGGTACGCAAAAACGGTTTGCGCGCGCTCAGTGACTCTTTGTGATCAATATCAACGAGTTCAGGCTGCCCCCGCAGCCAATCCAGCAATAGATCAATACCTTCGCGGGACCCCGCTACCGTGCCGTTAATTCCTTCACTGGCCAGCAGCAGTGTTCCGCACACCCCGCAGTTCTCCATCGCGCTCTGCAGCGGCGCACGCAAATCCCGGTAGCGCTCTAGACTGACAAATTTGTACAGCGCGCAGACCACATATTCAGCGGGCTTTGAGTGATCAGAAGTGGTGTGCAGGGGCTCGGGGATTGCCGTATAAAGGGAAGCCGCGGGCGGCGGTAAATCAGAGGATGACATAGCAATTCTCCGCAGCCTGGAACGTAAATCCGGCGCGTGGTGATGGAAAGAGTTAACGAATTTAATACCAACAAGAATACTGTGGTTAAAAGCCGCCGGGAATTATAGATAAAGCGCGCTGGCTTGTCGCCTACTTTATCCGAAACCTAGGCTGCTGAGGGCCCCAGCGGGATCGACAAGATATACACAGCGGGTTATGTTCCGTATAATTTCCACAGTCACCTTTAACAAAGTCACATTATTCACCCGCGGGAGCAGCGCACTTTATGAGTCAAAAAATCAAGGTCGAAAAACCCTTAGTAGTCTTACACGGTGACGAGATGGCGCAGATTGCCTTCGATCGTATTCTACAACAGTTTGTTACCAGCAAACTCGCTATCGACCTGATTGAAATTGACTTAACTGCGGAGAACCGCTTGGTCAGCAATGGCCAAGCGGTGATCGACGCCATCGAGGCGCTGAAATTACACGGTATCGGCGTTAAAAATGCCGGTATGACGGTCAATCGCCAGCAGCTCGATGAGTTGCTGCAAAAACATCCTGAAATCGACGAGAGCAGCCTCAACAAACTGGCCACCAAATCACCTAACGGCGCTATTCGCAAGGGAATTGGCGGCAATATTACCCGTGAAGATATCGAGTTTTTAAATTTGGAGGTCGAACATCCCAACTGGATTGGCCGCGATATTGAAGTAGACACCATGGAGACCGGCGGTCTCGATCACAGCTACAACGAGTTATCAGACGCCACTGGCGTGGCCAAGGTCATTTTTATTGGCAGCAGTGGCGACCCGGTAGAGTTGCACCGGCGCACACTAAAGAAAGGCGACCCCTGGCTGCTGGCCACCAACGATATCGACGCCATCAAAGCCTGGGGCCACCGCTTTTTCCAGCGTGCCTTGGATGAAAAACGCGCTGCTTACCTAGGGTTAAAAGACACTGTTATACCCGGCTACGACGGTGTTATGCGCGCCGCCATAGAAACGATTTTTCGCGATCACTACCAGCAGTCATTTGCCGAACAAGGGCTGGAGTATCACTACGAACTCATCGACGCCCAGGCCGCGCGCATTGTCTCCAACCCCCCAGAGCGCGCGCTGTGGGGTATTCCAGACAATACCACCGGAATGAAAATTTATAAGCTGGTCATGCAGTTAAAAGCCTACGGCCTACCCACCCGTAAACACCACGTATCCCTATCGCGGATGAGCGCTGGAGGAGGTGATCAATACGGCAGTTACAATACCCCGATGGCCGAAGACGGTATTATCAAAGTGGTGGTCGACGGGGTGGAGCGCCATGCCCGCACCGTCAAACAAAACGACCCGATTCTATTTATGTCCAATGATCGCGAAGCCATTAAAAACTGGGTAAGCCAAGTATTTAGAGATGCCGCGCATAAAAAGAAGGAGGTCTACTTCGGACTAAAGCGAGAGTTTATCAACTACGATGATGTCTACAGTACGGTCATCAACGATGTCCGCAACGAACTGGCGGAACAGGACACCCCACCGCCCTCTTTTATGATTATGCGGCCATCCCGGCAACTCAGTAAGATGATCTGCGATCCGCCGCGCTGGGGTCTGTATCCCACTCAGAATTTGGACGGTGACATTTTCTCTGATATATCTGCAGCCCTCGGCGGCAGTCTCGCTACCGCTAGTTCGATCATTGAAAGCACCGATGGCACTATGTTGTACGAGGCACCGCACGGCACCGCCCACGACCTCTACTTAAAATATCTTGAGAGCGACGGCAAGGTCGCCATTTTTAACTCCTCCGCGCTGATCTATGCCACCGCCAACGCGCTGACTACGCTCAGTGAGCGCGAGCACAATGAGGCTCTGGGACTCTACGCTTCGCAACTCAAAAAAGCCCTGATCGACACCGTGGCACAGGGCACTATCACCGGCGACTTAAAGGGTAAAACCAACAATCCCGCAGGTGAAAACGTGGTGGATATGCAGGGGTTTCTCGATGCTGTCGAGGCCAATATTGGCGCCGGGCATTAAACCCTTAATATTCCCTGCAGGGCTAAGCTTTGGGCGGGGACAGTTTACTTAATTATAACTCTGTAAAAATCACATCTAAGACCCGCGGATATTCCGCGGATACCCGCCGAACAATACAATTAGTACAGTTGTTATGAGCTGGGCCGCCTGCGCTCAAGTATTGCCAGCCGCGGCCTCTTTCGCTAGCACCCCCTGCAGCTAATCTACTAGCTATACCGGACCCCTTTTTTGCGACAGCACACCAGTTTTAAGCAGCGCAGGTAAACCTAGAGCGCTGCGAAATACCCATTAATACCGAGCCTGGCGCGGCAGTTTTGGCTGTAGCCACGACTCTCGCTGCACCCGCAATAGTTTTCTACTGTGACAGCACTGGCGCAGCCATGTAATTAATCAGTGCTAATAGTTGCTCGTCATCGCAGTCGTAGCACATACCTTTAGCGGGCATAGTACCGAAACCATTTTTAACATTGGCCAGTAATACCGCCATTCCCTTAGCCAGCTTCGGCTGCCAGTCCTCCACATTGTGGGCCCTGGGCGCGCCGGCATTACCCCTAGCGTGACAGGAAATACAGGACGTATTGTACACTCTGGCAATGTTATTGATGCCGCCAGTTGCGTCACCGGCCAAGGCTGTATTAGCCTTGTCACCACCGCATCCGCTCAACGCAGCGACCATGGCGATCATTGTTACTAGAAAGAAAAGGCGAAGGCTGATTCGTTTACTGTGCATTATTTTACGGCTCTGTTAGTCGTTGGCGGGTCATAGTTATCAGCTCACAGTACTCATTTGAGCGCTGAGAACACCTTTGGTATGCATGAATATTATCATCAATCGTAGCTTAACAATTACGCTTCAATCTTACTGTTTTTAGCCGCAGCTGCTCGCAGGCCCTTGACCGGGCCCTTAGCGGCCTCAAAAAAATAAAATAATAACCATATTTATCAACAACTTAAACATTATTTTAAAAAATTGACAACAGCAATAACTTTGGCATAATATCGGCCTTAAATCGGCCCTACTTATACCCAGTAAAACAGCGACACGCTATTGTCGCTGGTCCTGTAATATCTTGACAGTCCCACGCCCTATAGAGGAAATATAATGAAGCGACTACCGTTTACTAAAACAAGCCTGAGCACCGCTCTCGGTCTGAGTGCGCTGGCAGCTGTTAGCTCCACGGCACTGCAGGCCCAAGATCGCGTGATTGAAGAAGTTGTCGTGGTTGCAGAAAAACGCAGTGAGAATTTGCAGGATTTGTCCCAGGCGGTCACCTCTATCGGCGAAAGTGAGCTTGAGGTCAAAAACATTAGCTCTTTTGTCGATCTGAGCGCCATTGCTCCCGGGGTAACTGTTGCCAAGAACGAAGGCTATAAAACCGTTATCTCCATTCGCGGCGTTGGCAACGAAGCCAACCAAAATGCCATCGCCAACCCCTCGGTGTCATTCCATATGGACGGTATTTATATCGCCTCACCCTTCGCCCTGCAAACAGACTTTATTGATGTAGAGCGCATAGAAGTGTTGCGTGGTCCTCAGGGCACACTGTTTGGTCAAAACTCAACAGCCGGTGCTATTAATGTCATCAGCAAACGCCCTAACAGCGAAGAGCTGGAAGGCAAGGCAGACCTAACCGTTGGCGACTACAACCTGACTAAGCTGCGCGGCTCTATCAACATTCCTATTAGCGATAGCATCGCTACGCGCACCTCTTTTTCCAGTAGCGAGCGGGACGGCTTCACTAAAAACATTCACAACGGTCAGGAGCTGGACGATGTCAGCAGCATTAGCTTTCGCAGCGACTGGTCCTTTGATGTAAGCGACACCACAAACTTCCGCGTTTTTGCGCAGTACTTCGATGCCGACAGCAATGGTGCGGCAATCAAAGGTATTGACGACCGCACCCGCGACGATCGCAAACTGTCTCAAGACACCAAGGCACAATACGAGCTGGAATCAAAGATTGTCGGCGCCATTGCTGAATTTGACCTAGATTTTGCCAGCATAAAAACCCTGGCCAGCTGGCAGGAAGACGACATTTTGGTGGTGCGCGATAACGATCGCCACAACTTCGGCGATACACTGCCCAACGGCTCTCCTTATATTCGCAGCGAATTCAACCCGGAGACCAGTGTTGTAGAAACTAAGACCTTTGAGGTCAACATCATTTCTAACGAACCACTGATGGGTTCTTTAGATTGGATTGTCGGTGCCTTTTATCTAGAGACTGATATCGAAAACAGTATTCGTGAGTTTTTGGAT
>JBLHLU010000133.1:0-10026 GCA_047623385.1 Paraglaciecola psychrophila
CTCTATCAATAGGGGGCTTGCTAACGGGCCAGAACCCGCTGACGATTGTTCACCTTACCGTTAATCGTATTTTCTCCCCCTGTGTTGATCGCTATGTCGCACCGAGAGCTGACTAAAGAACTCATCGGAATCTACGCCTTGGCACCGCTGGTGTAAATCGTGTCCTGCGCGCTGTCGAACCAGAGGTTGGACTCAGCCATAGTGAAAATAACGTTGGCCCTTAGCTAGTTGGCCCTCAGCTAGTTGCCCCTTAGCTAATAGTCGACCAGTTGCGGCAGTGACTACAGGATGCCAGTCTACCCAGGCCCGGAACCGCTAAGCAATACTTACGAACATAGCTGCCATCGTTCAGCTGCGCTAACAGTACTCTACTCAGCTCGATGCCCTGCGCTATAGCCTATCCTATACGCTAGCTGATACAGGTTTTTAAGTCATTCTACACGGTGCTAAGTTTTATCAAAAACCCGTTTTTATAGCGTCGACTTGACCTATAAATTAGCGGTGCGGCCAAACCTCGCAGCAATCAGATCACGCACCATGGTGAATTCTGCTGTCGCCCTGATCGAGTCAAGCAAACTAGAGCGATATGTTATTATTGTTACACTATTAATCTCAGCATACCGCAAAGACCACCGCTTTGCACCGCAGAAACTGTACTAGGTGCTTGCCAATAGTAGCCCTCGATACAACGCATGTCAGTTCACAATGCACGCCATTTATCGGCAAAAAAAGCGCGTACTGCAACGTAGCAAAATACTGGGATCATCACTCGATATGTTAGTCTGCGGCTAAATCTGTTATTTTATCGGTCGTTCACTAATTCAATTGTCCGATAAGAAACTATGCAATGACTGACTTCGACCCCAACAGCGTACCGATTCGAGCCGCCGCTACAGTAATGATGATTGACGATCGGCCAGACCTGCAACTACTGATGATGGAGCGCAATGCCAATACCGTTTTTGCCGGTGGCATGTGGGTATTCCCCGGTGGTTCAGTCGACAAAGAAGATGATTCCGACGCCTTTCGCGCAATTGTCGATGACCGCAACGACGCCGATGCCAGTGCCTTAATGGAACTCGAACGCGGTGGTCTGGCCTATTATGTCGCCGCGATTAGAGAAAGCTTTGAAGAGGCCGGGCTGTTACTGGCACGGCATCAGAACGAGGGGCATGCACTGTCGTTCACCGACCCTGCTGTGGCTGCCCGTTTCGAAGGCTACCGCGATCAGGTCAATGCCAGCGAAGCCGACTTTCTCGACATTATACGCTCTGAAAAGCTGTTATTAGATACCGCAGATATGCATTATATTGCCCGCTGGATAACGCCGGTAGGCCCGCCTCGGCGCTTCGACGCGCGCTTTTTTATCGCCCGAGTACCACAGGGCCAAGTACCGCTACACGACAATCGCGAAACGGTGCATTCTGCTTGGATGAGCCCAAAGGATATTCTCGATCGCTTCGAAGCCGGTGAGATGCAAGTAATGTCGCCAACACTGACCATGATTCGAGCGCTGTCACAATTTTCTTGCACCGCAGAGGTTATCGAAGCGGCCGAGGCCAACCAGAGCGATCAGCGCATTCGAGTTATTGAACACAACCAGGCCATCGTATTGCCCGGCGATGAAGGTTATGAGCAGGCCGCGGAAACTATAGAGGCGGGATGGCTGCGGTTGCGACCCTTAGCTACAAGCTAACGCAACAAAAAAACGCATTTATGAATAGCACGGTCAAGATAGTTGGGTATTAAGATCGAAAGGTGCCAACAATTTCTCGACACAGTACTGACACAGCAAGGAAAAAAGTACTGGCATAGTACCGGCACATAAAAGAAAAAAGTACCGCAAAATTATCGATGTAGTAACTAGTAAGTGGTTATAGCGAAGGTAATAAAAAGCAGCTAGAACGTACCGAGAAAGTCTCCGATAAAAATAGCGGCTTATCGCGGCAGTGTGTTTGTAGTGGCTTAGTGGCTTAGTGGTATAGTCACTGTCGGACACAAGTCCGACCTACAACAAACACACAGTCATAAGTCGGCGCATGGAGTGCTGTTAACGACCGGTAAACTCGGGTTTGCGCTTCTCTAGAAATGAGGCGACACCTTCCTTAAAATCTTCGCTTTCGAACATCACCGCCAAGTGCATCATCAGATGATCTACCGAGGTATCGTAAGATTCTTCCATGCCCATGCGCATCATGCGCTTGGTAGTTTGTACCGCAAGCGGTGCATTATCGGCAACGTCTTGTGCCCACTCCATCGCGGTTTCCATTAGCTGATCATCTGGGACCACGGTGTTAACCAAACCGATTTCTAGACATTCTTGAGACTTAACCACCCGCCCACGGTAATACAGTTCTGCCGCCTTGGCCCAGCCGATCAGCCGCGGTAGTAACCAGGTGCCACCGCTCTCGGGTACCACATTACGCTTAGCCGTTAGGGCCGCCATTTTGCCAGACTCACCGCAAATACGCATATCACACAGCAGCGCAATATCCATACCGTAACCGGCAGCGGCGCCATTGAGCGCGCAAATAATAGGCGTATCAGTGCTCCACATAACATTAATAGGCGCGTCGCGAAGATTAAACAACTGCTTGGGCCGCGGTTTTTGATCAGTCTTACCACTGCCGATACCGCCCTTACCCACATCCACCAGATCCAGCCCCGAACAAAAACCCCTGCCAGCACCGGTCAGGATAATACAGCGAATATCGGCATCCTGATCAGCTTCAACCACCTTCGCAGACAGCTCTTTTAGCATAATGGTACTGATCGCATTAAGACGGTCTGGGCGATTGAGGGTGATAATCGCGATGGAACCGCGCTGCTCTATCAGTATTTCTTCGGTGCTCGACGGACTTAGGGGCATGGTGCTCTCCGGGACATTATTCATTTTATTAAGGCCAATAATAATACTCGAATTATAGCGAGGCGTCTTGTGCTATTAGCCTTAGGCATACAGCTATTAAGCTAACAACAACCGCCAACCCAAGTGCTGCTAAGCGTTGACAGCGCCAGTAAAAGCAACAATGATAGCAGTAGATTTTTGCATGCTTGCAACAGCTAGGATTGAGCCTCGTCATTACATTTTGTCTTAAGGAGCGCTTTGTTCAAGGCCTTATATTTAACTACCAACATCTCTACAAGAGCTCTTTGACAACCTATCAGGTACCGCGACTCGCTGTCATTGCTAGCTACCGTTTAGCGAGTATGCAAGATCCTTTGAGTGTATTTTAAGCACTGTTTTGAGTGTTGTTTTGAGTGTTGTTTTGAGTACTGTTTTGAGTGCTATTTGAATAGTGTTTGAGTAGCGTTTAACTACACCAGCGCAGGCGTTTTATACCCGTCTGGACAAACCCACCTATTGAGGAGCGAGACTATGGAAGCGGGACAATACACCGGATTCGAATTGAGCATAGACAAGCCAGGCATTGCCTGGATTAGGTTTAATGAGCCAGAAAAACTCAACGGGATGAACTCGGCTAAAAAACGCGATCTGATCGAAACCTTGGCCCAGATTCAAATGGACAATGCCATTCGAGTAGTGGTGTTTATCGGCAGCGGCCGAGGCTTTTGTGCCGGCGACGATCTCAAGGCTTACAGCGCTAACAACCCCAGTGACAAGGCGCTGATGCCACCCATTTCACCGGGTCACGACAACCCACTAGGCACCTACAACGGCCTGCGCCAAATTTCTCAGGAATTAAATCTCGCTATTCGCCGGCTAGACAAAATAACCATAGCCGCCATCAACGGTGTTGCCATTCAAACTGGACTGTCACTAGCGCTGTGCTGCGACTTCAAGATTGCCGCCGCCAGTGCTAAGCTGGGTTCCGCCACGCTGCGCTTTGGATTGCTGCCCGACGAGGGCGGCCAATATCTATTGCTGCAGCACTTGGGTCTCAGCAAGACCATGGATTTTTTAATGCGTAAGAAAATTGTCAGTGCCGAACAAGCGCTGGAACTGGGTCTGGTTAATGAGGTGGTCGCCGATGAACAACTGCCCCAGGCTGCCGCTGAGCTCGCCGCAGAAATGGCCGCTGGGCCGCAGGTTTCTATGCGACTGCTCAAGCGTTCTATCTACCAGGCGACCGAGCTGACCTTCGAACAGGCCTGCGATGAAATAGCGGCAAAAACGGCCATTTCGGATCATCATCCGGACTGTAAAGAAGGTGTCAGCGCCTTCCAACAAAAACGTCAGCCCGCGTTTAACGACTGGCTCCGTGAATTTGAGTGAGTAACCCCTATGAATAGTCCAACCGAGCTTGTCGCCACTAGAACCCCGGTGATACGCGCCTGCATGATCATTATTGGCAACGAAATTCTCTCCGGCAGAACTCAGGATAGTAATCTGGCTTACCTCGCTCGCGAGCTCAACGAACTGGGCGTTATTATGACCGAGGCTCGAGTTATTCCCGATATTGAGTCGGTAATTGTGGAAACGGTCAATGAGTGTCGAGCCAAGTTTGACTATGTTTTTACCACTGGCGGCATCGGCCCCACCCACGACGATATTACCGCCGACTGCATCGCCCTAGCCTTTGGGGTTGAGCTATACCTGCACCCGGAGGCCGAAAAAATAATTCGTCGACGCGCAGCACCCGACAATGTGATGACCTCACGGCTGCGCATGGCCCGGGTGCCGGTGGGAGGCGCGTTAATCGACAACCCTACCGGTGGCCCGCCGGGGTTTTCTATCGGCAATGTATTTGTGATGGCCGGGGTGCCCGCGGTGATGCAGGCAATGGCTACCACTCTAGGCACTACGATCAGCGGCGGTAAGCCGGTGCGCTCGCGCTCGATTGGCGCCTATTTAAGTGAGAGCCAAATCGCTCAGAGCTTAAGCGACATTCAAGATCGTCACCCAGACATTGACCTAGGCAGCTACCCCTTTTACCGGGATGACAGCTTTGGCGTCAATTTGGTTATGCGCGGTACTAATGTGGCACAGCTAGATATTATGAAAACCGAGATCGCCGCGATGATTGCGCAGTTGGGCGTCGATACGTTTGAGCCGCCGCAGGAGTAACTCAACTGCTAGTGCTAGCTTAGTGCTGGGCTAGTGCTGGGCTAACGCTGATAGCGCTGATCAGTAATAATTTGAGAGCAATGATTCTAGTACAACAATTCCACAGCTATAATTGTAGAGTGAGTAGGTCAGAACAGCCCGGGTTTTAACCCGCGCTATTCTGACATCGTTATTTGCCAATGAACCCTAGCCAAACTGCGCCGCTGTAAACTCTGGCGCGCGCTTCTCAAAGTTAGCTTTAATCGCCTCTAGCTGATTGTCAGAGCCGATCAATGTACGCTGCAGGCGCTCTTCCAGTGCCAGACTTTCGCGCTCCTCACCGTGCCAAACGCTTTCTAATAGCTGCTTGCCCAGGCGAATAGCATCGGGGCTTTTACTGGCTATTTCAGTAGCCAAAGCCATAGCAGCCGCCAGCGGGTCTTCAGCCACGTGGGTTACCAGCCCCAAGTCCTTGGCCTGCTGGCCATCCAAAATACGGCCGGTAAAGGTCAGTTCTTTGGCCACATCCAGCGGCACGATATCGCGCAGCGTTTGGCTAATACTCATATCGGGGATAAGCCCCCACTTAATTTCCATAATCGACATTTTCATATCGGGGGCGGCGAACCGAATATCCGCACCCAGAGCCACTTGGCAACCACCACCAAAGGCGACCCCGTGTATCGCTGCGATCACCGGTACCGGCAGGCGTTTCCATACCAGCGCAGGCCGCTGGGCGAAATTTTCAGTGCGCTGCTCATCCCGGGCAACCAGCGTAGCGGTATCGCTATCGGTGTCAGACTTTTCACTCATATTTTGAAAGCTACCCATATCGAGTCCGGCACAAAAACCGCGGCCATTGCCCGACAAAACCACTACTCGCACATCGCGATTTTCCGCCAGCGATTCGCCGGCATCAATAATCGCCTGAAACATAGCAGGGCTAAGGGCGTTGTATTTGTCGACGCGATTTAAGCGCACATCGGCAATACCGTTTTCAATGGAGACGGTAACTAGTTCAGGCATAGGATTATCCTTTTTAAAAAGTATTTTTCAGTTCGCTAGTGTGATCTTACCCTGCGGTCGAGTCTATAGCGCTATCGAGCCGTGCATATAGTGTACGGCCTTCCCGGTCAGCTGCACCCGATCGGCAACGACTTCGCAGTCGAGTACCCCGCCCCGGGCCGAGGCCTGATAGGCGATAAGTCGGTTGCGCTTTAACTTAGCCGCCCACAGCGGTGCCAACGCGGTATGAATAGAGCCTGTCACCGGGTCTTCATCGCCGCCGTTAGCGGGCCAAAAATAGCGCGAGACAAAGTCATAAGTGGTGCCTGGAGTGGTGCCTGGAATAGTGATTGGAGTAGTACCTGAAGTAGTACCTGGAGCGGTCACTGCAACGTCGAAGGGTGCCAACCTTTTGATCGTCGCCGGCTGTTGACTGAGCTCTCGCACCTCCTGCTCACTGCCATACACTGCAATATAAGCCTGTTTACAACGCCATACTTCCAGCGGCGGTATCGATAGACCGGCACTCAAATCATCGGGAATAACGTCGAGTTGCACCGGCATATCGGCGGGAAAAGACAGCACAATAGTGCCATCGGCGCCGCGCTGCACCGGCAGTTGCCCCACCGCCGGCGCTCTGAATACCACTTCTTTAAGGGCACTGTCGCGGCGAAAAAGAATAAAAGCCGTAGCCAAGGTGGCGTGGCCACAAAAAGCTATTTCGGTCAGCGGCGAAAACCAGCGGATATCGTAACAACCGTCGGCAGCGAGTACCGCGTAGGCGGTCTCCGACAAATTATTTTCCGCGGCAACACACTGCATACGCTCATCACTCCACCAGTGCTCTCTAATAATAATTGCAGCGGGATTACCGCCAAATAGACTATCGGTGAAGGCATCGACATAGTCGACCTCGGTAGACATAACATCCGCTCCTCAGCAGTTTTTGTTGCGGTCAAATACAGCGACTGGTGAATGTTGTGCTGCCGGTTAGCTGTCGTTGCGGGCGTTCAACTGTGACTGCACTTGGTTCAAACGCTGCTGACTAACCTGCAGGCGCATGGCCATCCACCAGGGCACCAGTAAAAATAGCAGCATCACTGGCCCCATAAATACCCCAATACCAAACAGCGCCTCACTGGAGGCATCCTCTGGGGCTACTCCGGCTAAGCCGACATAGTCCAATAGTGGGCCTCCGATTATATAACCAAAACCCATCACAAACTTAACCGCGAAGGCCGCTGCAGCAAAAAACACTCCCTCCTGACGACGGCCGGTTTTCAATTCGTGCTCGTCGGCAATATCGGCCAAGATCGAATGCAGATTAACGGTGCGCAAAATAGTGAAGGCAGTGCCGAGCATCGCCTGCATAAAAATCAGCACAAACAAAAAACTGGTGCCATTCTCGGGCAGTATACCGAGTAGCCGGCCCGGCACAAACCAGGCCGTATTGATTACCAAGCCCAATACGGCACAGCGCAGTAGCGTTTGTTTTTCCCAGCGCTGGGCCATCCACTTCATTGCCGGAAACATCAGTGCCACCGCCGGCAGCGAGGCGAATAACACCATCGAAACTTCACCAACACTAAGCCCCCAAAAATAGGTCCAGGCGATCATATTGAGCGCCCCTTGAATACCCATGGTGGCGCCCACCGCAATTTCGAGAATCATAATTCGACGAAAATCCATATTCTGCAGGGTTTCGAGAATATCCCCCACCATACCCTTAAAACCTGGGCTGGGGTTGGCCCGCGCCGCCACCTCTTTTAACCGCGGTATAAATTGGCGGGAGCCGATAATACAAATAGCGGCGGCGGCCACCACCACGATAAAAGAAGCCCAACCGTAACGATAGTAATTGTCGACCACGAAACGGCCGTCAACGCCGTCGACCGGGTTAAATAATACGGTTAGTGCGATGGCCGGCAGTGAGACCCCAAAGATCCAGCCGAGGTTGGTGCGAAAGTTGACTACCGAGGTGCGCTCTAGGTAGTCGTCGGTCAGTTCTGCTCCCATCGCTGTATGGGGAATAATAAACACTGTTAGAAAGGTACGTACACTCAGCACCGCAACCAACAGCCAGAAAAACAGTGCCGTCTGAGTGCCCTGCACTGACTCCAGCGGCTGAAACAACATCACAAAGGACAACCCCAGAGGAATGGCACCTACCACCAACATCGGGTGGCGCCTACCCCAGCGGGTTTTCAAACGATCGGACCAAGCCCCGACCATGGGGTCGGAGACCGTGTCCCATAGCACCGAGATAAATATTGCCAGCCCGGTCAAGGAACCGGACAGTCCTAGCACCTGGGTGTAATACAGCATAACAAATGCGCTAAAGGCGGCATCTTTTACCGCATAGGGCACACTACCCATACCGTAGGTAAGCTTCGCAGTGAAGGAAATTTGACTCATCAGCAACCTCATTATTATTAACAGCGCGGTGCACTGAACGCTTTTTCGTCGACTTTTACTCAGTTTTTTCAACTCAGCTTCGGTCGTTGTGCGCGCCACTTTTATACCCTTACTGTGCAGGCTAAATGCAATCAATGCAACGCTGGAGCCATTACCAAAGCGCAAGAATAGAGGCCAGCTACAGCTGAGAAAAAATCCCGTATAGAACCCATAAGCCACCGACTGCAATGCTTTTTACCGCCGCTAAATGATTGACTTTTTTGCCGGCTCCCGAGTACTCTGTTGGTAAAAACGCAATTAACGTGTCATTAATGTAAAGCCCCTTGGAGGAGCCCGCAATGGCCCACTACGACCTTATAATTCGCCATGGACAGATTGTCGACGGTAGCGGCGCGCCCAGAAAAATAGCCGATCTGGCGGTATTAGACGGTAAAATTGCCGCCATCGACCCGTTGCCTGAGGCCACCGCAGAGCGTGAGATCGACGCCACCGGGATGCTGGTTACCCCGGGATTTGTCGACGTGCACACCCACTACGACGGCCAAGCCACCTGGGACTCGCAGTTAAACCCTTCATCTAACTTGGGCACCACTACCGCGGTGATGGGCAACTGCGGCGTCGGTTTCGCCCCCTGTCGTCCGGAAGACAGAGAGGTGTTAATCAAGTTGATGGAAGGTGTCGAAGAAATACCTGATACCGCCATGCACGAAGGCCTACCTTGGGACTGGGAGAGCTTCGGTGAATATCTCGACAGCGTCGAGAGCCGGCCTCACGATATCGACCTAGCGGCGCTAGTACCGCACGGCCCGCTGCGGGTCTACGTTATGGGCGAGCGCGGCGTTAATAGAGAGCAGGCCACCGCTGACGATATTGCTCAGATGCAGACGATTTTGGCGGTAAGTGTCGCCGCCGGCGGCATGGGGCTGTCTACCTCGCGCACCTTACTGCACCGTTCCAGCACCGGTGACTTCGTACCCTCCTATGAGGCGCTTAGCAGTGAGTTAAAACAGTTGGGCGATATGTTATCTGGCGAGCGCGGTCATGTATTTCAGTTTATCGCCGACTGGAAAGACGCCGAAGACGAATTTAGCATTTTGCGCGACACAGCAAAAAAAACCGGCGCCAAGGGTACCTTTACCTTGCTCGATATCGAGGGGACTCCCGATTTGTGGCGTCAGCATCTCGATAGAATTGAAGCGGCACAAGCCGAGGGCATTGATATTCGCGGCCAGGTTATTGCCCGACCCGTTGGCATTATGATGGGTCACGGCGCCTCGATGAGCCCCTTTTACGGCCGCCCCAGCTTTAAAGCACTGGACCATCTTAACTGGGATGACAAGATGGCTGCGCTGGCACACCCCGCCACCAAGGCGCTTATTCTGAGTGAGCGCAATGAAAACCCCCACGTGTTTGTGACCATTGTCAGTCGTCGTTTTGAAAACATGTATGTGCTGGACGACCCCATCGATTATCTACCGGGGCCAGACCGCTGCATTGCCAACTTAGCGGCGGAGGAAGACCGTGATCAGGAGGAGTGGTTATACGACTATTTTCTAAGAGATAACGGCCACAGCCTAATCTACATTCCCGCCGCCAAC
>JBLHLU010000134.1:0-10023 GCA_047623385.1 Paraglaciecola psychrophila
GGTTCACCTTTGGTTCACCATTGATTCACCATTGATTCAGTGTCAGTGCAACACTAACTCAACGTTGGGCAAGCTTCAAAACAGACTTGCTACTGCCAAGATTTAAGCAGTTCGTCGTAACTGACCGTAATCGGTGTCGGTTTTTCATTGTCTAACCGAGGCTTTGGCGCACCGGGTTGTGCCAGCCAATAGTCTGCACCTTTTTCTTCGTTGAGTTTCGGCCCAAAGGCCTTTTGTACGCCGGCACGCTGTAACCGTTTCAGCAACTTTTCCTGAGCGCCACACAGCGCATCCAGTGACTGCTGAGGCGTCTTGGCACCGGCCGCTGCGTCGCCAATATTTTGCCACCACAGCTGTGCCAGTTTAGGGTAGTCGGGAATGTTTGTACCGGTAGGGGACCAACGAGCGCGGGCAGGTGAGCGATAAAACTCAACCAAACCACCGAGCTTAGGCGCGCGCTCAGTGAAAGAGCTGTGGTTGATGGTGCTATCGCGAATAAACGTTAAACCGACGTGCGATTTTTTTACATCAACAGTTTTTGACACCACAAACTGCGCGTACAACCAGGCTGCCTGAGCCCGCTTGACCGGGGTCGACTTCATCAGCGTCCAAGCGCCGGCATCTTGATAACCGATCTTGGTACCCTCTTCCCAATAAGCGCCGTGGGGCGATGGGGCCATACGCCACTTGGGGGTACCGTCGTCGTTGACTACGGCTATACCTTCTTTAACCATATCTGGGGTAAACGTGGTGTACCAGAATATTTGCTGGGCGATATTACCCTGCGCCGGTACCGGTCCCGCTTCGGAAAACACCATGCCCGAGGCTGCTGGGGGGGCATATTTTTTCAGCCAATCGATATATTTTTGTAGTGCATATACCGCGGCAGGACTGTTGGTAGCGCCGCCTCGGGCCATACACGAAGCGGTAGGTTGGGACTGTTCATTAACTCTAACACCCCACTCGTCGACCGGTAACCCGTTGGGCTCACCTTTGTCACCCATGCCCGCCATCGACATCCAGGCGTCGGTGAAACGCCAGCCTAACGAGGGGTCTTTTTTACCGTAATCCATATGCCCGTAGACAGTAGTGCCGTCGATAACCCGGCCAGTAAAAAACTCGGCTATATCTTCATAGGCTGACCAGTTAACCGGCACACCTAACTCATAGCCGTAGTCTTTGATAAAATCTGCTTGTATTAGTGGGTCGCTAAACCAGTCATAGCGAAACCAGTACAGATTGGCAAATTGCTGATCAGGTAACTGGTACAATTTTCCGTCGGGGCCAGTGGTAAAGTCGGTGCCAATAAAATCTTCCAGATCCAGTTCTGGATTGGTGACTTCGCTGCCCTCCCCGGCCATCCAGTCGGTTAGATTGCGGGCCTGCTGGTAGCGCCAGTGGGTACCAATTAAATCAGAGTCATTGATGTACGCATCGTAAATATTTTCACCGGTCTGCATCTGGGTCTGTAGTTTTTCAACCACGTCGCCCTCACCGATTAAGTCGTGATTAATCTTAATGCCGGTCAATTCGTGAAAGGCCTTCGCCAATACTTTTGATTCGTACTCGTGGGTGGCAATATTTTCTGACACCACGTTAATCGACATGCCAACAAAGGGCTTAGCGGCGTTGACAAACCAATCGATCTCGGCGCTTTGTTGCTGCTCGCTAATACTCGCCGGTTGAAACTCCTCAAGCCACTTTTGGGTGAGCTGAGCATCGGCTGTGGCCACCCCAGCAACGCCCAGTGCCACCGTACTAGTAACCAATAACAACGCTTTTTTGTAACCAACAATCATAGTGTTCTCCACCCAATGTTTACTATTTTATTTTTATCCACAAGCTGTATACCCTAGCGTCACACCCAACGAAATACTGCAACGCCGTAAAAAAAACAGATTAGCAGACCACCTAACATAGGCGTCCCATAAAAACCCAACCAAGCCAGGCAAATAAATGCCGACCCCAATAGCGAGACAAACAACCTGTCCCCAGGGGTGGTGGCAATACGCAGCACCCCTACCCTAGGGGCCTGAGGCGCTTTGATACTCCATATAATCATAATAATCAGGGCCAGGGAAATCGATATAAAAAACAGTGCTGTCGGTGTCGTCCAAGCCATCCAGGACAAATCCATTATTGTTACCTCTTTATAACGGTTACACCCGACCGAGGGCAAAACCCTTGGCGATATGATTGCGGACAAAGCAGATGACCAGCGCGCCGGGCACAATAGTCAAAACACCGGCTGCAGCCAATACGCCCCAGTCCAGTCCCGAGGCTGATACCGTTCGGGTCATAGTTGCGGCGATAGACTTGGCCTCGATCGAGGTTAAGGTGCGACTTAGCAGCAACTCAACCCAGGAAAACATAAAACAGAAAAACGCTGCCACACCCACACCGGAGGCAATTAGCGGCATAAATATTTTGCGGAAAAAGTTAAAAAAACCGTAGCCGTCAATATAAGCAGTTTCGTCAATTTCTCGGGGCACACCGCGCATAAAACCCTCCAATATCCACACCGCCAGCGGTACGTTGAACAGGGTATGCGCCAATGCTACAGCTATATGGGTGTCGAATAGACCGACGCTAGAGTACAGCTGAAAAAACGGCAGGGCAAAAACCGCCGGTGGCGCCATGCGATTACTCAGCAGCCAAAAAAACAAATGTTTGTCGCCGATAAAGCGATAGCGACTAAAAGCGTAGGCCGCCGGCAATGCCACCGCCAGTGAAATTACGGTATTCATCAACACATAAATAATCGAGTTGATATAGCCGTTGTACCAACTCGGGTCAGTAAAGATAAGCAAATAGTTGTCAAAGCTAATTTGTTGTGGCCACAGCGAAAAGGTACTTAAAATCTCCTGATTAGTCTTCAGACTCATATTGATTAGCCAGTAAATAGGCAGCATCAAAAATACAATATAGGCGACCATTACCGCGTTTTTTCGGGTCGAGGTTTTCATTGTTTATCGTCCCCCATTACTGTTCATCGTCGCGAATCATGGCGGTATAAAACACCCAGGAAATAAGCATAATCACCAAAAAATAGATCAGCGAAAAAGCCGCTGCCGGGCCCAGGTCAAATTGGCCAATAGCCATTTTAACCAAATCGATCGACAGGAACGTGGTGGCGTTGCCGGGGCCGCCACCGGTCACCACGAAGGGCTCGGTATAAATCATAAAGCTGTCCATAAACCGCAGCAGGATGGCGATAATCAACACCCCTTTTATTTTGGGCAGTTCAATATAGCGAAATATACTCCACCCGCTGGCCTGATCAATCTCGGCGGCTTGGTAATACGCCGCGGGGATAGATTGCAAACCGGCATAACACAGCAACACCACCAGCGAGGTCCAGTGCCACACATCCATCAATACGATGGTAAACCAAGCGGCGTTGGCATCTTGAGTGTAATTATAATCAAAACCCAGTGCTTGCAAGCTGTGGCCCAGCAAACCGATATCAATACGGCTAAACACCTGCCAGATAGTACCGACTACATTCCAAGGAATTAACAACGGCAGTGCAATTAATACTAGGCAGACCGATGTCCACAGCCCCTTTTCTTTGGGCATGTTCAGCGCAATAAAAATACCCAGTGGTATTTCGATGGCCAAAATAATACCGGTAAACAGGGATTGCCGCAGCAGCGCCTGATGAATACGCTCGGAATGCAATATTTCTTCAAACCACTCCAGCCCTACCCAAAAAAACTCGTTATTGCCGAAAGTGTCTTGCACCGAGTAGTTGACTACGGTCATCAACGGTACGATTGCCGAAAACGCAACCAGCAACAATACCGGTAACACCATGAGCCAAGCTTTCTGATTGACCGTTTTTTTCATCTTAGTGCCCCTCTACCAACCAGTCATCGCAATAAATATGACAAAAGTCTGCATCGAAGGACAAATAACCGCTATCAATGCCGGGCTCAAATGACTTATTGACTAACACGTCGATATTGGTTTCTCGGTGACGCGCCCTAACAATTTTGTAGTGCCCTACATCCTCAACCCTAAGCAGATCAACCGGCAACCCGCTGGCATCGCCACTGAGGGTTAGATGTTCCGGGCGAATACCCAGCTCAGTAACCCCGCTTAGGGCCGGGTAGTGTTGCTTTAAACGCAGGGTAAAATCACCTATTGAAGCACCGTTGGCAAAGATGGATGCGGGAATAATGTTCATGCCGGGCGAGCCTATAAAGTAGCCGACGAAAGTATGCAGTGGTTTTTCGAACAGTTGCTGAGGGCTACCTATTTGCAATACCTGCCCTGCAGACATCACCACCACCTGATCGGCGAAGGTTAACGCCTCGGTTTGGTCGTGGGTAACATATATCATAGTGTGAGACAGTTGCCGGTGCAGTTCTTTTAGTTGGGTGCGCAGCGCCCACTTCATTTGCGGGTCGATAACAGTAAGCGGCTCGTCAAACAAAATGGCGTTGACCTGCTCGCGCACAATACCGCGGCCGAGACTGATTTTTTGCTGGACGTCCGCCGGTAGACCTTTGGCCCGCTGTGCTAACAGCGGTTCTAATCCGATCATCTGCGCGACTTGCTGTACTCGAGTATTAATGTAGGCCCTATCCATCTTTCGATTTTTTAGCGGAAAGGCAAGATTCTCTTGAACCGTCATGGTGTCGTAGACCACCGGAAATTGAAATACCTGGGCAATATTGCGCTGGGCGGTCGCCGCCTGAGTGACATCGATATCGTCGAATAAAATTCGCCCCTGAGACGGTTGCACCAGCCCTGAGATAATATTGAGCAGGGTCGACTTGCCACAGCCCGAAGGCCCTAACAGTGCATAGGCGGTTCCGTCTTGCCACTCGTGGTCTAGCGGTTGCAAGGCGAAGTCCGACGGCTGATGCGGCGATGTCTGGTAACTGTGAGCGAGATTAGAGAGCGTTATTTTAGCCATTAGCAGTCATTTCTTGGGGGTCAGCGGTACGCAGGCGGCTACCCTGAGCGTCGAATAAGTAGCAGCCGCTAGGGTTAACAAAAATACTGATACGCGCGCCAATCTCGAAGTGACCAATACCCGCAACGAGGCCAACCCAGTGTTCTGCACCGTGCTGCAGGTGTAAATACGATTGCGAACCGGTGATTTCAGTTAGCTTCAAATCGGCGTCAAATTGCAACGACTGCGGGCTGTCAACGGCTAACAACACGTCGCAGGGACGAAAGCCCAACCGGTAACTGCCGTCGGGCTGACCCGTAAACAGGGTATTGAGACTGCTTAGAGCTTTTTTGGCTACGCTAAACTGGCCGTCGCTGCATTGAATATCGATAAAATTCATTGGCGGATTAGAGAAGGTCTCGGCGCTGAGCCTATTGTCGGGCTCACGGTATACCGACTCGGTCGCGCCAAACTGTACAATATTACCGGCCGCCAGCGTGGCTGTATTGCCACCTAGAAGCAATGCCTCTTCAGCTTCGGTGGTGGCGTAGACAAAAATAGCCCCAGACTCGGTGAACAAGCGCGGAATTTCGAGGCGCATTTCCTCACGCAGTTTGTAGTCGAGGTTTGCCAGCGGCTCATCTAACAAAACCAATCCAGCGCCTTTTACCAGCGCCCGGGCCAGTGCACAACGCTGCTGTTGACCGCCGGACAGTTCCAGCGGCTTGCGCTGCAAAAAGTCGGACAACTTCATCATCGCTGCGCTTTCTCGAACCAATTTATCGATTTCTTGATTGGATTTTTTTTGCAGGCGCAGCGGTGAGGCAATGTTTTCGTAAACTGTCATCGACGGATAATTGATAAACTGCTGATACACCATGGCGATATCACGGCGCTGTACCGGCAGCGAGGTCACATCTTCGCCACGCCACAAAATACGTCCACTAGTAGGTTTTTCCAGTCCCGCCATCAGCCGCATCAAAGTGGTTTTGCCAGAGCGCGTAGGGCCTAGCAACACATTCATTGAAGCGGCTTGCAAATGCAACGTAGTGGCATAAATATACGCTTCACCGGCTACATTCAGTGAGACATTTTCCAGTGTTAGCGACACCGTTTGACTCCGTTATGAGGATGCGAGAAATTAGCACGATCACACATAATTAACAATTAAGTCGCAGAAAAAGCCTCTAATGCGCAGCCTCAGCTACCAACTAGCGGTATAACCGTTAATGCAAAGGATCAATCGGATAAATAATAAGCAGCAAGACGCGCTCATTACTACAATAGCCACGCAGCGGCCGCTATGGCGTTGGCAGGATAAATGCTGTTAACACGGAGATTGCTTTGATTAAACGCTCAGATTGACACTGGGCCGGCGACGTTTAGCACCGATGCGCCGATCCATTAATTTGGCTGCAGATTTTGCTCGGCGTCGATCCAACATGTTACGTCGATCCCCAGGATTAATACTTTGCCCAGGCGTTCCGACTGCCGCCTGCACTTTGTTGCGCTGGATGCGGCTTACCGTATTGATATTAGCGTGGTAGATAGGTGGCATGTTCACCATAATAGTCCCCTTTCTACCGCTATCGGCCAAGTCTGCTTGATCTTTAGTTATTCTGCTGGACTATGCCGCGCCACACCGCAATGTGCAGCAAACAGCAACGCACAGTTATTGACCATCAAATTCGCTAACGACTCGGTTTTCGTACCAATTGAGTTGCTGCCGTAAATTAACCACTTCACCGACAATTAGCAGCGTCGGCGGTTCAATTTTTTGCTGTGCCACGAGCCCTGGCAGGGTTTGCAAGGTGCCGGTTAACACCCGTTGATTTATGGTTGTACCCTGTTGTACCAACGCTATCGGGGTATCGTCAGCCCGCCCGTGGGCTCGCAGTTGCTGGCAGATGATCTCTAAACCCAACAGCCCCATATAAAATACTAGGGTTTGACCGGTGGCCACCAATTCAGGCCAGGGTAAATCGCAGCTACCGTCTTTGAGATGGCCGGTCAAAAAGCGCACTGACTGGGCGTAGTCCCGGTGGGTTAAAGGAATGCCCGCATAAGCAGCACAGCCAGAGGCCGCAGTGACGCCGGGCACCACTTGAAAGGGTATACCTTCTTGCGCCAACAACTCAATCTCTTCGCCACCGCGACCGAAAATGAAAGGATCGCCGCCCTTTAAACGCACCACTTTTTTGCCCTGTTTAGCCCACATTGATGCGCTCGGCGTCCCGGCGCACCATATTCAGTATCGGTTCGGCTACTAAGCGGTCATATAACACCACATCGGCTCTTTGCATCAGTCTAAGCGCCTTGAAGGTGAGTAAATCCGGGTCGCCCGGCCCAGCACCGACTAGAAAAACCTCTCCGCCCCCGGTTACCTGATCGCGCTCCAACTCATTGGTTATAAGCGCTTTGGCGCGTTCGCTGCGCCCAGCGAACACCATTTCTGCCACCGGGCCGTCCAACAGCCGCTCCCAGAACGCGCGCCGATCGTCGATATGCTTGAAGCGTGCCTTCACTGCTGAACGAAACTCACCGACTAAGCTGGCCAACTGCCCATAAGCAGCGGGAATACTCGATTCAAGCTTTGATCGCAATAGCCTTGCCAATACCGGCGATTGGCCACCGCTAGACACCGCCACCACCAAGGGCGAGCGATCAATAATAGCGGGGAAAATAAAACTGCACAGCGCCGGCTGGTCTACCACATTGACCGGCAGCTGGCGTGCTCGGGCATCGCTGCAGACCTGTTTATTAACACCCGGGTTATCGGTAGCGGCAACAACTAACTCCATGCCCGTTAGGTGCTCAGCACTGTAGTGACCGCAATAATAGTGTCCACCTGATTGATCGAGCAAAGCTTGTAGCTGCGGGTCAATAGTCAAGCTGACTACCGATACCTTAGCCCCCGCTGACGCCAGTAAGTTAGCCTTGCGCAGAGCAATAGAGCCGCCCCCAACCAATAGACAGGGGCGATCATGCAGTTTGAAAAATAACGGTAAAAACTCCATTATTGCAACCTAGTGATCCCGCCCATATAGGACAGTAAAACCTCGGGGATTTCGACTGTGCCGTCTTCTTGTTGATAGTTTTCCATTACCGCCACTAAGGTTCTGCCCACTGCCAGCCCAGAACCGTTAACGGTGTGTAGAAATTCCGGTTTGCCGGTGTCCAAATTACGACAGCGGGCCATCATCCGTCGGGCTTGGTAATCGCCGAAGTTACTGCAGGAAGATATTTCTCGATATTTCTCCTGACCCGGCAGCCACACCTCTAAGTCATACGTTTTTTGCGCGGAGAAACCCAAGTCGCCGCCACACAGAATGACTTTGCGGTAAGGCAACTTCAGTTTTTGTAAAATAGCCTCGGCATTGTTGGTCAATGATTCTAGCGCATCGTCGGAGTGCTGGGCCCGTACCATTTTTACCATTTCAATTTTCTCGAACTGATGCTGGCGAATCATGCCCCGAGTGTCCCGACCATAGCTGCCAGCCTCACTGCGAAAGCAGGGGCTATAACATACATAGCGCAGCTCTTCGCCCAACTCTTTATGCTCTAAAATGCGGTCTCGAACCACATTTGTTACCGGCACTTCTGCGGTAGGAATAAGGTAATAATCTTGATCGCCTTCTAACTTGAACAAGTCTTCCTCAAATTTTGGCAGTTGACCAGTACCCCGCAGAGAGTCGGCGTTGACAATAAGCGGTACATTGATCTCGGTATAGTCATGCTCGTTAATATGTGTGTCGAGCATAAATTGGGTCAGCGCGCGGTGTAATTTGGCGATTGCGCCCTGCATAACAACAAAACGAGAACCGGTAATCTTGGCTCCCAGCTCGAAATCTAGACCACCGATATTCTCGCCGAGGTCGACATGATCCAGCGCATTGTAGTTAAAGGTCTTGGCTGAACCCCAGCTCAGCACTTCAATATTGTCCGCTTCATCGTTACCGGCTGGCACCTTAACGTCCGGTACATTAGGGATGCTCATCACTAATGTATTAAGGGCATCGCCGGCCTTTTGCGCAGCGGCCTTAAAGGTCTCTAACTGACTCTCAATTTTCGCCAAAGTCTCATTGACCGTGCGTTTCGCCTCGTCGACAGGCACCCCACTTTTAATCAGTTCACCGACTTTTTTTGAGGCTTGCTTACGCTCAGCCAACAAGTTTTGGCTTTGAGTATCGGCCTCTTTTCTTTCGCTATCGAGCTTTAAAAATAGCGCCACATCAAAATCGTAACGTTTAACTTTTAGCCGGTCGGCAATGGCTTGGGGGTTTTCTCTAATCACTTTAATGTCGAGCATTCTAACGAAGTCCTGTTATAAGGATAAAAAAGGGGTTCTCTAGGCCAACTGCAGCGCTGGCTGTTATCGGTATTATAATAATCTTGTTACGGTCATCGCAATCCAAACCCCGACGATGCAACACAGCAAACTACTGATCATATAACCCAGGGCTGTGGCTATATGACCGTTTTCCAGTAAATTAACAGTTTCCAGCGAAAACGTAGAAAAGGTAGTAAAAGAGCCCAACACACCCACCATAAGCACATTGCGCCAATCTTGATGAATTGCTGCCTGCTCTACTATTAATACATACAGTATACCGATAAAAAACGAACCAAAAAAGTTCACCGCCAACGTCGCAAAAGGAAAATGATTCAGTGGGTATTTTTGCTGTAAAAAACTGTTGACTATGTTCCCCACCCCGTAGCGACTGACAGCACCCAATGCCCCACCCACTGCAATCATTAACAGATTATTCATAGTTGACCTTTAGCTATTATTTACCCGGCTCAGCGGTAGCGTTTTTGAGCGCTGGCTTGATCGAGTTGACGCAGGTAATCTAGTTTGCTGCCAATTTTTTTTTCTAAACCGCGATCAACGGGCGTGTAGTAGCGCGTGTGCTGTAGTGGCTCAGGCAAATAATTTTCCCCGGCGGCAAAGGCATCGGGCTCGTCGTGGGCATAACGATAGTCACCGCCATAACCCATATCTTTCATCAAATTGGTCGGCGCGTTGCGCAAATGTTCAGGTACTTCGTAACTGGGTTGCTGACGCACCTGCGCCATAGCCTTATTATAAGCTTGGTATACAGCATTACTTTTGGCCGCAC